>DASUZB010000339.1:0-60770 GCA_036377075.1 Actinomycetes bacterium | reverse complement strand
CTCGTCGGAACTGCCTGAGAGGTAGTTGGTCTTCGTCCACCCCATCTCTCGTGCCTTCGCCTTGGCCTCGTCCGCGGTCCAAACCGGCCCTGGCATGACCCTCTGCTTCTGACCTTCGTCCTTCGGCGGCTTGCCCCCGCTGGGACCCCCGGCGCCGCTCGTAGCACGGCCGGCCTGTCCACCGCGCTTGCCCTTGCCCTTCTTCTTGGCTGGGTTGATGACTACGCCGCCGCCGGCGAGGAGCATGCCGAGGCCGAAGACGGACTCCGGGAGCGTGGCGTCCGGGTCTTCGGGAGATTCGGTGACGGTCAGGGGTCGGCCCAGGAGAACGGCGAGCTGGGCGTCGATCGCGGATCGGGTGGCGGCCCTGGTCGTGGGAGGGCAGTCGGCCGTGAGGGTGGCGACCTGGGGGAGGCTCGCGGTGACCTGGTCGAACGCCGCGGCGGCGGCGAGGTTGGCGAGGCGGGCTCGTTCGGCGGCAGCGGCGCTCCGGTGCTGGATGCCGGTCGCCTCCGAGGCGAGCCGGTCGGCGCGCCGTTGCAGGGACGGCAGGTCGGACGGGCTGGCGACCACCGCGACGTGGTCGAGGCGGCGCTGGGCGGCGGCGAGGTCGGCGGCCTGGCCGGCCGCCCGGCGGGCGTCGTCGACGGCCTCGGCCAGCTCCGCGGCGAGCTGGGCGACGGCGGCGGCCGCCTCGCGCATGGCGCGGACCAGGGCGCGGCAGTCGGCCACCGCGCGTTCCTCGGCGCCGGCGCACGAGCTCGCGGCCGTGCCCGTCCAGGCGGGCGGGACCGCCGTGCCGGCCACGGCCGCGACCGTCGCGGCGGCGCTGTCCTGTGCCTCGGCCGAGGCCGACAGGGTGCTGGCGGCCGCCCGCAGCGCGGTGGGGTCGCCGGCGGGGACCGCGACCGGGTCCGCGTCGGCGAGGATCACGGGGCGCCGCCCGGTGCCGGCGGGGGCGGCAGGGCCGCCTGGTCGGTGGCCTGGTATCCGTCGGCGCCCGCTTCCACCCGGCGGCCGAGCAGCGACAGCAGCAGGCCCGCCCGGTCGACGCCGGCGTCCAGGGCCGCCCGCATGCGCTCGAAGCTGGCGGCGGCGGGGCCGTCGCCGGCGGCCGCGGCGGTCCCGCCGAGGCTGGCGAGGCCGCGCCGGGCGGCGTCGACGCGCCCGGCGACCGCTTCGAGCTCGCCGCCCGCGTCCCGCAGCGCGGCCGGGTCGACCCTGATCTCCGCCATGCCGCTCCAGACGCCGTCCTGCCGCACCGCACGGAGGTACGGGGCGGATGGCGCCCAAGGTTCAGATCGTCCGGACCGCCCGAAGGATTCCTGCCCGGTCACGGGGGCGTCGGGCTTTCACCGGCGGCATGGGTAGGACGATCTACTACCCTAGGGACCAGGTAGAGGCGAACCGTCGTCCCGTCAGGCGGCGCACGAGGGCGTGATCGGCTCGTGCCCGGCCGCGGCGGCGACCGCGAGCAGGAGAGCCCGGATGGCGACGAAGCCGGAGCAGATGAAGGCGGAGATCCTCGACCGCATCGCCACGATGATCCACGAGAAGCTGCCGGAGGAGGACGCCCCGCAGGTCGAGGCGCTGGCGCGCCGCTACTACGGCAACGTCGCTCCGGAGGACCTGGTCGACCTCGACATCGACGACCTCTACGGCGCCATGCTCGCCCACTGGAGCTTCGGCCGCCGCCGCCCGCCCGGCAGCGCCAAGGTCCGCGTCTTCAGCCCCCGCTTCGAGGAGCACGGCTGGCGTTCGATCCACACCATCGTCGAGGTCATCACCGACGACATGCCGTTCCTGGTGGACTCGGTGGCGATGGAGCTCAACCGCCACGGCTTCACCATCCACCTGCCCATCCACCCGGTCGTCCAGGTGCGGCGCAACGAGCAGGGCGAGCTGCTGGAGGTGCTGCAGAAGGGCACGGAGGGCGACGACGTCCTGCGCGAGTCGTACATCCACATGGAGATCGACCGCCAGACCGAGCCCGACGTGCTCGAGGCGCTCACCGACGGGCTGCATCGGGTGCTCGAAGACGTGCGCGCGTCGGTCGAGGACTGGGAGGCCATGCGCGCGCAGGTCGGCGAGATCCTGGCGCGCTACGAGGAGAACCCGCCGGCCATCGACCAGGTCGAGCTCGCCGAGGCAAAGGCCCTGCTGGAGTGGATCCGCGACGACAACTTCACCTTCCTGGGCTACCGCGAGTACGACCTGATCGACGAGGGCGGCGAGGACGCGCTGCGCTCGGTGCCCGGCACCGGGCTCGGGATCCTGCGCGACCACGGCGACCGGCCGGTCTCCATCAGCTTCGCCAAGCTGCCGCCCGAGGTGCGCCGGCTGGCGCGGGAACGGCACGCCCTCACCCTGACCAAGGCGAACTCGCGCGCCACCGTGCACCGTCCCTCCTACCTCGACTACATCGGCGTCAAGCGCTTCGGCGACGACGGCGAGGTGACCGGCGAGTGGCGTTTCCTCGGGCTGTACACCTCGGTCGCCTACAACCGCAGCCCGCGCGAGATCCCGGTGCTGCGCCGCAAGGTGGCCGGCGTGCTGGAGCGGGCCAACCTGGCTCCGGGCGGCCACGACGAGAAGGCGCTGCTCAACATCATCGACAGCTTCCCCAGGGACGAGCTGTTCCAGATCTCCGAGGACAGCCTGTTCGAGGTGACGATGGGCATCCTCCGCCTGGAGGAGCGCCGCCGCGTGCGCCTGTTCCTCTGGCGCGACCCCTACGGGCGCTTCCTGTCGTGCCTCATCTACGTGCCGCGCGACCGCTACAACACCGAGGTGCGGCGACGCATCGAGGCGGTGCTGCAGCACGCCTTCCCCGGCGCCACGCTGGACGACTTCTCCGTGCAGCTGTCCGAGTCGGTGCTCGCCCGGCTGCACTTCATCGCGCGCATCCCGCCGAGCGGGCTGCCGGAGTTCGACGTCCTGGAGATCGAGAGCCGGCTGGTCGAGGCGAGCCGCTCCTGGCGCGACGAGCTGCACGGGCTGCTGCTGGAGCAGCACGGCGAGGAGGTCGGCAACCGGCTCACCAACCGCTACGGCGACGCCTTCCCCGCCGCCTACCGGGAGGACTTCTCCGCCCGCAGCGCGGTCTACGACGTGCAGCGGATGGAGGGCCTGGCGGAGGCGGGCGGGCTCGGCATGAGCCTGTACCGGCCGTTGGAGGCGGCGCCGGGGCAGCTGCGCTTCAAGCTGTTCTGGGCCGAGCACCCGCTGCCGCTGTCCGACGCCGTGCCGATGCTCGAGGACATGGGCGTCGAGGTGGTCGAGGAGCGCCCCTACGAGGTGCGGCCGGCGGGCGCGCCGCCGGTGTGGATCCACGACTTCAGCCTCTCGGCCGACGGCCGCGAGATCGACCTGCCGGCCGTGCGCGACCTGTTCCAGGAGGCGTTCGCGGCCAGCCTCCGCGGCCAGGCGGAGAGCGACGGCTTCAACCGGCTGGTGCTCGAGGCGGGCCTCGCCTGGCACGAGATCGCCGTGCTGCGCGGCTACTGCAAGTACCTGCGCCAGACGCGCATGACCTTCAGCCAGGACTACATGGAGGAGGCCCTGGCGGGGAACCCGGCGATCGCCCACCAGTTGGTGGAGCTGTTCCGGGCGCGCTTCGACCCCGCCGGCGCGGCGGTGCCGCCCGCCGCGGAGGCCGCCGACGACGGCGCCCGGCAGGCGGGCGAGCCCGCCGAGGCGGCCCTCGCGGCGCTCGCCACCATGCCGGCGCAGGACCGCCGTGCGGCGGCCATGGAGCTGCTCAGCCGGGACATCTCGGCGGCGATCGACGCGGTGGCCAACCTCGACGAGGACCGCATCCTGCGCAGCTTCCTGAACCTGATCGAGTCGACGCTGCGCACCAACTACTTCCGCCGCGACGACGGCGGCGGCCGCCGGCCGTACCTGTCGTTCAAGCTCGACTCCTCGCAGATCCCGGTCCTGCCGCTGCCGCGGCCGAAGTACGAGGTGTTCGTGTACTCGCCCCGGACCGAGGGCGTGCACCTGCGCGGCGGCAAGGTCGCCAGGGGCGGCATCCGCTGGTCGGACCGGCGCGAGGACTTCCGCACCGAGGTCCTCGGCCTGATGAAGGCCCAGATGGTCAAGAACGCGGTGATCGTGCCCGTCGGCGCCAAGGGCGGCTTCGTGGTCAAGCGGCCGCCGACGGGGCGCCAGGCGCTGCAGGAGGAGGTCGTCGCCTGCTACTCGACCCTGATCCGGGGCATGCTCGACCTCACCGACAACCGGGTCGACGGACGGGTGGTGCCGCCGCCGCAGACGGTCCGCTACGACGACGACGATCCCTACCTGGTGGTCGCGGCGGACAAGGGCACGGCCACGTTCTCCGACATCGCCAACTCGATCGCGGCCGAGTACGGCTTCTGGCTCGACGACGCGTTCGCCTCGGGCGGCTCGGCCGGCTACGACCACAAGAAGATGGGCATCACCGCCCGCGGCGCCTGGGAGTCGGTCAAGCGGCACTTCCGCGAGCTGGGGGTGAACACCCAGACGACCGAGTTCACCGTGGTCGGCATCGGCGACATGTCCGGCGACGTGTTCGGCAACGGCATGCTGCTGTCGCGGCACATCAAGCTGGTCGGCGCGTTCAACCACCTGCACGTGTTCGTCGACCCCGACCCCGACCCGGAGGCGAGCTTCGCCGAGCGCGAGCGCCTGTTCAACCTGCCGCGCTCGACCTGGGACGACTACGACCACGAGCTGCTCTCCCCCGGCGGGGGCATCTGGCCCCGAAGCGCCAAGTCGATCAAGCTCTCCGCGGAGGCGCGCCGCGTGCTCGGCGTCGAGACGGAGGCGCTGACCCCCAACGAGCTCGTGCAGGCGCTCCTGGCGGCCCCGGTCGACCTGCTGTGGAACGGCGGCATCGGCACCTACGTCAAGAGCTCCTCCGAGAGCCACACCGACGTCGGCGACCGCACCAACGACGGCGTCAGGGTCGACGCCACCGAGCTGCGCTGCAAGGTGGTCGGCGAGGGCGGCAACCTCGGCCTCACCCAGCTCGCCCGGATCGAGTTCGGGCTCGGCGGCGGGCGGGTCAACACCGACTCGATCGACAACTCCGCCGGGGTGGACTGCTCCGACCACGAGGTCAACATCAAGGTCCTGCTCAACTCGGTGGTCGCCGCCGGCGACCTGACCCGCAAGCAGCGCAACGAGCTGCTGGCGGACATGACCGACCAGGTGGCCCAGGCGGTGCTGCTCGACAACTACCGGCAGGTGCAGGCGATCAGCCTGATGGAGGCGCAGCGCGACGTGCTCCTCGACGAGCAGGCGCGGATGATGCGCAGCCTGGAGCGCGCCGGCAGGCTGGACCGCAAGCTCGAGTTCCTGCCGGACAGGGAGACCCTGGCCGAGCGGCGCGCCCAGGCGCGCGGCCTGACCCGCCCGGAGCTGGCCGTGCTGCTCGCCTACGCCAAGGTCACCCTGAAGGACGAACTGGTCGCCTCCGACGTGCTCGAGGACGCCTACCTGGCCAACGACCTGGAGCGCTACCTGCCGGCGGTGCTGCGGGAGCGCTTCGCCGAGCAGGTCCGCAGCCACCCGCTGCGCCGCGAGATCATCGCCACCTACATCGCCAACAGCATGGTCAACCGCGTCGGGGCGAGCTTCGCGCACCGGCTCCACGAGGAAGCGGGCGCGGCAGCGCCCGACGTCGCCCGCGCCTACACGGCGGCGCGCGAGGTGTTCGACATGCGCCGGCTCTGGAAGGAGCTGAGCGAGCTCGACTACGTGGTCTCGACCAACGTGCAGAACGCCCTGATGATCGAGGCGAAGCGGCTGCTGCGGCGGGCCTCGCTGTGGTTCCTGCGCAACCGGCGCCAGCCGCTCGACATCTCCGCCACCGTCGACCACTTCGCGCCGGGGGTGGCGACGCTCGCCCGCGAGCTGCCCGGCCTGCTGGCCAAGGCCGACGTCGATGCCCTCACCGCCACCGCCGAGCGCTACGCCCGCAAGGGCGTCCCCGAGGCGCTGGCCACCCGGGTGGCCAGCATGGACGCGCTGATCTCGGGGCTGAACGTGATCGAGGTGGCCAGCGCGACCGGCGAGCCGGTCGAGGCGGTGGCGGCGGTCTGGTTCGCCCTCGGCGCCCGCCTGGACCTGCACTGGCTGCGCGACCAGATCGCCCGCCTGTCGTCGCAGAGCCGCTGGGAGGCGCTGGCCAGGGGCGCGCTGCGCGACGACCTCTACTCCGAGCAGCGCGACCTCACCTGCCAGGTGCTGCGGCCGAGCTCGCGGGCGGAGGACGCCGAGACCCTGATCGACGGGTGGATGGACGAGAACCGCTCGTCGCTGGCGCGCTGCTTCGACATGCTGGAGGACCTGAAGGAGGCCGAGACGCTCGACATCGCCATGCTCTCGGTGGCCCTGCGCGAGATCCGCAACCTCAACCAGACCGGCGCCGCCGCGGCGACCGGGGAGGCGGGCTAGCGACGCACCGGCAGGCCGGCGTCGGCCAGGCCCTGCTTGACGTCGGCGACGGTGAGCTGGCCGAAGTGGAAGACGCTGGCGGCGAGGACCGCGTCGGCGCCCGCCTGGCAGGCGGCGACGAAGTGGCCGACGTCGCCGGCGCCGCCGCTGGCGATCACCGGCAGGTCGACCGCCTTGGCCATGGCGGCGACCAGGTCGAGGTCGTAGCCGCTGCGGTGGCCGTCCGCGTCCATGCTCGTGACCAGCAGCTCGCCGGCGCCGCGCCTGGCGCCCTCCTCGGCCCAGGCGAGCGCGTCCAGGCCGGTGGGGGTGCGGCCGCCGTCGACCACCACCTCCCAGCCGCCGCCGTCGGGACGGCGGCGCGCGTCGATCGCCAGCACCATGCACTGCACGCCGTAGGTGTGCGCCCCGGCGGAGAGCAGCTCGGGGTCGCGCACCGCCGCGCTGTTGACCGAGACCTTGTCGGCGCCGGCGCGCAGCAGGGCGCGGACGTCGGCGGGGGTGCGCACCCCGCCGCCGACGGTGAGCGGGATGAACACCTGCTCGGCGGTGCGGGAGACCGCGTCGAACAGGGTGGCGCGCGCCTGGACGGTGGCGGTGATGTCGAGGAAGACCAGCTCGTCGGCGCCCTGCCGGTCGTAGACGGCGGCCAGCTCCGCCGGGTCGCCCGCGTCGACCAGGTCGACGAAGGAGACGCCCTTGACCACCCGGCCGGCGGTCACGTCCAGGCACGGGACGACCCGCCTGGCGAGCGTCACGGCGCCGCCTCCGCGAGCACGGCGAGCGCCTCGGCCACGGTGAAGCGCCGCTCGTACAGGGCGCGCCCGACGATCACGCCCTCCAGGCCGGCGGGCTCCATCGCCGCCAGGGCGCGCAGGTCGTCGAGGCGGGCGACGCCCCCCGAGGCGACCACCGGGCGGGTGGCCTCGGCGAGCAGCTTGGCGAGGCTCTCGGTGGCGGGGCCGCTGAGCATGCCGTCGCGCGACACCTCGGTGTAGACGAAGCGGCGGCAGCCGGCCGCCTCCAGCGCGCGCATGGTCTCGAACAGGTCGCCGCCCTCGGTGGTCCAGCCGCGCGCCTGCAGGGTGCGGCCGCGGGCGTCGAGCCCGACGGCGACGGCGTCGCCGTGGCGGGCGCAGGCCTCGGCGACCCACCCGGGGGACTCGAGCGCCGCGGTGCCGACCACCACCCTCGCCGCGCCGAGGTCGAGCAGGGCGTGCAGGTCGTCGGCGGCGCGGACGCCGCCGGAGGCCTCCACCCGGACTGGATCGACCGCCGCGACGATCCGGGCGGTCTGGGCGCGGTTGCGCGGGCCCCGTCCGAAGGCGGCGTCGAGGTCGACCACGTGCAGCCACTTGGCGCCGTCGGCGGCGAAGTCGAGGGCCGCCTCCAGCGGGTCGCCGTAGCCGGTCTCGGTGCCCTCGGCGCCCTGGGCGAGCCGGGTCGCCTGGCCGCCGAGGAGGTCGACCGCCGGCAGCAGCTCGAGGGTCATGCCGCCCTGGCCTGCGCGACGAAGTTGGCCAGCAGGGCGAGCCCGGCCGCGCCGGACTTCTCCGGGTGGAACTGGGTGCCGAAGAGGTTGCCGCGCTCGACCGCGGCGGCGAACGGCCCGCCGTAGTCGCACACCGCGGCGACCGCACCGTGGCTGGCCGATGGCGCGTAGGAGTGCACGAAGTAGAAGCGGGTGCCTTCGGGCAGGCCGGCGAACAGGGCGCTGTCCGGCCGCGGGCTGACCTCGTCCCAGCCGATGTGCGGCACCTTCACCGCGCCGGCGAGGCGCCGCACCGTGCCGCCGACGGCGGCGACGCCGCCGGTGACCGGGCCCTCCTCGCTGCCCTCGAAGGCGAGCTGCATGCCGACGCAGATGCCGAGCAGCGGCCGGCCGCCGGCGAGCCAGCCGGCCACCGCCTCCGGCCCGCCGGCGCGGCCGAGGCCTTCGAGGCAGGCGCCGTAGGCGCCGACCCCCGGGACGACGAGGGCCGCTGCGCCGGCGGCGTCGGCCACGGACGGCACCACCCGGACGTCGGCGCCGGCCCGGTCGAGCGCCTTGGCGGCGGAGTGCAGGTTGCCGACGCCGTAGTCGAGCAGGGCCACCGGTGGTCTCACGAGAGCCTCCCCTTGGTGGAGCCGTCGCCGGCGCGCGGGTCGGGGGTGCAGGCGTCGCCCAGGGCGCGGGCGAGCGCCTTGAAGCAGGCCTCCAGCGCGTGGTGGGGCAGCTCGCCGGCCTCGAGCACCAGGTGGATGGTGCAGCGGGCGTTGGCGGCGAGCGCCTCGAGCAGGTGGCGGGCCTGCCTGGGGTCGAAGGCGCCGAGCTCGCCGGGGCTCGCCGCCACCCGCACGTCCCAGACCAGGTAGGGGCGGCCGGAGAGGTCGACGGCGGCGCGGGCGCGCGCCTCGTCCAGCGGCACGGTGGCGTCGCCGAAGCGGCGCACGCCGCGCTTGTCGCCGAGTGCCTCGGCGAGCGCCTGGCCGATGGCGATGCCGGCGTCCTCGACGGTGTGGTGGGCGTCGACCTCGAGGTCGCCCTTGGCCCGCACGGCGAGGTCGAAGCGGGCGTGCTTGCCGAGCTGCGCGAGCATGTGGTCGAGGAACGGCACGCCGGTGTCGCTGGTGGCCTGGCCGCTGCCGTCCAGGTCGAGCTCGACGGTGACCGCCACCTCCGAGGTGCGGCGCTCCACCCGTGCGCGGCGGGGGCCACCGCCCGCCGCGGCACCGGACGCCTGGCTCATCCCCGCCTCCCCTGGTCGGCTGCCGGGCTCGGCGTGGCGCCGACCGCCTCGGCGAGGGCGTGCAGGAAGGCGTCGTCCTCGGCGGGCGTGCCGACGGTGACGCGCAGGTAGCGGTCGAGCGTCGGGTAGCCGGAGACGTCGCGCACCAGCACGCCGCGGTCCAGCAGCGCCGCCCAGACCTGCCGCGGCGGGGCGGGCGGCGCGAAGCAGAGGAAGTTGGCGTCGCTCGGCAGCACCCGCACGCCGGGCAGGGCGGCGAGGGCGGCGGCGAGCCGCTCCCGCTCGCGCCGGATGGCGGCGACGTGGTCGGTCAGCTCCGCGGCGCGGGCCAGGCCGCGCAGCCCCACCGCCTGGGTGAGCGCGGAGAGGTGGTAGGGCAGCCGCACCAGCCGCAGCCCCTCGACCACCACCGGGTCGGCGAGCAGGTAGCCCAGGCGCAGCCCGGCCATGCGGAACGCCTTGGAGAAGGTGCGCGTGACCACCAGGTTGGGGAAGCGGCCCAGCAGGGCGGCGGCGTGGGCGGCGCCGAACTCGCCGTAGGCCTCGTCGACCACCACCAGGCCGGGCGCCGCCTCGCAGACGGCGGCGAGCAGCTCCGGGCCGGCCGCCTCGCCGGTGGGGTTGTTGGGCGAGCACCAGAAGGTCAGGTCGGCGCCGGCCTCGGCGACGATCGCGGCGGCCCGCTCGGGGGCGATCGTGGTCTCGCGCGGCTGCACCACGGTGCGCAGGCGGGTGCCGGTGGCGCGGGCGATCAGGCCGTGCATGGCGTAGCTGGGCTCCACCACCAGGGCGGCGCGGCCCGGGCCGGCGTAGGCCATCAGGAGCTGCTGCAGCAGTTCGTTGGAGCCGTTGGCGGCCCAGGTGCCTTCGAGCGGGTGCCCGGCGCGGTCGGCCAGGGCCGCGCGCAGCGCGGTGGCCTCCCGGTCGGGGTAGCGGTGCAGCGCCAGGCCGCGCACCGCGTCGGCGAGGTCGTCGAGCACCGCCGGCGGCACCGGGTAGGGCGTCTCGTTGGTGTTGAGCCGCACCGGCACGTCGAGCTGGGGCGCCCCGTAGGGAACCAGGCCGGCCAGGTCGTCGCGCACCCGCACGCGGCCGCGGAGCGGGGCGCTCGGCGGCGGGGCGGCGCCGTGGAGGCGGACCTGCACGGCGCGGGCGTGGGCGGGCAGGTCCTCGGCGCGTGCCAGCGCGGCCACGGTCGGCGCGGCCGCGGCCAGGGCGTCGCGGTCGAACTCGGCGACCTGCACGGGGCGCAGGAAGTCGAGGGTGGACAGGCCGGCGGCGAAGCGGGCGGTGCCCGCCGTCGGCAGTACGTGGTTGGTGCCGGCGGCGTAGTCGCCGAGCGCGACCGGGGTCCACTCCCCCACGAACACCGCGCCGGCCGCCCGCACCCGTCCGGCCAGCTCGCGGGCCTCGGCCACCAGCAGCTCCAGGTGCTCGGGGGCGTACGCCTCCGCGACCCGCAGCATGGCGGCCCGGTCGTCGCACAGCACCACCGCCGACTGCCCGGCGAGGGCCTTCTCGACCCGGTCGCGGTGCGGCGCCGCCGCCACCTCCTCGGCCAGCAGCGGCTCGACCGCGCGCCAGACCGCCGGGTCGTCGGTGACCAGCAGGCACGCCGCCAGGGGGTCGTGCTCCGCCTGGGCCACCAGGTCGCAGGCGACCCGGCGCGGGTCGGCGGTGCCGTCGGCGAGCACGCAGACCTCGGTGGGGCCGGCGAAGCCGTCGGTGCGCACCCGCTGGGAGACCTCCTGCTTGGCCAGCGAGACGTAGAGGTTGCCCGGCCCGGTGACCGAGTCCACGGCCGGCACGGTGGCGGTGCCGAACGCCAGCGCGGCCACCGCCTGGGCGCCGCCGAGCAGCCAGACCTCCTCGACGCCGAGCAGGGCGGCCGCGCCGAGCACGGCCGGGTGGCCACGCCCGCCCGGGCCCGGCGGGGTCGCGACGGCGACCTCGCCGACGCCGGCCGCCTGGGCGGGGACGACGTTCATGACCACGGTGGACGGGTAGGCGCCGCGGCCACCGGGGACGTATACGCCGGCGCGGGCGAGCGGCTCGAAGCGCTGCAGCAGCCGCACCCCGGGGCGGGCGTCGAGGCGCACCGGGGCGGGCAGCTGCGCCTGGTGGAAGGCGCGCACCCGCCCGGTCGCGTCCTCGAGGGCGGCGCGCAGGCCGGGGTCGAGGGCGCGCGCCGCCGCGGCCAGCTCGGCCGGGGTGGCGCGCCAGGCCGACGGCGGCGCGTCGACCCCGTCGAAGCGGCGCGCGGCCTCGGCGACCGCCTCGTCGCCGCGGGCGGCGACGTCCTCGACCAGGGCGCGGACGGCGCCACGGGCGGCGGCCACCACCTCCACCGGGGCGCGCGGCAGCAGCGGCGCCGGGTCGCGGTCCGAGCCGCGCAGGTCGATCACGGGTAGCAGGGCAGGCTCCAGCGGGTCGGCACGACGCTGGCGCCGCGGCGCGGCGCCAGGCGCCCCCGCCCACCTGGCGGAGGCGGGCCCACCCTACCCCTCCGCGCGCTCCCCGGCGTAGCGACTTTGCCCCGCCGGGCCGCGCCCGTGGGCCTACCATTGCCGGGTCACCAGCACCGCGCGAGGTCACCGTGGAGCTCCCGCTCTTCCCGCTGCCAACCGTCCTGTACCCGGGCATGCCGCTGCCGCTCCACATCTTCGAGGAGCGCTACAGGCAGATGTTCGCCCGGGTGCTCGACGGCGACCGCCGCTTCGGCGTGGTCGCCGTGGCCGAGGGCGCCGAGATGGGCGCGCACGACCGCTACCAGCCGATCGGCTGCCTCGCCGAGGTGCGCAACGTGCGCCCGTACCCGGACGGGCGCATGGACCTGCTGGGCGAGGGCGTGAGCCGCTTCGAGGTCACCGGGGTGACGCAGCCGGCGCCCTTCATCGTGGCCGAGGTCGCCGCCCTGCCGGAGGAGGCCGGCCCCGGCGCGGGCGGCGAGGCGGTCAGGGCACGCTGGCTGTTCGCCCGCTACGTGGCGCTGCTGCTGCGCCTGGCCGGCGAGCAGGACGAGAAGATCGAGGTCCCCGACGAGCCGCTGGAAGCTTCCTACCTGGTGGCCGCCGGCCTGCAGGTCGACCTGGCCGACAAGCAGCGGCTGCTGGCCGCCGGCTCGGCCGCCGAGCGCCTGCGCGCCGCCTGCTCCCTGCTGCGCCGCGAGCTCGCCCTGCTGGAGCGGCTGCAGAGCGCCGGGCCCGCCCCCATGACGGGCCCGTTCTCGCTCAACTAGGGAGCCGGTGACCGGGTCGGTGGCTAGGGCGTGGCGATCCTCCACAGGCCGCGGCCGTGCGTGGCGGCGACGACGTAGCCGCCCGTGGGGCCGGGCGTCAGGTCGTTGACGGCCGCGTTCGGCAGGCCGGTCCCGAGCCTGGACCACGCCGTCGGCGCGGTCTGGCTCGCCACGAAGACGCCGACGTCGGTGCCGAGGACGAGCTGGCCGCTCGCGGTGAGCAGCAGGTCGTCCGCTGGCGCGTCCGGCAGGTTGCCGCTGACGTCGGTCCAGGTGGCGCCGCCGTTGGTGGACTCGAAGACGTGCCCGACGCCCGCGTTCGGGATCCAGCGGCGCGAGAAGCCGCCGAAGACCGCGTAGACGTGGGCGGCGTTGGCCTTGTCGACGATCAGGTTGTTGACGTAGCGGTTGGGCAGGCTGGACATGTCGACCTCGTGCCAGGTGCCGCCGTAGTTGGTGGCGATGCCGCGGGCGAAGCCCTCGCTCGACCCGGTCGCCGCGGACGTCCGCGGGTTGCAGCCGACGGGGCCGCACCAGCCGGCGTAGGTGACGTTGCCGTTGACGCCGATCGCGGTGACCGAGTTGCCGGTGCCGGTGTCGTAGACGCGCTTCCAGGTGTCGCGGCGCGTGTCCCAGCCGGCGCCGCCGTTGTCCCAGACGTACTCGCCGCCCGCGACCCAGTGGTCGATGCTCTGGGCGTCGGCCCGGAACGGCGCGATGAAGCGCGGGTTCGGGTCGCAGTCGGGCCGGGGCGCGTAGGTGAACGGGAAGCACGACGGGGTGATCTCGGTGAACGACGCGATCGAGTAGTTCGGTGAGTAGCCGCCGTTGGTGGTCAGGGCCATGTCGAGGTCGGTGTACTCCACCACGGCCCGGTCGCCGTTGTCGGGGTCGACGAGCGTGTCGCCGCCGTCCCCCCCGAAGGGCGAGACCATCGTCGGCAGGTCGGGCCGGAGCAGCGACTCGCCGTTGTCCTGCAGGCCGCCCCAGACGGCGTCGCCGGAGGGGGTCCTGCCGACGCCGGCGTAGTAGTACTGGAGCGTCCGGAGGGTCGCGTTCAAGTCGTTCCAGCCACGGACGGTCGTCGGGTCGGTGGTCGTCGAGCGGCTGTACATGCCGCCGTCGTTGCCGACGAACAGGTAGCCGCCGCCGACCGCCACGCCGTGCTGGTCCGGGTGCGTGGTCTTCGGGCACGCTTCCGGGTTCGCCGCCGTCCAGCAGTCCAGCGGGAAGTTCCAGTACGGGCCGATCGCGTTCCAGCTCGACCCGCCGTTGCGCGTCTCGAAGACCTCCTCGAGGCCGAGGTAGACGTGGTTGGCGTCGGCCGGGTCGACCGCCAGGAACTGGTTGTACCAGGCCTGCACGCCGGGGCCGTAGCCCTTGGAGAGCTTCAGGGCCGAGCCCGAGTTGGCCAGCTTTCGGTAGTCGGCGATCTGGTTCCACGGGCCGGACGGGTCGCCCTTGGCGGAGACGAACACGCCCATCAGGACCGTGTTGGCGGTCTGCACGTTCGGCTTGTTGAACAGGAAGGTGTCCTCCACCACCGTGTACAGCTTCGACCCGTCGGCCGAGTAGGCGAGCGTCGCGCGGCCGAGCGCCTTGGGGTTGATGGCCCCGGTCAGGCTGTCGTACGCGAAGTGCCGGCCGCCGTCGCGGGAGACGTAGAAGCCGTCGTACCCGGCGCCGCCCCGCCAGGCCATGTTGGCGACGACGACCTGGCCGCCGGTGCCCGGCTGGACCGCGACGCTGTTGACGATCGACATGCCGTACGGCGACGGCGCCTGGCCCACCGTGGCCGCGTCGAGCAGCTTGGTGAACCCGGAACCGGTGGCCGAGCCCTTGTAGAGCCCGAAGTTCGTGCCGACGTAGACGCCGCCGACGCCGTCGAAGACGATCGCGCCGATGGTCGTCCCGGCGAGGCCGGGCGCGACGTTGCTCCACGAGCCACCGCCGTCGGTGGAGCGGAAGACGCCCTGGCCGGTGTAGTTCTCGAAGGCGGTGTTGTTCTCGCCGGTGCCGACCCAGACGCTGCCGTCCGCGGGGTTGATGGCGACCGCGCCGATGGCCTGCGTCGGCTGGCTGTCGAAGACCGGCGTCCAGTGGGCGCCGCGGTCGGTGGACTTCCAGACGCCGCCGTCGGCCGCGCCCACGTAGACCGTGCGGGCGTTGCGCGGGTCGACGGCCACGGCGGTCATGCGGCCGGAGACGAGCCCGGCGCCCCCACCGGAGTTCGACCACACCGGGTCGCGGTAGCTCGGGTCGTCGGAGTCGTACCGCTTGGTGGTCAGCTCGCTCCAGGCACCACCGACGGTCGGCAACGACGCGGCGGCCGCGCGGGCCGTGGCGAAGGCGGCCGGGTCCAGCGACGTCCCCGGCGCGATCCGCATCGCCTCGTACTCGTTCGCGGCGCGCGACATCTCGTCGCGCTGCTCGGCAGCGTCCGTGTCCTTCTGGAGCTTGCGGTCGTTGGTGACTGGTCCGCTGCCCGACGGGCTTGCGAAGCTCGGGACGACCACCGCGAGCGCGGCGGCCAACGCGGCGACGACGAGGAAGGGAGCGCGTCGCGCTCCCCGGTGGTGCACCATGCCGGCCCCTCCCCGGGATCCGATCGACCGCCCCCGTCCCGCGGCGCGAGGACCTTAGCATTCGGCAAGGGCAGCGTCATCGCCCGCGAGGCGGATGCGCCCTCAGGCCAGCAGCGCGTCCGGGCCGAGCTCGGCCTTGATCTCGGCGTAGAGGCCGTTGCGGGGGTCGACCCGGAACTGCTCGCCGAGGCGCACCACCATGGTGGAGCGGGCGCCGCGGATCTGCAGGTGCACGGGCGTCTTGCCGCGGTGGGAGCCGAGGATGCGCTTGATGCGGGCGACGGTGCCGTGGTCGCAGGAGCCCGCCTCGAGCTTGAGGACCACCGGTTCGCTGCCCGGCTCGGCGAGGTTGGGCTGCTTGACGTCGATCGCGATCAGCTTGGGGCTCTCGTCGCGGGCGTCGACCCGCGCCTTGACCACCACCACCGCGTCCGGCGCGAGCAGGCCGAGGTTCTCCCGGTAGACCTGGGGGAAGAAGAAGCACTCCGCGGTGCCGTCCAGGTCCTCGAGGTCGGCGACCACGTAGGGCTCGCCGCGCTTGGTGAACTTCTTGACCAGCCGGGCGAGGATGCCGGCCACGGTGACCACGGTGCCGTCGGTGCGCTCGGACAGCACCGACAGGGAGGTGTCGCGCGAGGCGGCGAGGACCCGCTCGAGCCCGAGCAGCGGGTGGTCGGAGACGTACTGGCCGAGCATCTCCTTCTCGAAGGCGAGCCGGGTGGTCTTGTCCCACTCCTCGGCGCCGATGGTGGGGCGCGGGTGGCTCACCGCCTCCGGCTCGTCCAACCCGCTGAACAGCGAGAACTGCCCGAGGGCCTCGGCGCGCTTGCGGGCGAGCACGTCGTCGATGTGCTGCTCGTGGACGTCGAGCAGGCCCTTGCGGGTGTGGCCGACGGAGTCGAAGGCGCCGGCCTTGATCAGCGACTCGACCACCCGCTTGTTGAGCACGCCGGCGTCGACCTTGTCGCAGAAGTCGAAGAAGTCGGTGAAGCGGCCCTTGCCCCTGCGGGCCTCGATGATCGCCTGCACCACCTGCTCGCCGACGTTGCGGATGGCCGACAGGCCGTAGCGGACCGCCCGCTCCTGGTCCCCACGGGCCGGGGTGAAGTTGGCGTCGGAGTCGTTGACGTCGGGCGGCAGCACCACCAGGCCCATGTGGCGGCAGCTTCCCAGGTACTTCGGCCGTGCGTCCTTGTCGTCCTTGACGCTGGTCAGCAGCGCGGCCATGTACTCGACCGGGTGGTGCGCCTTGAGGTAGGCGGTCTGCCAGGTGACCAGGCCGTAGCCGGCGGCGTGGGCGCGGTTGAAGGAGTAGCCGGCGAACGGCTGGATGAGGCGCCACAGCTCCCGCGCCTGCGCCTCGCTGAGCCCCTGCTCCTGGCAGCCGGCCAGGAAGCGGGGCTCCTCCTTGCGCATCAGCGACTCGATCTTCTTGCCGATCGCCTTGCGCA
The DNA here is from genome assembly GCA_036377075.1 of Actinomycetes bacterium. Lineage (GTDB taxonomy): Bacteria > Actinomycetota > CALGFH01 > CALGFH01 > CALGFH01 > DASUZB01. The sequence goes on along the minus strand of DASUZB010000339.1, from coordinate 44,323 downwards.
CGATGTCGGCCTCGCCGGCCGAGTAGCCGGCGACCTTCTGCAGCAGGGTGATGATCTGCTCCTGGTAGACCATCACCCCGTAGGTGTCGGCGGTGATCTCCTCCAGCAGCGGGTGCAGGTAGGTGACCTTGCTGGGGTCGTGCTTGCCCGCGATGTAGCGGGGGATCTGCTCCATCGGCCCCGGCCGGTAGAGCGCGATCAGGGCGACGATGTCCTCGAAGCGGTCGGGGCGCAGCTGCCGCAGCAGCCGCCGCATGCCCTCCGACTCCATCTGGAAGACGCCGTCGGAGTCGCCGGCCTGCAGCATCTCGAAGGTGAGCTGGTCGTCCTGCGGCACCGTGCCGAGGTCCAGCTCGATCCCGGCGGCGCGCAGGTGCGCCACGGTGTCGTCGAGCACGGTGAGGTTGCGCAGGCCCAGGAAGTCCATCTTCAGCAGCCCGAGCTTGGCCACCGCGTTCATCTCGTACTGGGTGATGACCGCGCCGTCGGCCTCGCGCTTCATCACCGGGACGGTCTCGATCAGCGGGTCGCGGGAGATCACCACCGCGGCGGCGTGCACGCCCCACTGCCGCCGCAGCCCCTCCAGCCCCTTGGCGGTGTCGAGCACGCGCCTGGCGTCGGCGTCGCCCTCGCGCGCCAGCCGCAGCTCGGCGGAGAGGTCGAAGGCCTCGGCGAGCGGGCGCTCCTTGCCGAGCACCGGCGGCGGCATCATCTTCGCCAGGTCGTCGCCGAGCTTGTAGGGGAAGCCGAGCACCCTGGCCGAGTCGCGGATCGCCTGCTTGGCCTTGATGGTGGAGAAGGTGACGATCTGGGCGACGTGGTCTGAGCCGTACTTCTCGGTGGCGTAGCGGATCATGTCGCCGCGCCGGCGCTCGTCGAAGTCCATGTCGATGTCGGGCATCTCCCGCCGGGCCGGGTTGAGGAAGCGCTCGAACATCAGCCCGTAGGCGAGCGGGTCGAGGTCGGTGATCCGCAGGCTGTAGGAGACGCACGAGCCGGCGGCGCTGCCGCGCCCGGGCCCCACCCGGATGCCCTGCTCGCGGGCGTAGCGGCAGAGGTCGGCGACGATCAGGAAGTAGCCGGGGAAGCCGAGGTCGTTGATCACCGTCAGCTCGTAGTCGAGGCGCTGGCGGACGTCGTCCGGGAGGGGGTCGCCGTAGCGCTCGGCGGCGCCGCGGAAGGTCTCGGCGCGCAGCCACGACTCGAGGGTGTGGCCCTCGGGCACGTCGAAGCGGGGCAGGTGGCTGCCGCCGAAGCTGAGCTCGAGGTTGCAGCGCTCGGCCACCGCCAGGGTGTTGTCGCAGGCGTCGGGGTGGTCGGCGAACAGGGCGCGCATCTCCGCCGGGGACTTGAGGTAGAACTCCTCGGCGTCGAACTTGAAGCGCTTGGGGTCGGCCAGGGTGGCGCCGGTCTGGATGCAGAGCAGCACCTCGTGGGGGACGGCGTCGGCCTTGTGCGTGTAGTGCAGGTCGTTGGTGGCCAGCAGCGGCAGGCCGAGATCGCGGGCCGCCGCGATCAGGCCGGGGTTGACCTGCCGGTCATGCGGCAGGCCGTGGTCCATCAGCTCGACGAAGTAGTGGTCGGGCCCGAAGATGTCACGGAACTCGGCGAGGGTCGCCTCGGCCTTGCCCGCCTCGCCCTTGAGCAGGTGCTGGCAGGCCTCGCCGCCGAGGCAGCCGGAGGTGGCGATGATCCCCTCGTGGTGGCGGGCGAGCAGCTCGCGGTCCATGCGCGGCTTGTAGAAGAAGCCCTCGATCGAGGCGAGCGAGGTGAGCCGCAGCAGGTTGGCGTAGCCGGTCTGGTTCTCGGCCAGCAGGGTCAGGTGGCTGTACGGCTCGCCGAGGTCGCGCCGCTGCTTGTCGAAGCGTGACCCGGGGGCCAGGTAGGCCTCGACGCCCAGGATGGGCTTGACGCCGTGCTTGCGCGCCGCCTGGTAGAAGTCGACCGCGCCGAACAGGAAGCCGTGGTCGGTCATGGCGACCGCCGGCATCTCCATGCGGGCCGCCTCGCGCAGCAGGTCGTCCACCCGGGCGGCGCCGTCGAGCATGGAGAACTCGGTGTGGACGTGGAGGTGGGCGAAGCTGTCCGGCACGGTTGCTCCCTACGCACGGCTCATCGGGGAGGCACCTGGGCGTCCCCTCGATCCTGCACCTGGCCCCGCGGCACCCTGCTCGACGGCGCGCTAGGGTCGAGTTTTGCACAGGCTGTGGACAAAATTACACGCCTGTAATTCCCGCCGGAGTTTACCGCGCGGGCGCGGTGGTGGGCAATCACCCCCGCGGCGGCCGGATCCCTTGGCACGCCTGGGATTCGGCACCGAACCACCAGGTCAGATCCGTGCCGGGGAGCCTTGGCGGGGACTCCCGGGAGCGGTGGCGCGCCGGTACAATGCGGCCACCGTAGTGAGGTCGCGCCGGCCCAGCGACGCCCGGAGCCCATCCCATCGCCTGCCGGGGACGGAGGAACCGACGATGGCACGCAAGCGCACCGTCGGCGTCGTCGAGGCGCCGCAGCCCGCCGAGACCAACCCAGCGGTCACGCTGACCAGGCAGGTGCTCGCCGGCTTCCGCAGCCGCCTGACGGCCGAGCGCGACCAGCTGCTCGCCCAGGCCCACGACCTGGAGGAGGCGGCCGACGTGGCCGCGGCCGGCGAGGTCGGCTTCGACGAGGAGTACGCCGACGCCGGCACGGTCACCTTCGAGCGGGAGCGCGACCTGTCGCTGTCGCAGAACGCCCGCGACCTGGTCGCGAAGATCGAGCGCGCCCTGGAGCGCATGGACCACGGCACCTTCGGGCGCTGCCAGGCCTGCGGCCGGCCGATCGAGCCGGAGCGGCTGGACGCCCTGCCGTACGCCGCCTACTGCCTCGCCGACGCGCGGCGGCGGGTGCGGCTGCGCTGATGCGGCTGCGCGCCGGGCGCCTCCCCTGGGTCTACGGCACGGCCGCCGTGGTGGTCGTGCTCGACCAGCTCAGCAAGTGGCTGGTGGTGCGGCAGCTCGGCGGCGGGCGGCCGCTGCGGCTGCTCGGCAGCTTCGTGGAGCTGCGCTACACCACCAACTCGGGCGGCGCGTTCTCGCTGCTGACCGGCGCGCCGCTGTTCTTCGCCCTGACCGCCGCGGTGATCGTCGGCGGGATCGTCTACGCCGCCCGCAGGGCCGAGGGCCGCGCGCTGCTGTTCGCGCTCGGGCTGCTGCTCGGCGGCGCGGTCGGCAACCTGCTCGACCGCCTGCTGCGCGGCGGCGTGCCGCTCCACGGCGAGGTGGTCGACTTCGTCAAGGTGGGACCCTGGCCGGTGTTCAACCTGGCCGACTCCTGCATCACCATCGGCGGCCTGCTGCTCGCCTTCCTGCTCAGCCGGCCCGAACAGCCGGCCGGGGGGTCCGCGGGCGAGGCCCCGACCCAAGCGGCGGGCGGCCACGCACCGCCGAGCGTCAGCCCCCCGGTGAACCGACCCCCTGGCCGGCCCGGCGAGCCGGCCGGCCCGCAGTCCTCGCCGCGGGCGTGAGCCCGCCCGGGCGCGAGCTGGCGCCCGCGGCCAGCGCCGGACGGCGCCTGGACGAGGTGCTCGCCGGGCTCGCGGGCGTCTCCCGGGCGGCCGCGGCGCGCTGGGTGGAGGACGGCCACGTGCTGGTCGACGGCCGCGCCCGGCCCAAGTCGCACCGGCTGCGCGGCGGCGAGGCGCTCGCCTGGGACCCGCCGCCGGCCGAGCCGCCCGGCCCGCCGGCGCCCGAGGCGCGGCCGCTCGCGGTGCGCTACGAGGACGAGCGGCTGCTGGTGGTCGCCAAGCCCGCCGGGCTGGTGGTCCACCCCGCCCCGGGGCACCCGGCGGGCACCCTGGTCAACGCGCTGCTGGGGCGTGAAGGCAGCCTCTCCGCGGCCGGCGGGGAGGACCGTCCGGGGATCGTGCACCGGCTCGACAAGGGCACCTCCGGGCTGCTGGTGGTCGCCAAGGACGACGCCACCCACCGGGCGCTGGCGCGCGCGCTGGCCGCGCACCGCATCGAGCGGCGCTACCTCGCCCTGGTCCAGGGCCACCTGCCGGCCGAGGCCGGCACCGTCGACGCGCCCATGGGCCGCCACCCGCGCGACCGCAAGCGCATGGCGGTGGTGCCGGGCGGCCGCCGCGCCGTGACCCACTGGCGCGTGCGCGAGCGCCTGCCAGGCGCCGACCTGGTCGAGGCGAGCCTGCAGACCGGCCGCACCCACCAGATCCGCGTCCACCTCGCCCACCTGCGCCACCCGGTGGCCGGCGACCGCGCCTACGGCGCCGACCCGCGCCTCGCCGCCCGCCTCGGCCTCGACCGCCCCTTCCTGCACGCCTGGCGCCTGACCCTGCGCCACCCGTCCGACGGCCACGTCGTCGACGTCACCGAGCCCCTCCCGGACGACCTGGAGGCGGTCCTCGAGCGGCTGCGCGGTGACGGGAAATCCCTTGGCCGGACGCGTTACACTGCGGGTACAGGCGACGACGGGAACGAGTAGCGGGCGGCACGGCCGCCAGCGAGCCGGGGACGGTGGAAGCCCGGTGGCACGGCACCCGCGAAGATCCTCCCCGAGCCGCTGCCCGAACGGCGGGAGCGAGCCTTCCGCCCAGTAGACGCAGCCGGGTCCGCCCGTGACAGCGGGGGGCCATCCAGCCGGGTGGCCGTGAGCGGTCGGCCGGACTCCGGCCGGCAAGGAGGGTGGTACCGCGGGGCCTCGGGCCTCGTCCCTTCGCAGGGCACCAGACCGCGGAGGAGACCACCCAATGGGCCAGTTCCCCGAAGTCGATCCCCGCCTCGACCTGCCTGCGCTGGACCGGCGGGTGCTCGCGCTGTGGCGCGAGCGCAAGGTCTTCGAGCGCTCCCTGGAACAGCGCGTCGGCGCCGACCCGTTCGTCTTCTACGAGGGCCCGCCGACGGCCAACGGCCGGCCGGGCGTCCACCACGTGGAGGCGCGCGTCTTCAAGGACGTGTTCCCGCGCTTCCGGACCATGCGCGGCTACCGGGTCGACCGCAAGGCGGGCTGGGACTGTCACGGCCTGCCCGTCGAGCTCGAGGTCGAGAAGGAGCTCGGCCTGACCCACAAGCGGGAGATCGAGGCGTACGGCGTGGAGGCGTTCAACGCCCGCTGCCGCGAGTCGGTCGAGCGCTACGTCGGCGTGTTCGAGGAGCTGACCGAGCGGATCGGCTTCTGGATCGACACCGGCCGGGCCTACCGCACCATGGACTCCGCCTACGTGCAGAGCGTCTGGTGGGCCCTTGCCGAGCTGCACCGCCGCGGCCTGCTGTTCGAGGACTACAAGGTGGTGCCGTACTGCCCGCGCTGCGGCACCGGGCTGTCCGACGCCGAGCTCGGCCTCGACGACGCCTACCAGGAGGTGGAGGACCTCGCCGCCTACGTGGCGCTGCCCGCCACCTCGGGCACCCTGGCCGAGGAGGGCGCCGCGCTGCTGGTGTGGACCACCCAGCCGTGGACGCTGGTGCCCAACAGCTCGGTGGTGGTCGGCCCCGAGATCGACTACGTGCTGGTCGCGGCGGAGCGTGACGGGGTCGAGCGCAAGCTGGTGGTGGCCGCCGACCGGGTCGCCGAGGCGGTCGGCGAGGGCGCCAGCGTGCTGCGCCACGTGCCGCTCGACGAGCTGGTCGGCACCCGCTACCAGCGGGCCTTCGACCTGGTCCCGGTGAGCGACGAGGAGCTGGCGCGCGGCTGGACGGTGGTGGCCGACGAGTTCGTCTCCACCGGCGAGGGCTCGGGGCTGGTGCAGACCTCCCCCGCCTACGGCGCCGAGGACATGGCGGTCGGCCGCCGCTACGGCACCCCGCTGCTGCACCCGGTCGACGCGGAGGGCCACTTCGGCCCGCAGACCGGCTGGCTGTCCGGCATGCACGTCAAGGCCGCCGACGCGGAGATCGTCGCGGACCTGCGCCGCCGCGGCCTGCTGTGGCACGCCGAGCCGATGCGGCACGCCTACCCGCACTGCTGGCGCTGCAAGACGCCGCTGCTGTACTACGCGCTGACCTCCTGGTACGCGCGCACCACCGCGGTGAAGCAGCGCCTGCTCGCCGAGAACGCCAAGGTCGGCTGGCGGCCGGAGCACATCCGCGACGGCCGCTTCGGCGACTGGCTGTCCCACAACGTGGACTGGGCGCTGTCCCGCGCGCGCTACTGGGGCACGCCGCTGCCGCTGTGGCGCTGCGACGACGGCCACGTGACGGCGGTGGAGAGCCTCGCCGACCTGTCCGAACGCGCCGGGCGCGACCTCTCCGGCCTCGACCCCCACCGGCCGTTCGTCGACGGGGTGACCTTCGCCTGCCCGGACTGCGGGCAGGAGGCTCGCCGCGTCCCCGACGTGATCGACGCCTGGTTCGACTCGGGGTCGATGCCGTTCGCCCAGTGGGGCTACCCGCATCAGGGAGGCTCGGCCGACGAGTTCGGCGGCGCCTTCCCGGCCGACTTCATCTCCGAGGCGATCGACCAGACCCGCGGGTGGTTCTACTCGCTGCTGGCCGTCTCGACGATGCTGTTCGACCGCACGCCCTACCGCAACGTCGTCTGCCTCGGCCACATCGTCGACGAGGACGGACGCAAGATGTCCAAGAGCCTCGGCAACGTGCTCGACCCGTTCGAGCTGCTCGACACGTACGGCGCCGACCCGCTGCGCTGGTTCATGCTCGCCGGCGGCTCGCCCTGGGTGGCCAGGCGGCTCGGCCCCAAGGCGCTGGAGGAGGTCACCCGCTCGTTCTTCCTCACCCTCTGGAACACCTACGCGTTCTTCACCCTGTACGCGCGCCTGGAGGGCTTCCGGCCGGAGGCGGAGCCGCCGCGGCAGCAGCGCACGCCGCTGGACCGCTGGGTGCTCGCGCGGCTGGCCGAGACCGTCGAGGGGGCCACCGCCGACCTCGACGCCTACGACGCCACCGGCGGCGCCCGCCGCATCGCCGCCTTCGTCGACGACCTGTCCAACTGGTACGTGCGCCTGTCCAGGCGCCGCTTCTGGCGCGGCGAGGGCGGGGGCGGCCAGGCGGCCTTCGACACCCTGTGGCGCTGCCTGTCGACCCTCTCCCTGCTGCTGGCCCCGTACGCCTCGTTCCTGGCCGAGGAGCTGTGGCAGGGGCTGGTGGTGGCGCCGGGAACCGGCGAGCAGGCCCCCGACTCGGTCCACCTGGCCGCCTGGCCGCGGCCGGTGCCCGGCGACGGCGACGCCGGGCTGCTGGCGGCGATGGCCGAGGCGCGCCGCCTGGTCGGCCTCGGCCGCCAGGCCCGCACCGAGGCGAAGGTCAAGGTGCGCCAGCCCCTGGCCAGGGCGCTGGTCACCGTCGACCGGCCGCTGCGCGCCGCGGTCGAGCCGCTGCTCGGCCTCGTCGCCGACGAGCTGAACGTCAAGCAGGTGGCGTTCGCCGACGGCGAGGCCGGCCTGGTCGGCTACCGGCTGGTGCCGAACTTCCGCGCCCTCGGCCCCCGCTTCGGCGGCCAGGCCCCGGCGGTGGCCGCGGCGGTCCGCGCCGCCGAGGCGGCGGCGCTGGCGCCCCGGCTGGCGGCGGGCGAGCGGGTCACGCTCGAGGTCCCGGGCGTCGGGCCGGTCGAGCTGGGAGCGGACGAGGTCGGGGTGGTCGAGGAGCCGGTGACCGGCTGGCGGGTGGTCCACGAGGGCGGTGCCAGCGTCGCGCTCGACCTCGAGGTCACGCCCGAGCTGCGCCGCGAGGGGCTCGCACGCGACCTGGTCCGCGCCGTGCAGGACCTGCGCAAGGCGGCCGGCCTGGCGGTGGACGACCGCATCGAGCTGGCCGTCAAGGCCGAGGACGAGGTCGCCGAGGCGGTCGCCGCCCACCGCGACTACCTGCTGGGCGAGACGCTCGCCACCGCGCTGCACCGGGCGCCCCAGGGCGACGGCCACGACGCCACCCTCGACCTGGACGGCCACGAGGTGCGGCTGTGGCTGCGCCCGGTCCCGGCGCCCGCGCCGCGGTCCTGACGGCGGCAGGGGCGTGGACGGGCGCGAGGACGGCATCGGCGCCGTCCTGCCGGCCGCGCGGCCCTGGTGGGGGTACCTCTGGGCCTCGTTCAACAGCCTGGTCGGGCTGCTCGGGGCGGCCTCGGCCGGGGTCAGGCCGGTGCGCTGGCGCGGGGTCCTGCTGTTCGAGGGGGGCCGCGGCGGCCTTGCGTGGGTGCTGCGGCGACGCGGCTTCCAGGCGATCACCCTCGGCCACGTGATCGTGACCACCGAGCGGGTCGGCGACCACATCCTCGCCCACGAGCTGTGCCACGTCACCCAGCACGAGCGCTGGGGGCCGCTGTTCTACCCCGCCTACCTGCTCACCAGCCTGGCCGGCTACCGCCGCAACCCGTTCGAGCACCAGGCCGAGCGCCGCGCCGTCGACGCGCTCGCGCGCCGCGCCGGCACGGCCAGGACGGACGGGCCGGCATGACCTGGATGCGCCGCTACGAGGTCGCCAACGGGACAGTTCAGCAATACAGCTCGTGCGAACGTAGAACGCCACACCAAGTGGAACCGATCACGACCCGAACGAATATATGGACGCTGAACGGTTCGAGGCGGCCTACCGACGGATCTGGGCGGCGCTGCGGCAGCCGGGCGAGCCCGGCCTCTCCGCCCACGCCCGCCGGCTCCTGCGCCACGTGCCGTCCAGCGGGGCGACCTCCCTGACCGCGCTGGCCGAGCACCTCGAGCTCCCCAAGAGCACCACCTCGGTGCTGGTCAAGGGGCTGGCGGACCGGGGCCTGGTGACCCGCGCCCGCGACACCGAGGACGAGCGCCGCCTGCGCATCACCCTGACCGACGAGGGCCGCCGCCGGCTCGCGGGCGACACCCTGCTCGCGCCCGGGCCGCTCGCGCGTGCCCTCGCCGCCCTCCCCGAGGCGACCAGGGAGGACCTCCTCGCCGCCCTCGAACAGCTGGCCCAGGCCAGCGAGCAGGTCGCGACCCGCCCGGGGTGAGTGAGCCGCCCCAGTCGCAGTCCCCTGCCTGCGGGGCAGCAGGTCTGTTGCGGAGCCGTGCGGGGTCTAGGGTGCCGCGTGGGTCCCGGTACGGTCGTGCCGGCTCAGGACCCGGGGGATCCGGCGCCGTCGTCGCCCGCGGCGCGGCGGCGGCGCAGCGCGCGGACGAGCAAGGTCACGGCGACCCCGTCGGCCAGCAGCGACCACAGCACGAAGACGAGTCCGTCAGGGCGGAACAGGGAGACGACCAGGAGCGCGATGGCGATCGCCATAGCGAGCAGAGCGCCGACGACCATGGCCGGGCGTGGCGCGTTCGCTCAGGTGGTCAGTCGTCGTGGCGCATCCGGTCGACGCGGTCGCGGCCGTTGTGGCCGAGCTGGTCGCCGGCTGCCTCGCGCAGCGGGTAGGAGTTGTTGACCTGGCGGGCGCCGGTCGGCAGGGCGGGCAGGTCCTCGCTGCCCGGAAGCGGCCGCGAGTTGTTGCCGCTCAGGCCTGGCGGCGGGTTGGGCGCCACCGGGCCGGACGGTGCGGCGTCCTCGAGCGCCTTGAGCTGGCCCTCCACGAAGCCGCGCAGCCGGGCGCGGTAGTCGCGCTCGAAGGCGCGCAGCGCCTCGATCGAGCTCTCCAGCTCCTGGCGGCGGCGGGCCACCTGCTCGGTCGCCTGGGCGATCTGCATGCGGGCCTGCTCCTCGGCGACGCGGGCGCGCGCCTCGGCGGACTGGATGCGCTCCTTGTAGCGGGTCTCCAGGCCCTCGGTGAGCTCGCGCGCCCTCGCCTGCGCGGTCTCGGTGACCTCGCGGGCGCGGAGCTGGGCCGACTCGGTGACCTCGCGGGCGCGCATCTGCGCGGCCTCGGTGACCTCGCGGGCGCGGAGCTGCGCCTGCTCGGTGACCGTCTTGGCGCGCGCCTCGGCCTCGCCGACCATGGCCTTGGCCTTGACCTTCGCCTCTTCCACCGTCTGGTCGGCCATGCGCTGCGCCATCACCAGCGCGCGGGCGATCGCCTCCTCCCCGGCACGCGGATCGCCGGGTGGCAACGAGACCTGCTGCTGCTGCGGGGGCGCGGCCGGAGCCGGGGGCGGAGGGGCCGCCGCCTGCGCCGGAACGCCGCCCTGCTGGGTGGCGGCCGCCTGCTCGCGCAGCCGGGTGACCTCGTCCTGAAGGCGGGTGAACTCCTCCGTCACCTGGTCCAGGAAGGTGTCCACCTCGTGCATGGCATAGCCACGCATCGCTTTGGTGAACTCCTTATGTTGGATGTCCAGCGGCGTCAGTGGCGGCATCTGTTGCTCCTTACCTGCAGGTGTCGGTCATTCTAACCGAGCACCGCTCGATCGTCGTCATCGGCCTACCGCTACGTACTCACCACCTGTCTCAGCAGGAGGATCAGCATGAAGACCAACAGAGGGGACAGGTCGAGGGCGACTGCACCGACTCGCAGCGGGGGAAGGAGCCGCCGGATAGGTCGGAGGATGGGTTCGGTCAGGTCATACAGGATCCCGTACAGGATCGCCATACCTTGCAAGCCCCGCCCGCCGGTGAGCCCGATGATGAAATCGAACACGATCCGGCCGAGAAGGACAAGCCAGTACAGCGTCAGCAGCAGCGAGATGATTTTCAGCAGCACGAGAATGATGGGAACCCCGAGCAGTGCGGTCAAGCCTGGTTGAAGAAGCCTCGTTCCTGCAGGCGGCGCCGCTCTTCAGCGGAGACCTCGACGTTGGCCGGCGTGAGCAGGAACACCTTGTCCGCCACCGGCTGGATGCGCCCGTCGAGGCCGAAGGTGAGGCCGGCGGCGAAATCGATCAGTCGTCTGGCTGTTTCCACCCCCATGGCTTGAAGATTAACAATTACTGGGATGTCCGCTTTGAACTTGTCCCCGATCTCTTCCGCGTCATTGAACCCCGTCGGCTCGATGATGTGCACCTTGCCGGCGGCGGCGGTGTGGATAGGCCGGATCACCGCCTCGGGCGGCTCCTCCAGTCGGGCATCGCGGCGGCGCTCTCCCGGGTCCTCGCGCACGCGGCGTAGCGACGCCGAACTCGGCGACGTCCGCGGCGGCGGCTCGCCCAGGTCGGCCAGCTCCTCCTCGTCGTCTGGCTCGACCAGGCCAAGCCAGACGAGGCTCTTCCTGAACGACCCGGCCATGCACCTCACCTCCCCCTCGCACGATCATCCTACGTCGCTGGCGGCGACCGTCCGAAGCCCGATCCGAGCACCCTACCCCACCGGCGCGGACCGGCGGGCGCCGGGGCGTGGGTGGCCCGGAGGCGGGGATCCAGCGTACCCGCCTGCCGCGGCCCTGCCCGGCTCGCGCTCCAGCAAACCATGGATTCGGCCCGGGCATGACCGCTTCGCGCCTGATAGGCCCTGTCTCTGCGCCATCACCCCCTTTCGGCGCCCGGGCGCGGGCCGAACACGGCCGTGCCGACCCTGACCATGGTGGCGCCCTCCTCGACCGCCACCTCGAAGTCGTCGGTCATGCCCATGGAGAGCTGGCCGAGCCCGAGGTCGCGGGCGAGCTTGGCGGCGCGGCGGAACAGCGGCCGGGCGGCCTCCGGGTCGGGCGTCGGGGCGGGCATCAGCATCAGCCCGGCCACCTCGAGGCCCTCCACCGTGCGGGCGGCCCCGACGAAGCCGTCGAGGTCGGCCGGGCGCACCCCGTGGGCCGCCGGCCGCTCGTCCAGCTCGACCTGGACGAGGGCGCGGGCCACGGTCCCGCCGGCGTGGGCGCGGCGGCCGAGGACCTGGGCCAGCGGCAGGGAGGCGAGCGAGTGCACCAGCGCCCTGACCGCGACCACCACCCCGGCCTTGTTGCGCTGCAGCCGCCCGACGAAGTGCCAGCGCACCCCGGTCCCCTCCAGGGCGGCCGCCTTGGCCTGCAGCTCCTGCGCGTAGTTCTCGCCGACGTCGGTGACGCCGGCGAGGACCGCCGACCGGATCGCCTCCACCGGGTGGAGCTTGGCGACCGCGACGAGGGTGACCTCGGCCGGGTCGCGCCCGGCGCGCTCGGCGGCCGCGGCGATGCGGCGCCGCACCTCCGCGACGCGCGCGGCGACGGCGGCGTCGGGCGTGCTCATCGCTTCACCCTGCCGGGGACCAGGGCGACGATGCCGGCCTGGCGGCCCATGCCGCCGTCGCGCCGGTAGGAGAAGTGGCGCTCGGGCTGGTGCACGGTGCACTCCCCCGCCAGCAGCGGGCGCTCGAAGCCTGCCTGGGTGAGCGCCGTGCGGGCGGCGGCGGCCAGGTCGAGGGCCGGGCGGCCACCGCGGGTGGTCGCCGCCGCCTCGGGGTAGCGGCCGGCGACGCGGGCCTGCACGTCCTCGCCGACCTCGTAGCAGCACGGCCCCGCGGCGGGGCCCACCAGCGCGGCGGACGCCTCCGGGCGCCCGCCCGCCGCGGTGAACGCGGCCGCGGTCGCCTCCACCACCCCGGCGGCGAGGCCGCGCCAGCCAGCGTGGGCGGCGGCGACCACGCGGCGCTCCGGGTCGGCGAGGAGCACCGGCACGCAGTCGGCCACCAGCACCGCCAGCACCACGCCCTCGTCCGCCGTGACCAGCGCGTCGGCCTCGGCGACGACCGGCTTGGCCTCGGGCGGCCCCGGCGGCAGGGCGGCCAGCTCGACCGGGGCGACGGTGCTGCCGTGCACCTGGCGCACGGTCGCCCACGGCAGCCCGGCGAGGCCCAGGACGGTGGCCACCCGGCGCCGGTTGGCCAGCACGGCGCGCGGCTCGTCCCCGACCCGCAGGCCGAGGTTGCAGGTGTCGTAGGGGGGCCGGCTGAGGCCGCCGGCACGGCTCGGGAAGGCGGCAACCACGCCGTCGGCGAGCAGCTCCTCGGCCACCAGCACGGGCGGCCAGAAGGGCGCGGACCCCTGGTTCACCGGGGGGCTGACGCTCGGCTCCAGGCGGACGCCCGCCGCCTGGGCTCCGGCCTCGCCCTCGAGCCCCCCGCCTTCGCGCGCGGGAGGGGCCGGCCGCCAGGTCAGCACGCCCGCCGGGTCAGCGCTTGAGGAACGACGGGATGTCGAGGTCGTCGTCACCGCGGGAGACCACCTTGCGCTCGGGCTCCTGGCGCTCGCGCGGGTCGGGGGGGTCCGCCACCGCCGCCGGCTTGCGCTCCTCGGCGCGGCGCGGGCCGCTGAGCCAGCTCGGCTCGCCGTCCTGCGACGCCGGCTCCCCGCCGCCCTGGTGCTCGTCGCCCTGCTCGCTCCGGTCGAAGCCGGCCGCGATCACGGTGACCCTGACCTCGTCGCCGAGGGCGTCGTCGATCACGGCGCCGAAGATGATGTTGGCGTCCGGGTGGGCGGCGGAGGCGATCACCTCGGCGGCCTCGTTGACCTCGAACAGGCCCAGGTCGGACCCGCCGGAGATGTTGAGCAGCACGCCCCTGGCGCCGTCCACCGAGGCCTCCAGCAGCGGCGAGGAGATCGCCTCCTGGGCCGCGACCACCGCCCGGTCCTCGCCGCGCGCCTGGCCGATGCCCATCAGCGCGGTGCCGGCCTCGCGCATGGTCGCGCGCACGTCGGCGAAGTCGAGGTTGATCAGGCCGGGGATGGTGATCAGGTCGGTGATGCCCTGGACGCCCTGGAGCAGCACCTGGTCGGCGAGCTTGAAGGCGTCGAGCATCGAGGTGGTGCGCTCGGCCACCTGCAGCAGGCGGTCGTTGGGGATGATGATCAGCGTGTCGACCTCGGCCTTGAGCGCCTCGATGCCCTTGTCGGCCTGGGCCGAGCGGCGCCGCCCCTCGAAGGCGAACGGCCGCGTCACCACGCCGATGGTGAGCGCGCCCTGGGCCTTGGCGATGCGCGCGACCACCGGGGCGCCCCCGGTGCCGGTGCCGCCGCCCTCGCCGGCGGTGACGAACACCATGTCGGCGCCCTTGAGCACCTCTTCCAGCTCGTCGGCGTGGTCCTCGGCGGCCTGCCGGCCGACCTCGGGGTTGGAGCCGGCGCCGAGCCCGCGGGTCAGCTCCCGGCCGACGTCGAGCTTGACGTCGGCGTCGGACGCGAGCAGTGCCTGGGCGTCGGTGTTCACCGCGATGAACTCGACCCCCTTGAGGCCGGCCTCGATCATGCGGTTGACGGCGTTGACGCCGCCGCCGCCGATCCCGACCACCTTGATCACGGCCAGGTAGTTCTGCGGCGCCGCCACCATGCGATCGTCCTCCTTCGCCCGATCCCGGACGTCGTCGTGCCTATGGTCTCGCCGGGCGGGGCCACCGCCGCGCTGCTCGAGCCCCCGTACCCCTTTGTCCAGCCGGGGGCGCTCGTCGAGCCCCCCGGACCCTCTGTCCGGACCCCTCTTCACGTCCTCGTCCGGCCCTCCAGCGCCGGACACGCCGGTCACGCCTCCGCTGCGGGTCGCCCAGCACCGAAGGCCAGGGAACGAGGGGGAAGTCGCCGAGGGGCTCCGACCGTGGTGCCCACTCCCGCGCGCCGTGGCGTGGCGCCCCGGCGGGCCGGGCCGATCGCCTCAGCCTCTACCTGAGGTTCACAGTTATGTCAACCCAGGCTCCGGAGAGGCTACCGGCGCCCCGATCCTCGGTCAACCACCGCCCCGCCGCTTCCCGACCACCGTCGGTGCCGACGGGTTGCGAACGTCGATCAGCACCACCTGCCTTCCTTCCTTGCGGAGGCGGCTCGACAGCAGCACCACCGCCTCGTCCTTGGCCGCCTGCTCCGCGGCCAGTCCGTAGAGGATCCGGAGGCCGCCGTGGAGGCGGAACTCCAGGCTGTCCACCGACCGCGCCTGCACCGCCACGACGAGCTTGGCCAGCTCGGGCCGCAGCCCGCCGAGCGCGGCGACGGCGTTGGCCAGCGGCCCGCCGGCCGGCAGCCGGGCGCCGGGGCGCAGGGCGTCCGGGACCGGCACGCCGGCCACGAACGGCACCCCGTCCGGGCGGGTCGTGCCCGGCTCCAGCACCGTGCCGTCCGGGGCCACCAGCCAGTAGCGGCCGCCGGCGGCGATCGACGCGGTCGCGGTCCGCTCCACCACGGTGATGCGCAGGCTGGACGGGTAGTCGCGGTGGACCTCGGCGCGCCCGACCCGCGGGAGGGCCTGCTCCAGCCGGCGGCGCACCGCCGCCGGGTCGACCGAGAGGTAGGGCTGGCCGACGCGGAGGCCCGACGCGGCGACCACGTCGTCGACGCTGAGCATCGAGGTGCCGCGCACCTCCACCGCGGAGAGGCCGAACAGGGGCGAGCCGATCAGCTTGGAGCCGCCGAGCACGGCCAGGACGGCGACCATGCTCCAGGCGAGCTGCCGGCGCCGGCGGCGCACCCGCTGGCGGACCACCTCGCGGCGCCGCTCGGCGATGCGGCGGTCGGGCACCGCCCGTCGGCGCGGCGGCGCCACCGTCCCCCGCGAGGAGCCGCCGCGCTGGCTCACGACGCCCCTCCCCCGCCGAAGTCGCCGACGAGCTGGACCTCGGTGCGCAGGGTGATGCCGAGCTGCTCGTCGGCGCGGCGCATCGCGCGCCGGATCAGCTCGAGCACGTCGGCCGAGCGGGCGCCGTCGGCGGCCACGATGAAGTTGGCGTGGACCTCGCTGACCTGGGCGCCGCCCACCCGCTCCCCCTTCATGCCGAGCAGCTCGACCACCCGGCCGGCGGCCATCTCCGGCGGGTTGGCGAACACGCTGCCGCAGTTGGGCTGGTTGACCGGCTGGTTGTCGCGCCGCCAGCGGCGCGCCTCGTCGATCTCGGCGCGCACCTCCGCCTCGCCGGCGGGCTCCAGGCCGAAACGGGCGGCCGTGACCACCGCGGCCGGCGGCAGCGCCGAGCGCCGGTACCCGAAGCCGAGCTCGCCCGGCTCCAGCCGCCGTGGCTCACCAGCATGCGATCCGGCGAGGGCGACCACCTCCGCCCAGATGACCCGGTCGGCCAGCTCGCTGCCGTGGGCGCCGGCGTTCATGCGCACGCCGCCGCCGACGCTGCCTGGGATGGCCACGGCGAAGGCGAGCCCGCCGAGCTCGGCGGCGGCGGAGCGCGAGGCGACGCTCGGCAGCGGGGTGGCGCCGCCGGCCTGCAGCTCGTCGCCTTCCACCTGGACGCCACGGAAGCGCTGGCCGAGGTGCAGCGCGACGCCCGGCCAGCCGGCGTCGGCCACCAGCAGGTTGGAGCCGCGCCCGACGATCAGCAGCGGCAGCGGCACGGCCTCGAGGGTCGCGGCGAGCGCCACCAGGTCGTCGACCGACTCGGCGCGGAGGAACAGGCGCGCCGGCCCGCCGAGGCGGAAGGTGGTGAGCGGGGCCAGCACCAGGTCACGGCTGACCCGGTCGCCGCAGCAGGCGGCGAGGCGCGCGAACGCCTCGTCGACCGCGGCCGGGTCGACCGGCCCCGGCCGCAGCGGGCTGGGCGCGGCCAGCGTCTGGCGCCCCGGGTCGCTCATACCGCCGGACCCCCCGGCCCCGGCCCACCGGGGAGCAGGTCGGCGAGCTCGTCGGGAAGGGTGGTGATGTCCCCGGCGCCGAGCGTCACGACCAGGTCGCCGGGGCGGACGGCCGCGGCGACGTGCTTGGCCAGGTCGCGGCGGTCGGGCACGTAGGCGCAGTCGAGGCCCGGGCGGGCCTGGCGGGCGGCCGCCGCCACCAGGCCGCCGTCCACCCCCGGCTGGGGCTCCTCGCGCGCCGCGTAGACGTCGGTGACCAGCACCGCGTCGGCCGCGGCGAGGGCCTCGCCGAACTCGCGGGCGAACAGGCGGGTGCGCGAGTAGAGGTGCGGCTGGAACACCGCCACCACCCGGGTCCAGCCGCCGAGCCGGGCGGTCGCCAGGGTCGCGGCCACCTCGGTCGGGTGGTGGGCGTAGTCGTCCACCACCGTGACCCCGCCGGCGCTGGCGCGCAGCTGGAAGCGCCGCGCCGCGCCGCTGAAGCGGGCGAGCGCGGCCGCGGCGGCGGCGAACGGCGCGCCGAGGGCACGGGTGGCCGCGATCGCGCCGACGGCGTTCTGGACCACGTGGCGGCCGGGCAGGGACAGGCGCACGGCGCCGAGGCGCTCACCGCCGGCGACGACCTCGAAGCGCGAGCCGTCGCCGCCGGCGACCAGGCCCTCGGCGTGGACCTCGGCGCGCCCGCCGAGGCCGTAGGTGACCACCGCGCAGGGCGCCGCCGCGGCCAGGGCGAGCGCGCCCTGGTCGTCGGCGCACAGCACGGCGGTGCCGCCGGCCGGCAGCCGCGCGACGAAGCGGCGGAAGCCGTCCCTGACCGCCTCGAGGTCGCCCCAGTGGTCGAGGTGGTCGGCCTCGACGTTGGTGACCACCGCGACGGTGGGCGACAGCTCGAGGAAGGAGCCGTCGGACTCGTCGGCCTCGGCGACGAAGTGGGGGCCGGCGCCGACGCCGGCGTTGGCGCCGCCGTCCTGCAGGTCCCCGCCGACCGCCCAGGAGGGGTCGAAGCCGGCCTCCCGCAGGATCGCCGTCGCCATCGCGGTGGTGGTGGTCTTGCCGTGGGTGCCGGCGACGGCCAGGCCGACCTTGCCCTCCATCAGCAGGGCGAGCAGCCGCGCGCGGCGCAGCACCGGCAGGCCGCGGCGCCTGGCCTCGACCAGCTCGGGGTTGTCGGCCCGGATGGCGGTGGACGCGGCCACCAGGTCGGGGGCGCCGAGGCGGGCGGCGTCGTGGCCGGCCCAGACGTCGGCGCCGAGGCTGCGCAGCGCGGCCAGGACGGCCGACTCCTGCCGGTCCGACCCGCTGACGGCGTGCCCGCGGGCCAGCAGCAGGCGCGCCAGCCCGCTCATGCCGGCCCCGCCCACCCCGACGAGGTGGACGCGGCGCGGCACCGACAGGTCGATGCTCACCGCTCGTCGTCCTCGCCCTCGCCACGGCGCTCGCGCCGGTACCAGGCCCTGAACTCGGCGGTGTCGCCGAGGTCGGCGCCCGGCTCCTTCGCGGGCTCTTCCTCGCGCCGGGTGCCGCCACTCCCGGCGATGCCGTTGACCGGGGGGCTAACGCTCGGCTGTGCGTGGCCACCCTCTGCCTGGGTTCCGGCCTCGCTCTCGAGCCCCCCGGACCCCCCCGGGCCGGGGCGGGCGGGTGGCGGCTCGGCGGCGGGGCGCCGCGGGGCGCGCTCGGGGCCGAACCAGGCGACGAACTCGCGGGTGGCGGCGATGTCACCGGGCTCGTCGTCGGCGAGCCGCGGGCGCTTTGCGGGTGGCAGCGCGCCGAGGACCAGCGCGGCCATCTCCTCGGCGGCGCGGGGCCGCGCCAGGCCGAGCATCGCCTTGCTCATGCGGGCCAGCTCGCCCGGGTCGGACAGCAGCGGCGCCGCCGCGGCCACCAGGGCGGCCCCGTCGAGGCGCTCGTCGGGGACCACGCGCGCGCCGCCCGCCTCGGCCGCCGCCAGCGCGTTGGCCGCCTGGTGGCCGGCGGTGGCGTGGGGCAGCGGGACCATCACCGCCGGCATGCCGACGGCGGTCAGCTCCGCCATGGTCATCGCCCCCGAGCGGGTGACGGCCAGGTCGGCGGCGGCGTAGGCGAGGTCCATGCGGTCGACGAAGGGCACCACCCTGACCAGCAGCCCGCGCGCCTCCGGGTTGGCCGCCTGCCAGGCGACCCGCACCTCGGCCTCGTCGCGGCGCCCGCAGGCGTGCAGCACCTGGATGGCGCCCGGCTCGGGCCAGCGGGGGGTCGCCGCGACCAGTGCCCGGTTGATGCGCCGGGCGCCCTGGCTGCCGCCGAACACGAACAGGGTGCGGCGGCGCGGCTCCAGGCCGAAGGCGGCGAGCGCCTCGGCCCGCCGCGCGGCCCGGTCGAGCCGCACCAGCTCCGGGCGGACCGGGTTGCCGACCAGTACCGCCTTGCCCGGCGGGAACGCCGCCACGGCCGCGGCGACGCCGACGCCGACGCGCCTGGCGAACCGGGCGGCCAGCCGGTTGGCCAGGCCGGGCACGGCGTTGGACTCGTGCAGCACCACCGGCACCCCGGCGAGGCGGGCGGCGGCGGCCACCGGCAGCGTGACGTAGCCGCCCATGCCGGCGACCACGTCGATGCGCTCGCGGCGCAGCAGCCGCAGGGCGGCGCCGGTGCCGCCGACGGCGGCGCCGGGCGCCAGCGCGGTCTCCACCGCGAGGCGGCGCGAGAGCGGCAGGATCGGCAGCAGGTGCAGGCGGAAGCCCGCCTCGGGCACCACCCTGGTCTCGATCCCCCTGCTGGTGCCCGCGAAGCTCACGGTCACGCCGGGCACGCGCTCCACCAGGGCGCGGGCGAGGGCCAGCCCGGGCACCACGTGGCCGCCGGTGCCGCCGGCGGCGACCAGGACGCGGATGCCGTCCTGCGGGCGGCTGCGGTCAGCGGTCATCAGCCTTCCTCCTGCGATGGTCGTTCGCTCGCCGCCGCGGCTGGGCCGACCGGCCGCGGCGCCCGCCGGCCTGGCCGGTCCGCCGCGCGGCCGCCGGCCCGGCCCGCGCCCGGCCGGCGCCGCGATTCACCGGGGGGCTGCCGCTCGGCTGTGCACGGCCGCCCGCCGCTCGGGTTCTGGCATCGCTCTTGAGGCCCCCGGACCCCCCGCGGGCCTGGCCGGGCGCGCGGCCGGCGGCGGCGCGGTGCGGCGCGGTCGCCGCCGGGCGGCGGCGGTCGCGCCGCTCGGCCGGCGCGGCGGTGGCGAGCACCGCCGAGCGCGGCCGCCAGGCCTCCTGCTTGGCGAGGTTGAGCAGCATGCCGATCGCGGCGAGCAGCACCAGCATGCTGGAGCCGCCGAAGGAGACCAGCGGCAGCGGCACCCCGGTGATCGGCAGCAGGCCCACGACCGCGCCGAGGTTGACCAAGGCCTGCGCCACGATCCAGATGGTGATCCCGCCGGCCAGGTAGCGGCCGAACGGGTCGCTCGAGCGGCGCGCCACGCGCACGCCGGCGTAGGCGAGGGTGATGAACATGCCCAGGACCGCGAGCGTGCCGAGCAGGCCGAGCTCCTCGCCGATGACGGCGAAGATGAAGTCGGTGTGGGCATTGGGCAGGAAGGACCACTTCTGCCTGCTCTGGCCGAGGCCGACGCCGAGCAGGCCGCCCGAGCCGAAGGCGAGGTGGCCCTGCAGCAGCTGGAAGCCGCTGCGCTGCGGGTCGCCGGCCGGGTCGAGGAAGGCGGTCAGCCGGGCGCGCTGGTAGCCGCGCATGGTGGTGAGGCCGCCGAGCAGGCCGACCAGCCCGACGGCGCCGAGCACCCGCAGCGGCGTGCCGGCGAGGAACAGCATGGCGAAGCCGATCACGCACAGCAGCATGGTGGTGCCGAGGTCGGGCTCGGCGAGCACCAGCAGGGCCAGCGCGAGCATCACCGGCAGCACCGGGACCAGCAGGTGGCGGACGTCGCCGAGCAGGCGCTCCTTGCGCACCAGCACGTCGGCGGAGAACAGCAGCAGGGCGAGCTTGGCCAGCTCGGCCGGCTGGATGGTGAGCGGCCCGAGGCGGATCCAGCGGGTCGAGCCGTAGGCCCGCACCGCCGCCGGGTGGACGAGCACCACCAGCAGCAGCAGGAAGGAGAGCAGCAGCAGCGGCACGGCCAGCCGGCGCCAGCGCCGGTAGTCCACCCGGCTGATCGCCAGCATCAGCACCACCCCGATGCCGGCCCAGACGGCCTGGCGCTTGAGGTAGAGGTAGGAGTCGTGGTGCCGGGCGAAGGCCGCCACCGACGAGGCGGACAGCACCATCACCAGGCCGACGGCGAGCAGCGTGCCGACCAGCGCCAGGATCAGGAAGTAGCTGGAGCCCAGCCGCGCCGCCGGGCGGGCGTCCCGCCTGGCCGCGAGCGCCCCCAGCGGGAAGGCCGGCCGCGGCTCACGCGCGCCGGTCGCCACCGGAATCCCCCTCGTTGCGTTCCGCCAGCCGGGCGACGGCGGCGGCGAAGGCGTCGCCGCGCTCGGCGTAGTCGCGGAACATGTCCTGGCTGGCGCAGGCGGGCGAGAGCAGCACGGTGTCGCCCGGCTCGGCCAGGCCGAAGCCGACCGTGACCGCCTCGCCGATGGAGGCCGCCCTGGCCACGGGGCCGGCGTAGCCGGCCCGGTCGAGCGCCGCGGCCAGCTCCTCGGCGGCCTCGCCGAGCAGCACCACCCCGACCAGGTGGGAGCTCGTGGCCGCCACCAGCTCGTCGAAGGCGAGGCCCTTGTTGCGGCCGCCGGCGACCCAGACGACCCGCGGGAAGGCCGCGATCGCCCTGGCGGCGGCGTGCGGGTTGGTCGCCTTGGAGTCGTCGACGAAGCTGACCCCGCGGACCTCGCCGACCTCGGCGAGGCGGTGGGGGCCGGGCCGGAAGGCGGCCACCGTCCGCGCCATCGCCGCCGGGTGGGCGCCGAGTGCCAGCGCCAGGCCGGAGGCGGCCAGCGCGTTGGCCAGGTTGTGGCGCCCCGGCAGGCGCAGCGCGGCCACGCGCCAGAGCCCGCCCTCGACGCCGGGGATGCGCGACAGGGCGACGCCGGCCTCGACGCCGAGGCCGCCCGGCTCGGCCCGCCCGGTCGAGACCGGCACCGGCCGGCCGGGGGCGCCGGCGGCGTGGGCCACCACCACCGGGTCGCCGACGGCGTAGATGGCCCAGTCGTCGCCGTGCTGGTTGGCCCAGATGCGTGCCTTGGCGGCCGCGTAGGCGTCCAGGTCGGGGTGCCAGTCGAGGTGGTCGGGGGCGAAGTTGAGCCAGGCGCCGGCGGACAGGCGCAGGCTGTGGGTGAAGCGCAGCTGGAAGCTGGACAGCTCCACCACCACGGCGTCGGGCGGCGGCGTGGCGAGCACGGCGTCGACCAGCGGCCGGCCGACGTTGCCGGCGGCGACCGCCTGCTTGCCGCTGGCGCCGAGCATCGCCGCCGCCAGCTCGGTGGTGGTGGTCTTGCCGTTGGTGCCGGTCACCCCGACCAGCGGCATGGTGGCCAGGCGCGCGGCGAGCTCCACCTCGCTCCAGACCGGGACGCCGTCACCGAGGGCGGCCTGGATCAGCGGGTGGCGCTCGGGCATCCCGGGCGTGACCAGCAGCAGCCGCCGCCCCTCGAGCAGCTCGACCGCGCCGGGCCCGAGGTGGCTCTTGACGCCGGCGGCGTCCAGCTCGGCGACGTCGAGGTCGGGCGCGTCGTCGCAGGCGAGCACGTCGGCGCCGAACGCGGCGAGGGCGCGGGCGGCCGCCCTGCCGGTGAGCCCCAGCCCGGCGACCATCACGGGCAGGCCGGCGAGGCGCTCGCGCAGGTCGGGCGCCTGGCGGGAGCCGCGCTCAGCCACTGGTCCCTCCCCGGGTGATGAACTCGGCGTAGAACAGGCCCAGGCCGAAGGCGACGGCCAGGCCGGCCAGGATCCAGAAGCGCACGATGACGGTGAACTCCGGCCACTGCGACAGCTCGAAGTGCAGGTGGATCGGGGCCATCTTGAAGACGCGGCGGTGCAGGAAGCGGAACGAGGCGATCTGGACGATCACCGAGAGGACCTCGACCACGTAGAGCCCGCCGAGCACCGCGAGCAGCAGCTGGGTGTCGGTGAACAGGGCCAGCGCGGCCAGGGTGCCGCCGAGCGCGAGCGAGCCGGTGTCCCCCATGAAGATCCGCGCCGGCGGCGCGTTCCACCACAGGAAGCCGGCGGTCGCGCCCATCATCGCCGCCGCCCCCACCGCCAGGTCGAGCGAGCCGGCCGCCGGGAGCGGGTAGCAGCCGGGCGCGTTGACCGGCGGGGCCAGGCAGGAGTGGCGGAACTGCCAGAAGGCGATCACCACGTACGCGCTGACCACCAGCACGGTGGAGCCGGAGGCGAGCCCGTCCATGCCGTCGGTCAGGTTGACCCCGTTGGAGGTGGCCGAGACGATCAGGAACACCCAGACGAGGAACAGCAGCAGCGGCAGGCTGGTGCCGCTCAGCGGGCGGATGAACGAGATGCCGTGGTAGGCGTGCGCCCAGTAGAAGGCGCCGACGCCCAGGCCGATGGCGGCCAGCGCCTGGCCGGTGAACTTGGCCGTCTTGGTCAGGCCGAGGGAGCGCTGGTTGCGGATCTTGAGGTAGTCGTCGACGAAGCCGACGATGCCGAGGGCGACCATGGACATCATCACCAGCAGCCCCTGCGGGGTGAGGCGGACGTCGATCAGCATGTGGGCGACGCCGTAGCCGGCCGCCGCGCCGAGGATCATCACCGCCCCGCCCATCGTCGGGGTGCCCCGCTTGGTCTGGTGCGAGTCGGGCAGGTCGACCTGGATGAGCTGGCCGAGGTTGTGGCGGCGGAAGCTGCGGATCGCCAGCGGCGTGCCGACCAGCCCGACGGCGAGCGCGACCGCGGCAGCCACCAGGATCCCGACCACCTAGCTGCTCCCCTCGGCCAGCAGGCGCTCGGCGACGCGCTCGAGGGCGACCACCCGGCTCGCCTTGACCAGGACCACGTCGCCGGGGGCGAGGGCGGCGCTGACGGCGGCGACGGCCGCGTCGGCGTCGGCGACGGCGGTGGCCTCCTCCGGCCACATGCCTTCCATGCGCGCCGCCCGGACCAGCACCTCGCCGAGCTCGCCGACCCCGACCAGCCGGTCGATGCCCAGGCGCGCGGCCAGCCGGCCGAGCCGGTCGTGCTCGCCGGCCGCCGCCTCGCCCAGCTCGGCCATCTCCCCCAGCACCGCCACGGTGCGGCCGCCGCCGCGCCCGGCGGCGGCGAGCGCCTTGAGCGCCGCCGCCATCGAGGTCGGGTTGGCGTTGTAGGCGTCGTTGATCACCGTGATCCCGTCGGCGCGGCGCGCCACCTGCATGCGCATCGGCGACAGGCGGGCGCCGGCGAGGCCGGCGGCGACCTCCTCGGGGCCGAGGCCGAGCACCCAGGCGGCGGCCGCCGCCGCGAGGGCGTTGGCGACCAGGTGCTCGCCCATCGCCGGCAACGCCACCGCGGCGTCGCCCGCCGGGGTGCGCAGCCGGAAGCGCGCCCGGCCGGCCTCGTCCAGCTCGACGTCCTCGGCGCGGATATCCGACCCCATGCCGAGGCCGAAGCTGACCACCCGAGCGGTGGTGCGCTCGGCCATCGCGGCCACCAGCGGGTCGTCGGCGGCGAGCACCGCCACGCCGTCGGCGGGGAGGGCCTCGACCAGCTCGGCCTTGGCCTTGGCGATCGCCTGGCGGGAGCCGAACACGCCGATGTGGGCCTCGCCGACGTTGAGGACCACGCCCACCTCGGGCCGGGCGAGCCGGGCCAGCGTGGCGATGTGGCCGGGGCCGCGCGCGCCCAGCTCGACCACCAGGGCCTCGGTGTCCGGCTGCAGCCTGGCGAGGGTGAGCGGCAGGCCCAGCTCGTTGTTGAAGGAGGCCGCGTTGGCCACGGTGCGCAGCCGCGTCGCCAGCGCCGCCGCGGTCAGGTCCTTGGTGGTCGTCTTGCCGACCGACCCGGTGATCCCGACCACCCTGGCGCGCGAGCGGGCGCGCAGCTCGGCGGCCACGCCGGCGAGGCCGGCCAGGGCGTCGTCGACCTCGACGCGCGGCCCGGCCACGACCGCGCCGCGGCGGGCGAGCACGGCGGCGGCGCCGGCGGCGAGCGCGTCGGGCACGAAGCGGGCGCCGTCGGTGCGGCTGCCGGGCAGCGCCACGAACAGCGCGCCCGTGCCGACCTGCCGGGAGTCGGCCACCACGGCGCTGACGGCGGCGCCCGGGTCGGCGTCGAGCAGCACCCCGCCGGCGGCGCCGGCGACCTCCCCGAGGGTGAGCGGGATCACCGGTCGCCGCCCCGCTCCGGCGGGGCGGCCTCGCCGAGCAGGCGGGCCAGCTCCTCGGCGGCGACCACCCGGTCGTCGAACGGCACCTTGCGCCCGCCGGCGAACTCCTGGCCCTGCTCGTGGCCCTTGCCGGCGATCACCACCGCGTCCCCCCGCCCGGCGGCGGCGAGCGCCTCGGCGATCGCGGCGCGGCGGTCGACCGTCGCCCACCAGGCGCCCGGCTCGGCGCCGCGGCGCACGCCCGCGACCACCTCGGCGACGATCGCGCCGGGATCCTCCGAGCGCGGGTTGTCGGAGGTGACCACCACCAGGTCGGCGAGGCGCCCGGCGATCGCGCCCATCAGCGGCCGCTTGGCCCGGTCGCGGTCGCCGCCGCAGCCGAACACCACGATCACCCGCTTCTCGCTCACCGCCCTGGCGGCGCGCAGCACGTTGTCGAGCGAGTCGGGCGTGTGGGCGTAGTCGACCAGCACGGTGAACGGCTGGCCGACGTCGATCCGCTCGAAACGGCCGGGCACCCCGGCGAGCGACTCCAGCCCGGCGACGGCGGTGGCGAGGTCGACGCCGATGGCGTCGGCCGCCGCCAGGGCGCCGAGCGCGTTGGCGACGTTGAACTGGCCCGCCAGGCGCAGCCGCACGGCGGCCGCGCCCGCGGGGCTGTCCAGCCGGAAGCTGGTGCCCGCCAGGGTCGCCTCCACCACCGAGGCGCGCCACGCCGCCGCCGGGCCGGTCCCGGTGGTGACGACCGGGACCTCGGCGTCCGGCCCGGCGAGGCGGCGGCCGTAGGGGTCGTCCGCGTTGACCACGCCCAGGGCGGTGAACGGGCGCGTGAACAGCCTGCGCTTGGACTGGTAGTAGTCCTCCAGGTCGGCGTGGAAGTCGAGGTGGTCCTGGGTGAGGTTGGTGAACACCGCCGCCCGGTACCAGGTGCGGTCGACGCGGCCCAGGGCGAGGCCGTGGCTGGAGACCTCCATGGCGGCGGCCTCGACGCCGCTGTCGGCCATCTCGGCGAGCAGCCGTTGCAGGTCGGGGGCCTCCGGGGTGGTGTGGGCGACGGGCCGGCGCTGCTCGCCGATGCGCACCTCCACCGTGCCGATCACCCCCGGGGTGCGCCCCGCCGCCCGGAAGATCGCCTCCAGCATGAAGGTGGTGGTGGTCTTGCCGTTGGTGCCGGTCACCCCGACCAGGTCGAAGCGGCGCGACGGGCTGTCCCAGAACGCCTCGGCCAGGGGCGCCAGCGCCGCCCGCACCGAGCCGACCTGGAGCTGCGGGACCGGCTGCTCCAGGGGGCGTTCGACCACCAGGGCGGCCGCGCCCGCCGCGACGGCGTCCCCCGCCAGGTCGTGGCCGTCCAGCCTGGCGCCCGGCACGCAGCAGAAGAGGGCTCCGGGGGTGACCGCGCGGGTGTCGAGCACGACGTCGGTGACGTGGACCTCGCCACCGTCGGGGACGCCCGAGCCGATGGCGGCGGCGAGCGAGCCGAGCGGGACGCGCCTGGCCGTCAAGGTCATGAACGTCCGACCCCGCGTCGGAGGGCAGGGCGACCGGCTGCGGGAGGGCCGGGCCCGTGGTGGTACGGCCGCCGCCAGGGCGGCGGCCCGCGAAAGCCTAGCACCCGCGCTGCGGCAACGTGCCTCGTGGCGCCAACCGGCTCCGAGGCGATACGAGAAGGAGACCTCATGGCGCCGAACGCACCGACGGCGGCACCCGCAGCCGGGTGAGCGCGTAGCGGGCGACCTGGCGGAAGACGGGGGCGGCCACCACCCCGCCGAAGATCGGGGTGGGCTGGTCGAGCACCACCGCGACCACCACCGCCGGGTGCTCGGCGGGGGCGAAGCCGATGAAGCTGGCCATGTAGGCGCCGGAGAGGTAGCCGCGGCCGTTCGGGTCGGGCTTGCGCGCCGTGCCGGTCTTGCCCGCCACCGACCAGTCGCCCAGGGCCGCCTCGGTGCCGGTGCCGTGCCCGACCACGCCCTGCAGGATGCTGGTGAGGGTGCGGCTGGTCTGCGCGGAGATCACCCGGCGGGCGGGGCGTCGCGGCGCCGGCTGGAAGCGGCCGCGCGCGTCGATCGTGCCCCGCAGCAGCGACGGCGGCACCTGCACGCCGCCGTTGGCGACGGCCGCGTAGACCTGGGCCGCCTGCAGCACGGTGACGGCGACCCCCTGGCCGATGGCGTTGACGCCGAGGTCGGTGCAGCGCCAGCTGGACGCCGGGGTGACCAGCCCGGGCGACTCGCCCGGCAGGTCGATGCCGGTGCGCCGGCCGTAGCCGAAGTTCAGCTCCGCCCGCCCCAGGCGCGCGGCGCCCAGGTGGCTCGCCACCTTGATGGTGCCGACGTTGGAGGACTGGGCGACCACGTCGGCGAAGGACAGCACCTCTTGGGGGTGCCGGTGGGAGTCGTGGAAGGTCTTCACCCCGGGGCAGAGGTTCAGCGCGTCGGGCACCCGCAGCTGGGTGCCCGGGGTGACCAGGCCGGCCTCGAGGGCCGCGGCGGCGGTGATGGTCTTGTTGGTCGAGCCCGGCTCGAACACGTCCTCGACCGCCCGGTTGCGCCACGCCCCTTTGGCCGCCTTGTAGTAGCGGTTGGGGTCGAAGGTGGGCACGTTGGCCATGGCGAGCACCTCGCCGGTCGCGGGCGCCAGCACCACCACCGAGCCGCCCTTGGCGTGGTTGGCGCGCACCGCCTGGGCCAGAACCCGCTCGGCCTCGTACTGCAGCGGCTGGTCGAGGGTGAGCGCCACGTCGGTGCCCGGCTCCGGCGGCGTGACCGAGCTGTGGCCCGAGGGGATCGGGCGGCCCTTTGGGTCCTGCTCGAGCCGCAGCTGGCCGGGGCGGCCGCGCAGCAGCCCGTCGTACTGCCGCTCGACGCCGGAGAGGCCCTTGCCGTCCGGGTCGACGAAGCCGAGCACCTGGGCGGCGAGCGCGCCGGAGGGGTAGCTGCGCACGGTGTCGCCGAGCACGCCGATGCCGGGCAGGTGCAGCCGCGCCACGGCGTCCCCCCTCGGCGCGGGGACGCGCCTGGCCAGGTACACCCAGGGCAGCGGGGAGGCCAGCTTGCGGCGCAGGTCGGCGACCGGCCGCGGCAGGATCGGGGCGAGCCGGCGGGCGGTGGCCTCGCGGTCGCGGACCAGCCGCGGCTGCGCGTAGACGGCGCGCGCGTCGACCGAGAGGGCGAGGTCGTTGTTGTTGCGGTCGATCACGTGGCCGCGGCTGGCGGGGAGCTCGATGGTGCGCAGGCGCTGCCTGGCCGCCGCCTGGTCGAGGGAGTTGGCGTCGACCACCTGGAGGATCACCAGCCTGCCGGTGATGGCGAGGAACGCCAGCAGGGTGGCGCCGAGCACCACCAGCAGGCGCTTGCCGCCGTCGCCGCGGCCGGGCCCACGACCACGGCCGCGACTGCGCTTCCGCCGGCGGCGACGGGCCGGGCCCCGTCCGCTCGCCATTCGCTCCCCCTTCCCCCTTGGTGACCGCTGGGTGCGCGGCGGTCGCCGCGACCGTTCGGACTGCTCGACCGGGCCGCGGGGCTTGCCGGCTGTCCCAGCGAACCCGCGGCCCGGTCGCGGACCTTGGACAGGTCCGCAGTGCGGTCCGGAGGCCGGGGAAGCGGCCTCCGGACCGTGCCTCTACTTCCTTCTTCCTCAGATCAGGCGCGCTCGGGGGTCGGGGAAGTCGGGGAAGGGACCCCCGAGCGCGCGGTCATGGCTGGGCCAGGTACGGCTTGAGCGGGAAGGGCTCCTGGGCATAGGCGCCCTCGCCCGGGCGGGTCCCGGGGGCGGCGGGGGAAGTCGCCTGCCCCCGGGACCCGGTGGCGGGCCGGCCGCCGGGCCAGGCCGCCACCCGCGGCCTGCCCGCCGGGACCATGCCACGGCTGGCGGCGACCGAGGTGATGCGCGCGGGCGCCTTGAGCCGGTCGACGTCGGCCTGCAGCACGCCGTAGCGCCGCTCCGCCTCGCGGTTGGCCTGCTGCAGGTGGGCGATCGCGAACGCCTGCTGGCTGACGGTCACGTTGAGGGTCACCAGCCCGAGCACCCCGGCCACCATCAGGCCGAGGGTGAGCAGCACGAACGGCAGCCGGCGCCGGCGTCCGACGGGGGCGACGGCGCGCAGCCGGGCTGGCGGCGCCGGCGGCCGCGGCGCCGGACGGGTCGGTGCGGCGCGGCCTGCGGCCATGCTCATGCTGCCCCCCTGCGGGTCTGGGTCCGGCGCGAGGTGGCGGGACCGGTGTCGGACGGGCCTGCGAGCTTCTCGGCCGCGCGCAGCTTGGCGCTCTCCGCGCGCGGGTTGGCGGCCACCTCGGCCGCGTCGGGCGTCTCCGGCCGCCGGGTGAGCAGCCGCAGCCGCGGCGGCGGCGGCTCGACCGGCAGCGGCGGCCCGGCCGGGGCGCGGCCGGCAGCCGCGGCGAAGGTCTGCTTCACGATGCGGTCCTCGAGCGAGTGGTAGCTCAGCGCCACCACCCGCCCGCCGGGGGCGAGCAGGTCGATCGCCTGCGGCAGCGAGGCGCGCAGCGAGGCCAGCTCGCCGTTGACCTCGATGCGCAGGGCCTGGAAGGTGCGCCGCGCCGGGTGCGGGCCGCCGCGCCGCGCCGCCGCGGGCACCGCCGCCTTGACGAGGTCCACCAGCTCCGCGGTGGTGCGCAGCGGCGCGCGGCGGCGGGCCGCCTCGACGAAGCGGGCGATGCGGCCGGCGAAGCGCTCCTCGCCGTAGTCGCGCAGCACCCGCGCCAGCTCGGCGCGCGGGTAGGTGTTGACCACGTCGGCGGCGGTCATCCCGCCGCTGGGGTCCATGCGCATGTCGAGCGGGGCGTCGTGGCGGTAGCTGAAGCCGCGCGCCGCCTCGTCGAGCTGCATCGAGGAGACGCCGAGGTCGTACAGGACGCCGTCGACGGCGGCGAGGCCGAGCTCGGCGGCGACCCGGGTGAGGTCGGCGAAGGAGGCGGCGACCGCGACCAGGCGCTCGCCGAAGCGGGCGAGCCGCTCGCGGGCCAGGGCGAGGGCGGCGGGGTCGCGGTCCAGGCCGACCACGCGGCCGTCCGGCTCGCTCGCGGCGAGCAGGGCCTCGGCGTGGCCGCCGAGGCCGAGGGTCGCGTCCACCACGATCCCGCCCGGCCGCGGGCGCAGCAGCTCGACGCAGCGGTGGAGCATCACCGGCTGGTGCGTCGGGGTCGTCAACACCATCAGATCCCCAGCTCGGAGAGGTGCGCGGCGTTGACCTGCTCGGAGTAGGCGGCCTGGGCGAGCGGCATGTAGCGCTCCCACTCGGCGCGGTCCCAGATCTCGATGCGGCTGAGCTGGCCGACGACCACGACGTCCTTGGTGAGGCCGGCGTAGTCGCGCAGCGGCTGCGGGATGACCACCCGGCCCTGGCCGTCGGCGCTCTCCTGGCTGGCGCCGGCGACGAAGACGCGGACGAAGTCGCGGCTGGGACGCTCGGTCAGGGGCAGGCTGCGCAGCTTGTCGGCGAACGACTGGAATTCCGCCAACGGGAAGACGTAGAGGCAGCGCTCGATGCCCTTGGTGAAGACCATGTCCTGTCCCAGCTCGTCACGGAATTTGCGCGGAAGGATGACGCGGCCCTTGGGATCGAGGGAGTGGTCGTAGGTGCCGATGAACAAGCGACCCAGACCCCCTCGTACCGTCTCCCTCCACTGGCCGCCACTTTACTCCACCGCCCACCCCGGGTCAACGGAATTCGCGCCGGCGTGTTTACTTAGAACATAGGTTCTGAGCAGGGAATATGGCGAGCGGCGACGGGGAGCGGTGGCGCCGCGCCCGAGGCCGGTGCGGGGCCGTCGACCCGCTCGGCGACCAGCAGGGAACGAGCAGCTCAGCGTGCGGGACGGCGGCCCGGGACGGCGCCGGTGGGGCGCCGGTGGAGGGAAGTGGAGGGCTCGACGGCCGGGCGGCCGCTCAGGCGGCCCGGGGGTGGCGGACGGCGACGCCGGGCGGCTGGCTCTGGACCTCGTCGGGCGCCGGCGTCGGGAGCAGGTCGGCCGGGACCTCGACCGGGTTGGGGGCGAAGGCGGCCGAGCCCTCGCCGAGCAGCTCGCGGTCGACCGAGAAGGAGGACTCGAGCGCGCCGACGGTGATGCGGTCGACCGCGACCGGCCGCTGGGTGCCCGGGTCGAAGTAGAGCACCTCGGCGGTGTAGGGCACCGGCTGCTTGGCCCGCAGGCCGTCCGGCCCGGCGCCGCCGACGGTCCCGGTGCGCAGCTCGCGGGTGCCGTTGACCACCTGCGTGCCGAAGCTGTGCAGGTGGCCGTCGAGCACCGTCGCCACGCTGCCGAGGGCGTACCTGGCCAGGGCGGGGTCGTGCACCATCAGCACGTCCGGGCGCCGCGCCTGCTCGTCGAGCTCGGTGGCGACGTCGACGCTGCGCCGCTCCTTGAGCCGCTCGAACTCGTCGACGCGGTAGCCCCGCCCGGGCGAGAACACCGGGTCGGCGACGCCGTAGAAGCGGATGCCCTGCACCGTGGTGGCCGACTCGTCCAGCACGTGGGCGTTGCGGTTGGCCGCCACCGCGGCGACCATCGCGGGGTTGTCGTGGTTGCCCTTGACGAACAGGTAGGGGACGTCGAAGTCGCGCACCCTGCGGGTGATGCTCCGCTCCGGCGGCAGGCCCCAGGTGCCCATGTCGCCGGTGTCGACCACCGCGGCCACCTCGAACTTGTCGGCCAGCTGCCTGGCGAGGTCGAAGCCGGCCGGGTTGAGGTGCACGTCGGAGATGTGCAGCACGCGCACGGTGGCGCCGTCGAGCAGCGGCACCGGCTGGCCGAGCGCGGCGTAGGCGCGGTTGAGGTTGGCGGTGATGCGGGCCATCTCGTCGCGCAGCGTCTGCAGCCGGTCCAGGCCGGTGCGGACGTCGCCGACCAGCGCGGGCGCGTACTCGACCGCACCCTCGTAGCGCGGCGCCCTGAAGGCGGCGACGTCGTAAGTGGCCACCGACGGGACCAGCAGGACGGCGGTGGCGAGCGCGCCGCCGGCCGCCGCGAGGGCCAGCCGGCGGGCGTCGCGGCGCGCGAACAGCAGCACGCCGGCCAGCCCGCCGAGCAGGCCCACCGCGGTGACCCGCAGCAGGAAGTCCCTCGCGGCCTGGCGCGCGTCGCGCTCGAGCGGCGCCAGCGCCGAGTTCAGGCTGCGCCGGCGCAGCCCTCCCCCGACCTCGTCGTCGTCCAGGGCGCGGTTGAGCGCGGCGACGTCGACGTCGTCGAGGGTCGCGCGGAACTGCAGGAGGCCCTTGTGGGTGCGGGCCGAGACCGAGCCGAACGGCGGCACCGCCAGCCGGCTGGAGCCGCTCAGCGCCGGGCGCACCGACAGCCGCACCGAGGCCGGCCCGATGCGCGCGTCCTCGCGGGCGACCAGGGTGATCGCCAGGACGGCGCCGACGGCGCCGGCGGCCACCGGGAGCAGCAGCAGGAGCGGGCCGCGCAGGCGCCGGGCGACCGGCCCGGCGCGCGCCAGGAGGCGGCGGACGAAGCCGCCGCTCGCCTTGCCTGCCATCGGGTCGCCCCCCTTCGCTCACCGAGGCATCGCCGTGCTGGGAGTCCTGCTGCCCTCCTTGGTACAGCAGCGGGCGGCCGCCGCGCCGGTGACCGCCCGCGTGTCCGCGACCCTCAGGCGGGGACCGCCGCGCCCGGCTCGACGCCGAGGTAGGGAACCCAGCCGGGGTCGATCTGGCCGACCGCGATCACGATCCAGAGCGTCTCCTTGGGCGCGCGCGGCTCGCGGCGCAGGCGGAAGCCGACCTCGTGCGGCAGCCGGTCCTCCTTGCGGCTGTTGCAGCGCCGGCAGGCGGCCACCACGTTCTCCCAGACGTGCAGGCCGCCGCGCGAGCGCGGCACGACGTGGTCGACGTTCTCGGCCTTGGCGCCGCAGTACTGGCAGGTGTGGTCGTCGCGGACGAACACCGCCCGGCGCGACAGCCCGGCCCGCGCCCGGAAGGGCACCTTCACCACGTAGCGCAGCCGGATCACGCTCGGCGCCTGGATGGCGATGGTGGCGCCGCGCACCAGCGCGTCCCTGGGCACCAGGACGTCGGCTTTCTCCTTCAGGACGAGCACGACCGCCCGACGCACCGGCACGACGCAGATCGGCTGGTACGAGGCGTTCAGCACCAGTGCTCGCTCCATTGGCCGCTCCCAGAGGTCGCCGAGGCTTGACCCGCACTGGCCATGAGTATAGCCAGCAGCCCAGCAGGGCTGGGTGCGGTTTACCTCGTGTTCCTGCTGTTGCCGCCTGGCTGCGGCCGGTACAGGGCGTGGAACCAGAGGTCGGCCAGGGTCTGGACGGTGGTGTCGCGGTCCAGCGGCTCGCCGCGGACCGAGCGCAGGAACAGGGTCTGCTCGGCCATGGCCGCCAGCGCGGTCGCGGCGGTGTGGGTGTCGACCTCGCGGGTGAGCCCCTGCGCGGCGGCGCGCTCGATGTTGCGGGCGATGCGGCCGACGAACTGGCGCCGCACGTCGTCCAGGACGCGACCCAGCTCGGGGTCGTGCATGGACGCCTCGGTCCACAGGGCGACCAGGTCGGCGTCCGCGTCGTACAGGTCGGCCAGCCCGCCGATGACCTGCACCAGGATCGCCCGCACCTGGTCCCCCGAGGCCGTGCGCTGGTGCGCGCTTCCCCAGGGCTGGCTGGCGAGGTCGACGACGGTGGCGGCGTTCTCGTGGATCAGCGCGGCGAGCGCCGCCCGCTTGTTGGGGAAGTAGGCGTAGAAGGTGCCGTGCCCCACGCCGGCGCGGGCGACGACGTCCTCCACCCTTGCCTTGCCGTAGCCCAGGTCGGCGAAGGCCTGCCGGGCGGCGGCGAGCAGCTTGGCGCGGGTCTCGGGTGCGGAAGGCATGACCAGGGGAAGGATATCCGACTGGTTTCCTCAGTCGATCCTTAGGATCGCTCCACCGCGGCGCCCGCCCACAGCCGGCCGCACCCCCCTACAATCGAGCGCGAAGGGACAGGACGAAAGGAGCACCGGGTGGCAACGACGCGCCCCGACACGGGCGGCATGGAGGACGTCGCCAACGCCTTCGACCGCATCCGCGCGAACATCGAGCGGGTCATCGAGGGCAAGCCCGAGGTGGTCCGGCTCGCCCTGATCGCGCTGCTGGCCGAGGGCCACGTGCTCATCGAGGACGTGCCGGGCGTCGGCAAGACCATGCTCGCCAAGGCCCTGGCCCGCTCGATCGACTGCTCGGTGCGGCGCATCCAGTTCACCCCCGACCTGCTGCCCTCCGACGTCACCGGCGTGAGCGTCTACAACCAGGAGCGGGGCGACTTCGAGTTCAAGCCGGGCGCGATCTTCGCCAACATCGTGCTCGGCGACGAGATCAACCGGGCGTCGCCCAAGACCCAGGCCGCGCTGCTCGAGTCGATGGAGGAACGGCAGGTCACCATGGACGGGGTGACCTACCAGCTCGGCGTGCCGTTCATGGTGGTCGCCACCCAGAACCCGATCGAGCACGAGGGCACCTATCCCCTGCCCGAGGCGCAGCGCGACCGCTTCATGCTGCAGCTCGAGATCGGCTACCCGACCAGGGACGCGGAGATCGAGATCCTCGACACCCACGGCCAGTCCTCCTCGCTGAACGACATCTCGCCGGTGGCCGACGCCCCCACCATCGCCACCATGATCGAGAGCTGCCGGACCGTGCACGTGGCCGCGAGCCTCAAGCGCTACATCGTCGACCTGATGCGGGCCAGCCGCGACCACGGCGACCTCGCCCTCGGCGCCAGCCCGCGGGCGGCGCTCGCGCTGCTGCGCGCCGCCCGCGCCGCGGCGGCGGTGACCGGGCGCGACTACGTGATCCCCGACGACATCAAGCCGCTGGCCGTGCCCGTCCTCGCCCACCGGCTGATCCTCGCGCCCGAGGCGCAGATGGTCGGCCGCGACACCACCGACGTGCTGACCGAGCTGCTCGAGTCGGTCCCGATCCCGATCCGCGGTCGCGGCGAGGGATAGCGCGTTGGGCTGGCGGACCTTCACCCCGAGGGCCTACGGGTTCGGCGCCAGCGCGGTCGGGCTGTGGCTCACCGGCGTGCTCACCGGCGTCCCCGAGCTGTTCATGCTCGCCGTGGCCGCGCTGGTGCTGCCGCTCGGCGCCTGGGTGGTGGTGCGCTTCGGCCGCTACCGGCTGGCCTGCGTGCGCACGGTGCGGCCGCTGCGGGCCACCGTCGGCAGCCGCATCGCGGCCAACGTGCGGCTGCAGAACCCGTCCCGCTTCGAGACCGGCGTGCTGCTGCTCGAGGACCAGCTCCCCTACCAGTTCGGGCCGGCGGCCCGCTTCGTGGTGCCCGGCATCGCCGGCGGCGACCGCGAGACGCTCCACTACGAGCTGACCGCGATGACCCGTGGCCGCTACACCATCGGCCCGCTGTCGGTGCGGCTGCTCGACCCGTTCGGGCTGGCCCAGGTCACCTCCCAGGTGGCGGGCACCTCCGAGGTGATCGTCCACCCGCGGGTGGAGGGGCTGCCCGCGCCCGGGATGGGCGGCGACTTCGCCAGCGCCTCCGCCGCCAGGGTGCGCCGCCTGTTCACCCGCGGCGACGAGTTCTACACCACCCGCGAGTACCGCGACGGCGACGACCTGCGCAAGGTGCACTGGCGCTCGTCGGCCAAGCGCGGCCAGCTGATGATCCGGCAGGAGGAGCAGCCCTGGCGGGCGCGCGCCCTGGTCGCCGTCGACCTGCGCCGCCACGCCCACAACGGCCACGGCGAGCACTCCTCGCTCGAGCGGACCATCTCGGCCACCGCCTCGATGGTGGTCCGCCTCGCCCGCTCCGGCTACGAGCTGGCGCTGGTGACCGAGAGCGGCGAGCGCGTCCAGCCGCCGACCGGCAGCGACCAGGCGGCCGCCCTGCTCGACTACCTCGCCACCGTGGGCCCGAGCCGCGGCGAGTCGCTGGTGCCGCTCGCCAACCAGCTCGGCCGCCTCTCCGGCGAGGGGCTGCTGCTGACGGTGCTCACCGTGCCCGACTCGGAGGAGGCGGCGGTGCTGGCGCGCGCCCGGCTCGGCTTCGGCGGGGCGCTCGCCCTGCTCGTCCGGTCCGACACCTGGCTGGGGCTCGCCGCCCGTGACCTCGCCGCCGGCGACGCCCGCGCCGCCGGCGCGGCCGCCATGCTGGAGCGCGCCGGCTGGCGCACCGCCGCGATGACCCGCACCGACCGACTGGAAACCCCATGGAAACGCCTGACCGCTCCGCTGGGGCGCGCAGCACCGACGTCGCGCAGACGATCGCCCTCGTCGGCCTCCTGACCGGCGCCTCGCTGTCGGTCGGTCGCCTCTACGCGGGCAACGCCTGGTGGCTGCCGACGTGGCTCACCATGCTGTCCGCGGTCGGGCTCGCCGCCCTGCTGCGCCGCGCCGGCGCCGGCCAGCTCCTGTCGCTCGCCGGCATGGTCGCCGGCTTCGTGGTGGTCGCCGGGATCCTGCTGTTCCCCCGCACCCTCTGGGTGGTGCTGCCGACCCCGGGCACGCTGCAGGCGATGGCCGAGGGGGTGCGGGTGGCCCTGCGCGGCGTGGTCGACCAGGCGGCGCCGGTGGAGGTCACCCGCGAGTTCCTCCTGATCACCTGCGCCGGGGCGTGGGCGGTGGCGACCTCGGCCGACGGGCTCACCTTCCGCGCCAGGCAGCCGCTGCTCGCGGTGGTGCCGGCGCTGGGGCTGTTCGTCTTCCCCGCGATCGTGCGCAACTCGAGCCCCGGCTGGTACGCGCTGTGGTTCCTGCTCGGCGCGGCCGGCGTGCTGCTGACCGAGGGGCGGGCGCGCCTGACCACCTGGGGCCGCTGGGTGTCGAGCACCCGGGCGCGGCCGGCGTCGGGCTGGCGCCTGCCCTCCACCCCGGCCGCCAACATCGGCCGCTGGCTGGCGGTGGTCGCCTGCGCCGCGGGCCTGTTCCTCCCCTGGCTGCTGCCCGGCTACAACCAGGCGCCGCTGCTCGACTACCGCACCGGCGTCGCCGCCGAGGGGCCGGTGAGCATCAACCCGTTCGTCTCCCTGCGCACCCGCCTGCGCCAGGCGCGCGAGACGCGCATGTTCACCGTCGAGGCCGTCACCGGCGAGTACTGGCGGCTGCAGACCCTGGACCGCTTCGACGGGACCACCTGGTCCGCCTCCGGCCGCACCGACGACCTGGTCCCGTTCGTGAACGGCGCGCCGAACCCCGACGTCGAGCCTGGAGCGCACGTCACCCGGCTCACCCAGCGCTACCAGATCGACGAGCTGGCCGGCAGCGGCAGCGGCGCGGTCCTGCCGGCGGCGGCGGCCCCGGTGAGCGTCGAGGCCGGGCGGAGCATCTGGCAGAACCCGGCCAACCGCGGGATCGCGACCAAGTCCCGCTTCCGCCGTGGCTTCAGCTACCAGGTGGTCTCGACCGTCCTGGCGCCGCAGCCCGAGGACCTCCTGCGCGCCCAGGACTACAGCCAGGAGCCTGGCGAGAACTACCTGCAGATCCAGGGCCTCGACGACCGCGTCGTCAGGCTGGCGGAGGACCTCACCAAGGACGTCCCGACGGCCTACCAGAAGGCGCTGGCGCTGCAGCGCTACCTCCGCTCGAGCCAGTTCACCTACGACCTCGAGGTCCCCGAGCTGTCCGGTGGCAGCGGCGGCGAGGACCGGCTCACCCAGTTCCTGTTCTCCGTCCGCCGGGGCTACTGCGAGCAGTTCGCCATCGCCATGGCGGCGATGGCCCGCGCGGTGCACCTGCCCGCCCGGGTCGCGATGGGCTTCACCCCCGGGCGGCGCGTCGGCGACGCCTTCGAGGTCACCACCCGCGACGCCCACGCCTGGCCGGAGATCTGGTTCAACGGCGTCGGCTGGGTGCGCTTCGAGCCGACCCCACGGCCCGACCAGGTCGACGTCCCCGCCTACTCCCAGGTGCCGCCCCAGGCCCCGATCCTGACCGCCTCGACGAGCGGCAGGGGAAGCCAGGCGACCGCGACCACCGCGCCGACCCAGTCGACCGCGGTCAGGCAGCAGGAGCGCCCAGACCCGGTGCTCGGCACGGCGCAGAAGGCCCGGGCGCGCGACCGCGGGCTCCTGCGGCAGCCGCTGGTGCTGGTCCCGCTCGCCCTGCTCGTCCTGGTGGCCGCCGTGCCGCTGGTCAAGGCGGCCCGCAACCTGCTGGCCAGGCGGCGGGCGGAGCAGCGCCCGCGCGACGCGGTGGCCGAGGCGTACCGGGAGGTGTCCGACTGGGCCGGCGACGCCGGCATCGGCCGTGGCCCGGCCGAGACCCCGCACGCCTACGCGGCCCGGCTGGGCGCCGACCACCGGGCCGCCGCCGCGCCGCTGGAGGAGCTGACCGAGCTGTACGTGGCGGCCGAGTACGCCCTGGACGGCACCGACGAGCAGGAGGCCCACCAGGCGCGCCGGCTCGCCAGGGCGGTCCGCGCCCGCCTCGCCGCCGGGCTGGGCTGGCGGCGCCGGGTGGTGGCGGCGCTCAGCCCGCGCAGCCTGGTCGCCCCGCACCCGGTGGTGGTCCGCTCGGCGCGGCCCAACGGCAAGGCCCCCGGCGAGGAGAAGGTCCCGGCGCTGCACCGCTGAGCCGCCGGCTCACCAGCCGAGAAAACGACGGCGCCCCGCCGGCGGAGCGGGGCGCGCACGCGGCGGGGACGCTAGGAGGGAGGTGGGCCGCCGCGCTCCTCCCACCGCTGGCGCCAGCGCTCGGTCATCCTGCCCCACCACGACTCGATGCCGCGGGCTGGCGAGGAGGGCCGCGACGGTGGCGGCGCCTCGGGGGCCGCCTTGGCCGCGGCGGGCCGCTCGACCGAGGCCCGGCGGCGCAGCGTGCGGACGAACTCGAAGATCGCCACCAGCATGATCACGAACCCGGCGACACCGAGCCCGACGTTCTTGGCGAATCCCGCGACCAGGACGACGAGGCCCACGACGAAGGCGAGGGCGGCGAGCTTCAGGCGCCGGGAAAGGTGCGCCTGGAAGGTCGAGCCCACGTGGTGGGCGAACTTTGGATCTTCCTCGAGCAGGCGCCGCTCGATCTCGGCCAGAATGCGCTGCTCGTGATCGGACAGGGGCATCGCAACGCTCTCCGTCCGGGACGTGGCCTTGGTGACGAATCCGAGTGTACCCGGCGTGCGGGGGCACCAACAACAGCCGCGGCACCGGTTTGGGGGGGAGTTCTCAGCGGCCGCGGAAGCGGGGCGGCCGCCGCTCGGCGAAGGCGGCGCGGGCCTCGCGGTGGTCCGCCGAGGCCAGGGTGACGCGCTGCGCCTGGCGGGCGGCGCTGAGCCCCTCGCTGACGCGCCGGTCGAACGACTCGTTGAGCAACTGCTTGGCCATGCCGAGCGCCAGGGTGGGGCCGCTGGCCAGGCCGGCCGCCAGCTCGGCGGCGGCGAGCGCCAGGTCGGCGTCGGGCACCACGCGGTTGACCAGACCGATCTGCTCGGCCTCGGCGGCGCTGACCTGGCGGCCGGTGAAGACCAGCTCCTTGGCCCTGCCGAGCCCGATCAGGCGCGGCAGGCGCTCGGTGCCGCCGAGGTCGGGCACGATCGCCCAGCGCATCTCCCAGCTGGCGAACTGCGCCGACGCCGCGGCGAGGCGCAGGTCGCAGGCGATCGCCAGCTGCAGGCCGCCGCCGACGGCGAGCCCGTTGACGGCCGCGATGACCGGCTTGGGGAGCAGCTCGAAGGCGCCGATGGCAAGCTGCAGCTCGCCGATCACCTCCTCGGCGTGGTCCACCTCGGCCATGCCGGCGAACTCGGCCAGGTCGAGCCCTGAGGAGAAGGCGCGGCCGGCGCCGGTGACCAGCACCGCGCCGACGTCCTCGTCCTCGGCCGCCCTGGCGGCGGCGCGGCGCAGCTCCTCGAACGTCTGCCGGTCCATGGCGTTGAGCTTCTCGGGCCGCGACATCGTGACCGTCGCGACCCGGTCCTCGACCTGGTAGAGGACCCTGCCGGCCATGCCCACCTCACTCTGTGACGTAGCGGGGAGGGCAAGCGTAGCGCCCTAGAGCGGCTCGC
The DNA here is from genome assembly GCA_036377075.1 of Actinomycetes bacterium. Classification (GTDB taxonomy): domain Bacteria; phylum Actinomycetota; class CALGFH01; order CALGFH01; family CALGFH01; genus DASUZB01. Next base: position 4,797 of record DASUZB010000339.1, on the reverse strand, counting down.
GGCGGACCCTGGGGGCCTCGCGTGCCTCGCGGAAGGCCTCCGGCGCCTCGGCGGCCAGCGAGGCGAGGTCGAGCGCGCCGTCCCCGAAACGGGCGCGCACCGCGTCGGCGGCGCGCACGGCCGCCTCCCAGCCGGGCCGCTCCGGGCCGAACCTGAGCTGGGTCGGCGCGGTCGCGTCGCCGAGGTTGGAGACGGTCACGCCGACCAGCCGCACCGGCACCCGGCCCAGCCGCAGGCGCCGCAGCAGGTCCGCGGCGACCCGGTGGATGTCGGCGTCGACGTCGGTCGGGTCGGGGAGGGTGCGGCCGCGGGTGATCGTCTTGAAGTCGGCGTAGCGGAGCTTGAGGGTGACCGTGCGGCCGACCACGCCGGCCTCGCGCAGCCGGCGCCCGACCCGGGTGGCGCAGCGCAGCACCTCGCGGGCGAGCGCCTCCGGGTCGTCGATGTCGCTGGCAAAGGTCTCCTCGGAGGAGATCGACTTGGCCGCCTCGAACGGCTCCACCGGGCGCGGGTCGCGCGCCCAGGCCAGCTCGTGGAGCTGGGCACCGGCGGCCGCGCCGAGGGCCGCCTCCAGGGTGGACCGCGGCGTGCGCGCCACCTCGCCGACGGTGCGCAGGCCGTAGCGGGCGAGCACCGCGATGGTGGCCTGCCCGGCGCCCCAGAGGGCGGCGACCGGCAGCGGGTGGAGGAAGTCGAGGCTGCGGCTCGGCGGGACGACCAGCAGGCCGTCGGGCTTGCCGCGGGTGGAGGCGAGCTTGGCCAGGTACTTGTTGGCGGCCACCCCGACGGTCAGCGGCAGGCCGACCTCGCCGGCCACCCGCGCCCGCAGCAGCCGCGCGATCGACAGCGCGTCGCCGAACAGGCGGCGCACCCCGGCGACGTCGAGGAACGCCTCGTCGAGCGAGAGCGGCTCCACCAGCGGCGTGACCTCGTGGAAGATGCGCGACACCTGCTTGGAGTAGCGCCGGTAGGCGGCGAAGTCGGGCGGCACGGCGACCGCCGGCGGGCAGAGGGCGCGGGCGCGCGCCATCGGCATCGCGTTGCGGCAGCCGTACGCCCGCGCCTCGTAGGAGGCGGAGGTCACCACCCCGCGCGACCCGGTCCCCCCGACCAGCAGCGGCCGGCCGGCGAGGCTGGGGTCCTTGAGCACCTCGACGCTGGCGTAGAACGCGTCGAGGTCGGCGTGGAGGATGCCGAGCGCCTCCAGGTCGGCGGGCGGCACCGGCGCGCCGCCGGCGACCACCTCGCCGGTCGGCCGGCCCGGCGCGCGCTCGTCGTGCAGGCCGGACAGGTTCGCACACCGCGGTGACGCCTGGGCTGGCTCGCCGCGGCGAGCCAGCCGCCCGGCGGTCGGCTACCATCGACCTCCCGACCCCAGGAGGCCCCTGCCATGCCCGCCCTGCGCCTCGTGGCCATGCTGGTCGTCGCGGCGGCCCTGGCCGCGGGCTGCTCCTCCGGGGACCGGCGCGCCGCCTCGGGCCAGGCGCCGGCCACCACGCCGGCGCCGGGCACCGGGCCGGGGGGCGCCACCTCCACCACCGCGGACGGCGCCGCCACCGCGGCGCGGCACACCTTCCCGCTGCGCGGCTGCAGGTACGCCTACTCCCACGGCCACCACGACTACCCGGCGACCGACATCTTCGCCCCGGCCGGGTGCACCGTGGTCGCCCCGGTGTCCGGCACGGTCGACGAGGTCAGCGCGCGCGACCGCTGGGAGTCGAGCAGCAACCGCGGCGAGGAGCGCGGCGGCCTGGCGGTCTCGATCGTCGGCGTCGACGGCGTGCGCTACTACGGCTCCCACCTGTCGTCGATCGCCGCCGGCGTGGCCCCCGGCGCCAGGGTCGAGGTGGGCTCGCCGCTCGGCCGGGTGGGCCACAGCGGCGACGCCGTCGGCGTCGCGTCGCACCTGCACTTCGGCCTCTCCTGGCCGACCGGGCCGGGCGTCTGGTGGATCCGCCGCGGCGCGGTCGATCCGTGGCCGTTCCTGACCTCCTGGCGCCACGGCGGCAACCTCTCCCCCGCCGCGGCGGTGCGCGCCGCCCGCGCCCGCGCCGGCAGCACGACGCCGCCCTGCTCGGTCGACTGCTGACCGGCGAGCGTCGCCCCTCGCCGCCTCCGCGCATGGCGCGGAGCTCGCCGCCAAGCTCCGGTCCGCGCTTCGCAGCGGGTAGGTGGCGCGGTCACGACACCCGGAGGTCCAGGCGCTCGACCGCGTACAGGGCGATCGGCACGCCGTCGTGGACACCATCGCGGCCTTCCACCAGGCCACGGCCGGGGAGCTCGCCGACGGAGCGCGTGCCCAGCCGCTCCATCACCGCGCGTGACCGGTGGTTGTGCCGTCCGGTGAACGCCACGACCTCCTCCGCGCCAAGGTCCTCGAATGCCGGCCGCAGGCCCGCCCGGCCGATCTCGGTCGCGTAGCCGCGTCCCCACCAGCCTGCCCGCACCGTCCAGCCGACCTCGAGGCGGTCGCGCGCCCAGCGTCCTGGTGGCAGCACGGTCGTAGGGGCGATCTGCGGGCAGGAAGTCCGTGGGTGCTTTTCCCCAGATTGCGCCCAGGGCCTGGGCAGGAACTAGCTGGCCAGGTAGGTTTCGGGCATGAAATCGTACGCCAGTTCGCCACGCGACCCGGAAGCCGGCCCCGCCAGGGGGCCCGCAACGCTGCCCATGAGCGTGGCGGGGCCGGGCGCGGGGGTTCCGCCTGGGCTGGAGGGACTCGCCGACCAGGTCGCCGGGCTCCTGGACGACGACCTCGACCACCTCGGCGACACCCTGCTGGCCGAGCAGGTCCTGGCGCTGGAACGGCTCAGCGACCAGCTCGACGCCGTACGGCTGCGTCGCCTGGCCGCGGTCGACGCCCGCGGCGCCGCCGGAGCCGAGCACGGCGTGGTGGCCCCGACCGCCGGCTGGCTGCGCGCCACCTTCCGCATGAGCCCGCACGTGGCCGCGCAGCGAGTCCGCACCGCGAGGGCGCTGCACCGCGGCCCCCTGGCCGGGACCGCCCAAGCCCTGGCCGCCGGGGCGGTGTCCTACGCCCACGCCGCCGCGCTGGCCGACGCCACCGCCGACCTCCCACCCGCCAAGGTCGCCGAGGCCGAGCCGGTCCTCCTCGACGCCGCCGCGCGGCTGGACCCGCCCCGGCTGCGCCGCGTCGCCGACCACCTCCGCGACCTCGTGGACCCTGGCACCGCCGAGGAGCGGACCCGCAAGCGCCTGGACAAGCGCGGGCTGTGGCTGTCGAGCACGGTGGACGGGGTCGACGTCAAGGGCCTGCTCGACCCCGAGGCCGGCGAGGCCGTCCAGGCCGCCCTGGCCCCCCGCGCCCGGCCCACCGGCCCCGACGACCCGCGCTCGGCGGCGCGGCGGCGCGCCGACGCCCTGGCCGACCTGGCCCGCTGGGCGTTGCGCGCCGGCGACCTGCCCCAGGAGGGCGGCCTGCGCCCCAACGTCAACGTCACCATCGAGCTGGCCAGCCTCCGCCACCAGGCCGGGGTCGGCGGCGTCGGGGCCTGGGGCGGGGTCCTGCCGCCCGAGACGGTCCGCCGGCTGGCCTGCGACGCGCTGGTCACCCGCGCGGTCGTCCGCCGCCACCCCGACCTGGACGGCGGCCACCAGGGCGATGCCGGCCATGGCGCGGACGGCGAGGACGGCGGCTTGGCCGCCGTGCTGCGCAAGGCGGTCAGCCTGCTGCCGCCGCCGCTGGGCGCCCCGGTCGCGCTGCTCGACCTGGGCCGCACCACCCGCGTCGTCCCGCCCGCCCTGCGCCGCGCGCTGGCGTTGCGCGACGGCGGCTGCGTCGCGGTGGGCTGCGACCGGCCGGCGGCGTGGTGTGACGCCCACCACAGGGTGCACTGGGTCGACGGCGGGCCGACCAGCCTGGGGTACCTGGTGCTGGTGTGCCGGGTCCACCACGTCGCCGCCCACGAGGGCGGCTGGCAGTTCGTGCGCGACCCGGCCACCGGCAAGGTCATCCTGGTCCCGCCCGCCCGGGACGGCCACGACCCACCGGCCGCGTAGCGGCGCCTCGCTTCGTTCGGTGGGTGTCTCGCCCTGCCGCCCAGGGCTTGAGTTGTGCCCTCGGCTGCTTCCCTCAGGCACGGGCCGCCTACTGCTGGACCCAGCCCGACCAGCGGGCAGCGGCGCGGCGCCGCTGCCGAGCCCGGCCGCCCAGCACGACGCCGGCGACGAGCGCGACCAGCACCGCCACGCCACCGGCAACCCGGCCATGCCAACCCACCCCGGGCGGATCGTCGGGCTGGACCGCGCTGTCCGGCACTGGCCGGTAGCCGGCGTGGTAACGGGCGGCCAGCGCCGCCGCCTGCGCCCGTGAAAGCACCCTTGTCAGCCCGCAGCCCCAGGCCGAGAAGCTGCCGTCGGGCTCGGCCCGCGCCGCGACCACGTACCGCTGGCCGCGCTGAAACGCCACCCCGTCCCCCACGCCGACGCCACTGCCGTCCGGCAGCGTCCCGCCCGGGTTGCGAAAGCGCACCACCGCCCCAGCGGCACCGCGCAGCACCGCCTCGACGCTGACCTCCACCGGCGTGACCACTCCCCAGTGGTCGTCACGCACGGCCCGGTGGACCTTGGTGACCCTGCCGACGACCACCAGCCGGAAGGCCTCGGCGCCTGGGCCGGCACCGGCGATCACCGCCCCGAGCATCTCCGGAGCTGCCCGCCAAGCGTGAACCCGCCAGCTGCTCCGGGCGGTCGTCCAACGTCACGGCCCGCCCAGCCCAGGCGAGGCGTGCGGGGCCTGCTGGTCCAGCCAGCGCCGCCACGCCAGCAGGTAGCGGTCGC
>DASUZB010000338.1:0-45218 GCA_036377075.1 Actinomycetes bacterium | reverse complement strand
GCTCGCGCTGGGGATCTCCGCGCTGGTGGGGATCATCGCCGGGTTCGGCCCGGCCAACCAGGCCGCCGCCCTCGACCCGGCGACCGCGCTGCGCTACGAGTAGCCGGTGTAGGGAGGTGGGCCGGAGCCGCGCGCTGGACTGACCGAGGAGCGACGGAGGAGCCGCAGGCACTGGGGTTAGGGAGGTGGGCCGGAGCCGCGCGCTGGCTGGACGGAGGAGCGACGGAGGAGCCCCTGGCGACGACGGAGCGACGGGGGAAGCCAGCGCACAAAGCGGCGAAGGCCCACCGACCGCTTCTGTAGAGGATGGTCGCCGGCCACGACACCCGGCGGGACACGGGAGCCGGGCGCGTGGCCGGCCTCGCCAGACTGCCAGGATGCTCCCACCTGGGATGCCGCGCCACCCCCAACGGAGCCGCCTGGTGCCCGCCGGGACGCCGGCGGTTACCGCACCTCGGGAGTGGCCCCGCCGCTGGTGACGCGCAGGGATCCGGCACTCGGGATGAACATGGACTCGCCGCCGGTGTCCCAGCGAACCGTCAGCAGGCGACCGTCGACCGCGGTCACCACACCGCTGCGGGTCGCGCTGCCGACCTTCTCGGACTCGACCTCCACGTGGTCGCCGACCTTGACCATCCTCTCCACCGCCTCGCTGTGCCGGGTCGCCGCCTCCGGCCTCGGACCTCCCGGTCGTCCCGGCCGCCGCCGCGCTCCCGGGTCCTCGGAGGGGCCGCCGGTGCCCTTCGAGTGTCGCGTCCCGGCCTTCGCCGTTCAAGGGCATCGCGCCAGTCGGGGGATACGACGTCGTAGGGTTCCGGTCGCCTGGTCAGCGGCGCGTGGCGCCGTGGGGCGCCGCGGCGCGTCAAGTCGAGCGGGCGCGTGCGAACCTCGGCGGCCTCGGCACCAGCACCACGGCGACGACGGCGATCAGGAGCAGGGACAGCGGCAGGGACGGTCCCGGGTGGTTGAGCTGCGGGCGGCCGGCGGCCAGGTCGGCAAGCGGCAGCAGCGCCTGCAGCGCCACCGCCGCGAGCAGCAGCGGGCGCCGTGGCGCGTGGGTCAGGGCGAGCGCCGCCGCCGGCACCACCACCGGGAAGGCATAGGTCGCGTACCGCGACCAGTCCCAGCCGATCAGGCAGTTGGCGAGCACCGGCACCAGCCACCAGGCGAGCCGGCGGACCGGCTCGGTGCCCAGCTTGGCGACCGCGAGCGGCCACCACACGCCCAGCGACATGGCGAAGGCGCTGCCGAACCAGAGCACCCCGTCCTGTTTCATCCGCTTGTCGAGGATGCCGGCGAGCACGGTCGGGAACGGCCGCTGGTAGTCGGCGGGGGGCAGGCTGGGCGCCAGCGCGAGGACCAGGGCGTAGGCGGTCACGGCCGGCGCCAGCAGGGCGGCGGTGCGCAGCACCGCTCGCGGGTCCACCAGGCTCCCTCGGCGGCCGCGCAGCCAGGCGTAGACGGGCAGGGCCATGCCGGCGAACAGCTCGCGAGCACCGGCGGTGAGCACCAGCAGCGGGGCGAGCAGCCAGGTCGGACGGGCACGGACCAGGGCGAGGAACCCGCCGGCGAGCAGCAGGAACGCCGCCGGGTCGGACAGGTACGGGTCGTAGAGGTAGAAGACCCAGCCGCGGCTGCACGCCAGCCCGGCCATGGCCAGCAGCGCCCAGGCGTGCCCCGCGCCCAGGCGCCGGGTCAGCAGGTAGGTCAGCAGCAGTGCCCCGGCCAGGCAGGCCAGGGTGATGGCGTGGTAGGTGGCCCGCCCACCGCCGAGCAGGTGGGTGAGCCACGGCACCAGCACCCGTGAGCTGTGCGGCCGGATGACCGGCTGCCCCGGGTCGGCAGCCATGCGCAGGTAGTTGGCGGCGTCGCAGCACAGCTGCCCGCCCGCAAGTGGGCTGACCAGGCGCCAGAAGCCGGTCAGCGCGACCGCCAGCCCGGCCGCCACGGCGGCTTGCCGGCGGGTCGCCGGCGCCGCCGTCCCCGGCGGGTGGCGGCTGTCGGTCCCCGCCGCCTCGGGCGTCCCGGCACCGGCCCGGGGCATGTTCCCTGGCCGGTGGTCCTGGTCGGTCCGCTCGGTCGGCACGATCCTCCGGGGTCCGCTCCTCTGCCGCCTGCGCCCGTCTTCCGGGCGCCACGTATCTTGCCATCGCTCACCGCGGTGGCCGCATCCGCCCGTTCCGCCGGGCTCGCCCGTTGTCGTGCCGGTGTCCCGGTCGGCCCGGCTCGCGGGCTCAAGTCTGTGCTGGAAAGTCCGAATGGGCGAGGAGGGCCGGGACCCCGATCCGGTGGGAGCCTGATGCGGACCTCCTTGGCGGGCGCGCTGCTGGCGGTGCTGCTGGCCGGCGCCTGCCAGCCGGCGCTGGCGGGTCCGGAGCGGCCGCCGCCCGCGGTCGCCAAGGCGCGGGCGGCGGAGCTGCGGCGCCGGGTCGCCGATCTGACCGGGCGGGCCGAGCGCCTGGCCGCGGCGGCCGACGTGGAGCAGGCGCGGGTCGACGCGCTGGTCGCCGAGGCGACCCGGCGGGAGCAGCAGCTCGACGAGGCCGAGCAGGCCCTGGCCGAGGCCGGGGCCGGCTACCGCGAGCAGGTCCGCGACCTCTACGCGCAGGGACCGCTGGCCCCCTTCGAGCTGCTGCTCGCCTCCGGTGACCCGGCGGCGCTGGCACTGGCCACCCGGGTCGCCAGTGCCTCGATCGAGCAGCGGCGCGGCGCGCTCGATGGCGCCGAGGGGGCCAGGGACCGGGTCGACCTGGCGCTGGCCGAGCTGCGCCACGGTCAGGAGGGCGTGCGCGCCTCGGCGGCGCGCTTGGCCGGCCGCCGCGCCGCCCTCGCGGCCGAGCTGGCCGCGGTGCAGGCGCTGCTCGACCAGGCGGACGCCGAGGTCAGGCGGGCGCTGGAGGCGGAGCGGGAACGCCGCCTGGCGGCGCACCGCGCCGCCGTCGAGGCCGCGCTGGCCGGCCGGGGCGGCCCGCTGGGCCGCGGCTGGCGCTGTGACCTCTCCGGGACCTCACCGGCCGAGTGGTTCGTCATCGCCCACGAGTCGGGTGGCGACCCGACCGCGGCGAACCCCACGTCCAGCGCGTTCGGCCTCGGGCAGCTGCTGCTCGACCAGCGCCTGCGCTACCTCGGCGTCGCCTACGCCACCACCGACTGCCGCCGGCAGCTCGCCGCCTTCCGCGCCTACGTGCACGACCGCTACGGCACGGCAGGGGCGGCGATGGCCTTCTGGGTCGCCCACCACTGGTATTAGTGGCGAGGTATTAAGCTCGGCGTTCGTCGTCGCGCCGCACGGCGCGCGCTGGAGAGGTCGGGGCGGGCAGGGAGGACGGTCTGGTGGAGCAGGGTCCGCTCCGCATGCTCTGGTTCATGCTGCCCGACCAGCGGCCCTGGCGGGAGCTGCACTGGCTGTCGCTGATGCCGCGGGCGGCGGTGACGGCGGTGGGAAGCCCGCGGCCGCCGGAGGCGGTCGACTTCGTCGAGCGCCCCTACCGGCGGCCGATCGGGCGCTTCGTCGAGGCGGGGGCGCTCGCGTGGCTGCGCGGCCTCGGGGCGCTGTCCGGGCCAGAGGTCGACCAGCGCGACTGGGTCGCCTCGCTCGAGCTGTGCTCGCTGGTGACCGGCCAGGCCAGCGCGTTCGCCAGGCGCCGCGGCCGGCGCCAGGCGGTGCTGGTGTGGGCCAACGACCCCGACATCCCCCTGTACCGCCTGCCGCCCTACCGCCAGGCGCTGCGCCGCGCCCTCGGGGCGGACCTCTTCCTCTGCTTCGTGGAGGCGGCCCGCGACCACTGCGTCGCGCTCGGCCTGCCGCCGGAGCGCTGCCCCGTGGTGCTCCCGGGGATCGACACCGAGCTGTTCCACCCGGCGGAGGCGCCGCAGCCCTCGCCGGTGGCGATCTTCGTCTCGCCGCTCGCCCCGAACAAGGGCGTCGACCGGGTGCTCGACGCGTTCCGGCTGGTCCGGGCGCGCCTGCCGGAGGCCGTGCTGCGGGTGGTCGGCCGCGGCCCGCTGGAGGACCTGGTGCGCCGCGAGGCCGCCCGGGACGGCTCCGCCGTGACCTACCTGGGCGCCAGCAGCCGCGAGGGGGTCGCCGGCGAGCTGCGCCGCGCGGCGGTGTTCGTCACCGCCCCGCGGCCGACCCCGGTCTGGAACGAGCAGTTCGGCCTGGCCTACGTGGAGGCGATGGCGAGCGGCCTGGCGGTGGTCACCACCGCGTGCGGCTCCAACCACGAGGCGGTGCGGCCACCGAACGAGCGCGTGCCCGACGATCCCGAGGCGCTGGCCGAGGCGCTGCTCGGCTTCCTGGCCGACCCGGCCAGGCGCGCCGCCGTGGGCGCGGAGAACCGCCGCGTCGCCGTCGAGCACCACGAGCTGCGCCGCCAGAGCGCGCGCATGGGCGAGGCGTTCCGCCGCGCCACGGCGAGCTGAGCCGGCTACCGCCGGCGGCTGCCGGCGGCCGCGCCGGCCAGCCAGGCGGCAACCTCGCAGGCACGCAGCACCACCATGCCGGCGGCGTGGGCGGGGTCGGCGGCGAGCAGGCGCCGGTGGCGCCACATCGCGCGCAGGGTGGCGCCCGCCTGGCCGGAGACCGCGCCGGGGTGGGCGCGCCGGTAGGCCGGGACGGTGCGGCCGTAGTAGAAGCGCTTGCGCATCACGCCGGCGAGGCTGAGCCGCCCCTCGTGGTGGACGATGGTCGTGTCCGCCCAGGCGAGCCCGATCCCGTCGGCGAGCATGCGGTTGCGCAGCGCGGCGTCCTCCGGTCCGGTCAGCCGTTGGTCGAAGCCGCCGACCCGGCGGAGGTAGGCGGTGCGGACCAGGCGTGGCGCCTCGATCAGCGGCTCGCCGGCGTAGCAGCGCCGCTCCAGCGCCCGGCAGCGGGTCCAGTAGCCGGGCCCGACGCTGACCTCGGGGACGAACACGGCGGTGGCGTCGGCCTCGCGGGCGGCGTCGAGCGAGCGCTCCACGGTGTCGGGGGGCAGCTCCATGTCGGCGTCCACCCACAGCACCCAGTCGCCGCCGGCCCTGGCGATGCCCTCGTTGCGCTGCGCGCTGCGCTCCGGCCCCGCCTCCACCACCGCGTCGGCCAGCCGCTCGGCGACCTCCCTGGTCCCGTCGGTGCTGGCGTTGTCGACCACGATCAGCTCGACCGCGGGCCAGCGCTGGTCGCGCACGGATTCGAGGCAGGTCGCGATCGTGCGCCCCGAGTTCCGCGTCGGCACCACTACCGACACCAGCGCCACCCCGCGCCCCTCGGCCTCGGGCTGGTCCTCGGCAGTCCTTCGACCGCCGCCGACGCCTCGCGACCTCACCGGGCCAGCGCTCGATTCGCTCACCGTTCGGGTTCCTGCCCGCGCTCCGGAGTGGGCGGGCTCTCCGAGGCGGGCGAGTCCTCGCGCCGGTCGGACGGTGCCACGGACCCGCCGTCGCCTTCCCGCTCGCGGGAGCGACGCTCTTCGTCCTGGGCCGCCGCCTCGCCGCGGCCGGCCTCCGTCCAGAGCGGCTCGCCGGCGATCCGGAGTTCGGGCGGGTGCCGCCTGCCCTCCCCACCGGGCCGGTCCTCGGCCTGCTCGAGGACCGCCGGCCGCTCGGCAGGCGGGCTGGTCGCTTCGTCGGATGGCTCCGCCGCGCCGGTGCCGGTGGCGCCGGTTGGGGCCGCAGGGCCGGTGACCTCAGTCGGGCCGGTAGGGCGCGGGCCGCGGGCGGGATCCCTGAGGGGTGGGTGGGTCGGCGGCGCCTCCCGGATGGGTTCCACCGGAGGTTCCACGGGGTGTTCCACCGGACCGCCGGCCGTGGTGGCTCCGGGAGGGGGGCGGTTGCGGGCAGGGTCCCACAGCGGCGGGTGGATCGGCGGTGCCTCCTTGGGCGGCGGTGCGGCTGCGGCGCCCGGCCGGCGGCCCGGTTTCCACAGGGGAGGGTGGGTGGCGCTGGGGAGGGCCGGCTGGGCCTCGCGGGCGCCGTTGCCCGCCGAGCTGGCGCCGTCGGGAGCGGGGAGGCGCTCCTGGACCGGCGGGGAGGGCAAGGGCTTGGGCTCGTAGCCGTTGGGCGGCGGCCCGTTCCCCGGGCCGCGGAGTATCGGGGCGGGCCGGACGTCCCGCAGGATGCCGAGGACCAGCAGGGCGAGCGCCGTGCCGGCGAGGTAGTGGGCGACCAGGTTGCTGCCGGCGAACAGGGGGGTCACGGTCGACGGCCGCGGCAGGCCGCGGATCACCACCGCGACCGGCAGCAGGCAGAAGCCCAGCAGCGAGGCCCGCAGGAACAGCGTGGGGGGAGGCCGCAGGAACCAGTCCACGACCGCGATGGCGAGGCCGATGAACAGGCCGATCCGCCCGCCGAGCAGCCACAGCAGCAGCACCAGCCCGACGGGCGCGGCGAGCGTCCTGCTCACGGTCGCCTCCAACGCCACCGCGGCCGCAGTACCAGCCCGACCAGCAGCGCGATCGCCAGCAGCGAGGCGGCCAGCGACGCCGAGGCCAGGCGCTGCGGCGCGTACCGCACGGTGATCACGTGCGAGCGGGGTTCGGTGATGCGCCAGCCGGTCGAGTAGCCGTCGATCAGGACCGGCGCCCCCAGCGAGCGGCCGTCCATGCTGGCCTGCCAGCGCGGGTCGTAGCCCTGCCCGAGCACCAGGTAGTAGCCGCCGTGGGCGGCCTCGGTCGAGACCGTGGCCGAGGTCGGGGAGGAGCTGATCACGTTCACCCGCGGCGAGGACGGCAGCTGCCTGACCAGGCGCAGCTTGCGCCCGTCGGCGCCCGAGCTCGACTCCAGGTGCAGCAGGTCGAGCAGCCAGCCGGGGTCGGCCGTCAGCCGGTGGACACCGGGGCCGAGGCGCAGCGGCTGGCCGGGGCACGGCTCGAAGAACACCGCGGCGCCGCTGGTCAGGACGTCGAGGCTGACGGCGGGCGAGACCCGCAGGGGAGTCCCGTCGATGCGGCCGACCTCGACACAGCTCTTGACCTTCGCCGACTCCGCGTTGCGGGCGTCCTCGAGGCGGATGCCGCCGACCTGGAACTCACTGATCCGGATGCCGCCGCCGAGCCCCGCCACCTCGTCGATGGTCAGCCGCGCCTGGTGGGCGGTGCGCTTGGCGAAGTCGATCCGGGTCACCGGCGTGCCGAGCGTCACCCGCTTGATCGGCTGGCCGTCGATCGACAGCTCGGCCTTCACCGCCTTGTCGAGCAACTGCTTGTTGCCGAGGTCCTTGGGGATGTCCTGGCGGACGACCACGTGGTCGAGCTCACGGGCGGGGAAGTCCGCCTGGATCCACTCCCCCTCGCCGCGGCTGGCCGGGATCCAGGCGGTGTCGCGGATGCCGTCGAACGCCCGCGAGGCCCGCACCGTCGGCGAGCCGAACGCGCGCGACGAGGAGGTGGCGGTGGCGCTGGTGGACGCGCCGGCGAGGCGGTCGATCACCGGCTCGGGCAGGCCGACGCTGGCCGACATCCTGCCCGACGCCCGGAAGGTGCGCGTGTCCGGCAGCCAGAAGCTGCGCGACAGCTCGCTCTCCTCGTCGTCGTCGGTCCGCCTCGGGTCGCCGGCCACCCTGCTCAGCAGCACGTCGATCGGGGTGGTGGCGAGCCGTTCGCGGGCCGGCTGGTCGAACGAGTCGACCACCTGGCGGAAGCGGTCGGGCAGGCGGACGCGGTCGCTGACCCTGACGCCGGGGATGCTGATCTCGGAGAAGCCGACCGAGTTCAGGCCCCCGCTGCCGTGGACGCCGGTGATCTCGACGGTCATGCCGAAGGCCTCGGTCGGGGGCAGCGGCACCGCCACCTCGGGCCGGTCGGGCATGTCGACGTCGGTCGCGTGGCCGTTGAGCGTGATCCGGACCGAGCTGATCCGCACCGGGTCGAACTGCAAGGGCCGCAGGCTCACCTCGGAGACGCGGAGCTTGCGGCCGAACTCGATGGTGATCGACTGGCCCACGGCGGTGCCGAAGCCGCCGGTGACCCAGGCGGTGCGCGGGTCGCCGTCGAAGGCGTAGGCGGGCTTGCCCGACGGCAGCAGCCCGAACACCGTGCCCGAGCTGGTCGCGCGGACCGCCCTGGCGCCCTCCAGCTCGGTGACGCTCTGCTCCGACGGGTCGTCGGTCAGGTTGAGCCCGTCGTACTGCTTGGGGATCGGGTCGTCGGCCAGCAGGGTGGGCGAGAACGACTGGCCCGTCCGGTGGATCTCCCAGGCGCGGCGCCGCGCCGTGTCGGTCAGCACGATGCGGGCGCCGTCGTCCATGGCGACGGCGGCCTCCTCGGGGGTGGTCTCGCCGAGCAGCCGGATGGCCGGCTGCCCGTTGAGCAGCCCCTGGCCGGCGAGTCCTGGCAGGGCAAAGTTGTCGCCGTCGACCAGTAACGTGCCGGTGGACGGCTCGGTGTGCAGGATCGGCTGGCTGCCGGTGACGGAGAAGCGCTCGAGCGGCGAGAGGCCGGCGTCGCCGGGGCCCGCGTCCCGCCCGGCGACGGTGTTCTCCCCCGGCCGGCCGTAGGCCGCTCCCTGGTGCAGCCCTGGGTCGCGGCGCAGGGTGCCCTCCAGGGCTGCCGGGCGCGGGCCGTCGATCGCCTCCCAGCGGGTGTCGTAGCGCGCCAGCACCTCGTCGGCCCCGATGTAGCGGGCCATGGCGCTGACGGTGCCCGCCTCGGGCGCGCCGTTGCCGAGCGCGGTGTCCAGCGCGGCCATGAAGTTGCTCTGCGCGGCCGAGCCGTTGGGGACGGTGACGCGCACCGCCGACGGCCGCGTCAGCAGCGACTCGTTGAGGTCGTCGGGACCGTTCAGGCCCCAGCGGTAGTCGGCGAGGACCTCGCCGGGCACCATCAGCACGCGGTTCGTCGACGACCCGAGGTTGAGGTCGTGGGCGGCCTGGTACCAGTAGTCGGGGATGCGGAAGCGGGCGAGGTTCAGCCCGCCCGTCCAGGCCGGCAGCACCGCCAGGGCCAGCACCACGGCCCCGGCCGCCGCGGCGGCGGTCCGCACCCAGTCGCGCAGCCCGGGGCGGGTGGCCAGCTCGGCCGCGCCGAGCGCGACCAGCATGGCGATGCCGAGCGCGGCGAGGGCGCCGGCCTTGTTGGTGGTGCGGAAGGCGATCGCCCCCGGGACCCGGTCGAAGGCCCCCTCGAGCAGGCGCCCGAAGGGTGAGGAGGCACCCGGCGGGAACAGCCCGACCATCACCGGCACGGCGACCGCGAGCAGGTAGGCGCCGAGCACCCGGCCGCGCGAGCGGCTGAACAGCGCCGCCCCCGCCGCGGCGACCGGGACCAGGAAGGTGGAGACCACCACCAGGGGGTTGGTCAGGAAGCCGATCATGCCCGGGACGAACGGCTGCGGGCCGGCGCGCCCGTACAGGGTCCACAGGCCGAGCAGGCGGACGGTCTCGGCGTAGGAGGACGGCGCGGCGACGTCGCGCGGCGCCTCGGTGGCGGTCGCGATCCTGCTGCCGGTCCCGCTGGCCAGCAAGGCGGGAATGAGCCAGTAGAGCGACACCGCCAGGGACAGCAGCAGGCAGCGACCGGTGGCGACCAGGAGCTGGCGCCAGGGCAGCCCGTTCGCGTGCCGCTCGAACGCCAGCCAGCAGGGGACGGCCAGCAGCATGAACAGCCCGACGATGCCGGCGTTGAGGCCGCTCGAGGCGAAGAAGGCGAGCCCGAACGCGGCCGGCCAGCGCCACGAGCGCGGCTCGCGCACGCTGCGGGCGAGCGCCACCAGCAGCCAGGGCAGCAGCGCGTAGGGCAGCAGCACCGGGGTGCTCGCCCCGGCGACGACCACGTACGGGTTGACCACGTAGAGGGCGGCGGCGACGACCCGCCCGGCCGGGTGCCCGCGGCCGCTGCCGCGCTCGTCGAGCCCGCCGGCCACCCGCTGGTACAGGACGGCGGCGCCGGCGCCCGCGACCAGCAGGAGCAGCGCGCGCCAGAGGCGGATGACCAGCCAGGCGGGCACGCCGAGCGCGCGGATCGCCATCACCAGGACGGCGACCGGGGCGACCCCGGCGTCGAAGTTGGGCTGGCCCAGGTACGGGTCCTCCCGCCAGGCCGAGAGCGCGGCGTGCAGCGTGCGGGCGGGGGCCAGGTAGAGGTGGGGCTTGGTGTCCGGGGCGACCATGCCGCGGTCGGTGAGCACCAGCACGGCCAGCACCAGCGCACCGAGCACCAGGTAGGCGAGCAGCTCGGCGCGCCCGCCGCGGCGCAGCCGCCGCCAGCCCCGCTCCGTGGCGGCGGTCGACGGGGCGGGCAGGGCGAGCCGGGTGCGCTCCATCATCGTGCCTCGCCTTTACCCAAACGGTCGGTGGGCCTCCGCCGCTTGGTGCGCTGGCCCACCTCCCTGACGGTTCGGCCGCGTTCCAGCAGCCAGCCACCTGCCAGCAGGGTGGCGGCGACCACCAGGGCGACCGTGACGATCTCGGCGACCGAGCGGTGCAGCACGGTCGAGACCGTGACCACCTCGGCGGCGACGGCCGCGACCAGCAGGAACGTGAGGCGGGCGTCGGCGCTGGCGATGCCGGAGAAGAGCACCAGCTGGACCAGCGCGAGGCAGGTGCCGAGCGCGGCGAACAGCGGCAGCGTCGGACCGACCGCGAGGTAGGACTGGCCGAAGGCGAGGCCGGCGGCCAGGTGCGGGGCCGCGGCCGCCGCGGCGACCAGCAGCGCCCCGAAGGCGGCCATGCAGCCGGCCGAGCGCGCCAGCAGGCGGCGACGGTCGTTGGACGTGACCATCCGCGGGAACACGATCAGGACCACGAACTGGGGCGCCCAGTAGGCGATCTTGGCCACCACGGCGCCGGCGGCGTAGAGCCCGGAGGCGGCCGCGCCGAGGTGGTGGCGGGCCAGCAGCACGTCCACGTTGGCGAGCACGAACAGGCCGAGGATCCCGCCGGTCGCCGCGGCCACCTCGCGCCCCAGCCCGCGCGGCAGCAGCCGCGCCCAGTCGCGGGCGGTCCGCCCGGCGGTCGGCCGGTCCGGCCGGACCCAGACGAGGGCGAGCAGCACCGCCGCCAGCGAGCCGACCGCCACCGCCGCGATCGCGCCGTTCACCCCGGTGCCGAGCGCGACCAGGGCGACGCCGGCGGCGAGCTTGCCCGCCGCGGCGGCGACCAGCACCACGGCCAGGAGGGCGAAGCGCTCGCGGCCCTGCAGCATGCCCTGCACCGCGGCGAGCGCCGGCAGCGGCGCCACCGAGGCGGCCAGCCACAGCGCCGGGGCGAGCGAGCCGAGCCGGAGGTAGCCGGCGAGTAACGGGCTGGCCGCGGCGACCCGCAGGCCGAGCGCGAGGCCGGCGAGCACCACCCCGGCCAGCGTGGCCGACCACAGATCGGCGACGGCGCGGCGGTCGCCGGCCCGTAGGGCGGTGTGGCGCGCGACCACGACCTGCAGCGCCAGCCCTGGCACGGACGCGATCAGGGCGAGCGCGAGCAGCGCGCCGAGGGCGCCGTAGCCGGCCGGGCCGAGCAGCCGGGCCATCACGATGTTGTAGACGTAGTTGAGCCCGTTGCCCAGCGCCATCAGGGGCGCGACCAGGATGCCGGCGCGCAACAGCGAGCCGGCCCGGGCGGCGGGAGCGTCGATGGCGTCCGACTGCATCAACGGTGTCCAGGGTCGTGTGCGGTTCCGGGCCTCGCGGCGTCCTACGGAGGTTACGCGTATACGCCGAGTAACACCCCTGACGGTAAGTCTATGTGTTCTTGCGAACAATGTTTGTGTAGTGTTCGGCCCACGTAAATCGCTCGGGGGGAACGACCAGGCTGGAGGATTCTGGTGGGCCGTCGAGTTGGCATCGTGCTGGTGTTCGTGGGGCTGTTCCTGCTGTTCTTCGCGCTGCTGGTGCGCTTCTACGCCTACCCGCGGCTGGCGAAGGCGCCGCTGGACCAGTACGACAAGCCGGTCGCGGTCGGCTCGGGCAGCTACTTCAACCGCTCCGACCTCAAGGTGCGGTCGGGGGTCCAGCTCAAGAACGTCCGCGTGGTCCGGGGCGACGTCAAGGCCGGGTCGGCGAGCACGGCGGTGTGGGACAGCTTCGTGTCGACCGTGGACCTGTCCGACGGCGGCGTGATCGACGCCAGCCAGGAGCGGGCGGCGTTCGACCGGGTCACCGCGGAGCCCAAGCACTGCTGCGGTGAGAACCCGCCCCACTCGGGCCTGGTCTTCAAGTTCCCGTTCAACGTCAAGAAGCAGGACTACCCGTTCTGGGACCTCACCGCCAAGCAGGCCTTCCCGGCCAGGTTCCTGAGCGAGGAGCAGATCAACGGCCTCACCGTCTACAAGTTCGAGCAGCGCTTCGGCGGCATCAAGATCGGCTCGCTGCAGATCAGCGGCGAGCTCGCCGGCCTGCCCGGGCAGCCGACGGCGAACGCCAACATCATCTACGGCAACGTCAGGACGCTGTGGGTCGAGCCCCGCACCGGGCAGATCATCAAGGGGGCCGAGGACGTCGACCAGGCGCTGCAGACCGACGCGGGCAAGCAGGTCCTCACCCTGGTCGACGTCTCCCTGGCCTACGACGACGCCACCGTGAGCAAGTTCTCGTCCGACGCCAAGAAGAACGTCTCCCAGCTCAACATGCTCAGCGTCGGCCTGCCGGTCGGCGGGGCGGTGCTCGGCGTGCTGCTGGTGATCGTCGGCCTGGCGCTGGCGGGCAGGCGTCCGGGCCGGCGGGTCGCCTCGGCGCCGCGCCAGAGCCGCGAGGCCGGGGCCGTCTGACCGGCACCGTACCGCCCGGCCTGCCCGAGCAGGCCACCGAACCTGACGGGGGAGCGCGGGACCGCCTGCCGCTGGCCGTGGTGGCGCTGGCCGCGCTGCTGGTCCTCGGTCCGCTGCTGGTCCCCGGCTACGTGCTGACCTACGACATGGTCTTCGTGCCGCGGCCGGCCCTCTCCAGGGAGCTGCTCGGGCTCGGCACCTCGGTGGCCCGCGCGGTCCCGAGCGACCTGGCGGTCGCCCTCGCCGGCCGGCTGCTCCCGGTGGACCTGGTGCAGAAGCTGGTGCTGCTCGCGACGCTGGTGGGCGCGGGCCTCGGCGCCGCCCGGCTGGCGCCGACCCGGCTGCCCGCCGGGTGCGCCGCCGCCGGCGTGCTCTACGTGTGGAACGCGTTCGTGTACGAGCGCCTGCTGATGGGGCACTGGGCGCTGCTGGTCTCCTACGCCGCGCTGCCGTGGGTGGTCCTCACCGCCGCCGCCTGCCGGCGGCCGGGCCGCTCGCGGCGTGCCCTGCGGCGGCTCGCCGCCGCCCTGGCCGTGGCCGCGTTCAGCCCGCCGGGCGGGGTGATCGCCGCCGGCCTGGCGCTGCTGGTCGCCGGCTTCCCCGCGCGACCGCCGGGTGGGCGGGCCGGAGACCGGCCAGCGGCGGCCCCGGCCCCAGCCGGCAGCATCGCCGGCCCACCGAGGGCGGCCTCCGGCCGGCGGCTGCTGGCTATCGCCGGGCTGGCGCTGGTGCTCAACGCTCCCTGGCTGGTGCCGAGCGTCCTGCACCCGGGGGGCGTGCCGGTGCGGCCGGTGGGCGTCGCGGCGTTCGCCTCGCGCCCGGACGGGCCGCTCGGCACGGTCGGCAGCCTCGCCACCCTGGGCGGCATCTGGAACGCCGACGTGGTGCCGCCAGGCCGCGACTCGCCCTTGTGGCTGCCGGCGTTCGCGCTGGTGGCGACCCTGGCGGTGGTCGGTTGGCGGCGCCTGGCCGCCGGCCCGCTGGACCGCGGCGCCGTCAGGGGCCTGCTGGCCGCGGCCGCGGTCGGCTTCCTGCTCGCCGCCGCGGGGGCCGTGCCCGGGCTGCGCCAGGGCGTGCAGCTGCTGGTGGAGCACGTGCCGGGTGGCGGCCTGCTGCGGGACGCGCAGAAGTTCGTCGCCCCGCTCGCGGTCGCGCTCGCCGCCGGCTTCGGCGGCGGGGTGGAGTGGCTCGCCGGCCTGCTGGCCACGCCGGCGCGCCGCAAGCTGGCGGCAGGGCTGCTGGTCGCCACGCCGCTGCTGCTGCTGCCGCCGCTCGCCTGGGGCGCCTGGGGGCGCCTCGGCGCGGCGCGCTACCCCGCCTCGTGGGCCGAGGCCCGCGCGCTGGTCGCGGCGGACCGGGAGCCCGGCGCGCTGCTGGTGCTCCCCTGGCACCTCTACACCGCCTTCTCCTGGAACCGCGACCGGGTGGTGCTGCAGCCCGCGCAGCGCTACTTCCCGCGCCGGGTGGTGACCAACGACGACCTGGAGCTGCGCGACCGCACCGTGCCCGGCGAGGACCCGTTCTCGCCGCGGCTGGCGCCGCTGGTGCACGGCTCTGGGCCGCTGGCGCCGGGCCTGACCGCGGCCGGGGTGCGCTGGGTGCTGCTCGAGAAGACCGGCGCCTGGTCCGCCTACCCGCCGCGGCTGGCCGGTGCCGAGCTGGTCCTGGACCGGCCCGACCTCGCCCTGTACCGCGGCGCGCCGGCGTCGGAGCCGGCCCTGCCGATCGCCCCCGCCGCGCCGGTGCTCGCGGCCGACGCCGTCACGGTCGCGCTGCTCGTCTGGATCGCGGGGGGTCCCGTGGCATTTGTCCGGCGTCGGCTGATAGAGTCGGGAGGTCCTCAAGGAGGCAGTTCGCGATGAGTGGCATCCCCGTACGCGTCTTCCTGGTCGTCGCCGTGGTGGCGCTCGTGCTCGCGGGCGTGGCCTCGGTCCTGCTGGTGAACAGCCAGTCCCCCAACGCGGTCTCCCAGGACCTGATCGTCTACGGCAACCGTTGACTGCCCCGCAGGCAGGGCGACTGAGGGCTGGGCGGCGACTGGCTCGCTTACTTCGTCTGACTGGGCGCCGCTGATCGTTACCGGGCGCCTGCGGACGGTGGCCCGGCGTTCTGTTTCGGATGAACTGCGAATGCCCCGCAGGCGGGGCGACTGAGAGGTCTGGCGGGCGGCTAGCTCGCTGGTTGCTCCAGCCGGGCGGGGCTGACCACGGCGGCGGCCGTCGCCTCCTCGAGAACCCTGGCGAACGCTCCGGTGGCGGCCTGCCAGGTGAAGTTGGTGGTGCGGGTGCGGGCGGCGGTGCCGAGGCGGTCGCGCAGGTGGGGGTCGGTGACGACGCGGGCGAGCTGCTCGGTGAGGTCGTCGAGGTCGTCGGCGAGGAGGCCGGTCTCGCCGTGGACGATCGCCTCGGCGAGGCCGCCGGCGGAGCGGAAGCCGACCGCGGGGGTGCCGTGGCCGGCCGCCTCCATCACCGCGAGGCCCCAGCCCTCCTTCAGGGAGGGCATCGCCAGCACCCAGGAGCGGGCGAGGAGGGCGTGCTTGGTCGCCTCGTCGACGTGGCCGAACAGCCGCACGGCGCCGTCCAGGCCGAGCCGGGTCACCGCCTGGCGGACGCGCGGCTCCCACCAACCCTGGCCGGCGACGAACACGCGCAGGTCGGGGGCGTCACGGCGGATCCGGGCGGCGGCCTCCAGGGCGAGCTCGACGCGCTTGTGGGGGACCAGGCGCCCGAGCACGCAGATCGAGGGGAACGGCGTCCTGGCGTCCGGCGCGCCCGGCGCCGCCAGGTCGGTGCCGTTGCGCACGACGCGGATCGAGGCCGCCGCCACGCCGAGGCCGGCCAGCTCCTCGCGGGTGGCCTCCGACACCGTCACGTAGCGGCAGCCGCGGTAGAGCCGCGGTGCCAGGCGCGACTCGACCCACCAGCCGAGCCGGGCGACCGGGACGGGGAACAGCACCCGCCACTGCTCGCGGTGGACGTGGTGGCACAGCACCACCACCGGCCGCCTGGCGTAGAGGGCGGAGAAGAACGGCAGGCCGTTCTGCACGTCCACCACCACGTCGTGGGGTCCGACTCGCCCGCTCAGGTACAGCAGGGCGGCCCACAGGTAGACGGTGAGGCGCGAGCCCCGCCGCAGGATCCGGATGCCGTCGCGGCGCTCCTCGCGCGGCGCGCCGGGCCAGCTGGCGCAGACCATGGTGACCGGCCGGCCCTGCGCGGCCAGTCCGGCCGCGATCCGCTCGACGTACAGCTCGGAGCCGCCGCCCTCGGGGTTGCGGGTGTCGCGCCAGTTGAGGACGACCACGCCACGACCCTTGCGGCCCGCGGTCCCGTCGTCGGGGCTGCCGGGTGCACTGCGCCTTGCAATGGGGGGAAAGCGCATGAGGCGGCGAACCTATCCCACTTTGCCCCGGTAACCGGGTTCTGTCCGGGGCTGTCCCGGACGGAAGTTACCGAACGGTTACTTAGCCGGCCAGTACATTCGGGAGGAGAAAGGGAATTTTCTTGATTGTGGGGCAATTCGGGGCAGGCGCCGCCCGCCTCCCGGTT
The DNA here is from genome assembly GCA_036377075.1 of Actinomycetes bacterium. Taxonomy (GTDB): domain Bacteria; phylum Actinomycetota; class CALGFH01; order CALGFH01; family CALGFH01; genus DASUZB01. The sequence continues at coordinate 28,996 of DASUZB010000338.1, read as the reverse complement.
GACCCGAAGCGGCCGTGACGACCAGAGTTGCCGAGGTATGGATCTCAACGAGCTGCAGCGCAACTGGGACGCCCTCGGGCGCGCCGACCCGCTCTGGGCGATCAAGTTCGACCCGGCCAAGAAGGGCAACCGCTGGGAGCTGGAGGAGTTCCTCCGCACCGGCGAGCAGGAGGTGGCCGACCTCGAGGCCTGGCTCGACGGGCTGGGCGTGACCCTTCGTCGGGGACGAGCGCTCGACTTCGGCTGTGGCGTCGGCCGCCTGACCCAGGCCCTCGGCGCCCGCTTCGACCAGGTCGACGGCGTCGACATCGCGCCGTCCATGATCGAGCTCGCCGAGCGCCTCAACCAGCACGGCGAGCGCTGCCGCTACCACCTCAACGCGGCCACCGACCTGGCCCTGTTCGGCGACGGCAGCTTCGACCTGGTCTGCTCGCTGCTGGTCCTGCAGCACGTCCAGGCCGACTACGCCCGCGCCTACCTGCGCGAGTTCCTCCGCGTGCTGCGCCAGGGCGGGGTGCTGGTGGTCGGCGTGCCGAGCCACCCGGCCGCCACCCCGCGGGGCCTCGCCTTCTCGTTGCTGCCCAACCGGCTGCTCAACCTGTACCGGCGGAAGCGGTACGGCTACCAGGGCGTCATGGAGCTGCACGGCCTGCGCCGCGCCGAGGTGGTCGAGCTGCTGCAGGCGGCCGGCGGGGAGGTCGTGGCCGCGGTGGAGGAGCCCGCGCTGGGCGCGGACTGGCACGCCTACCGCTACTGCGTGGTCAAGCGTTGAGGAGGGGGCGGCATAGCCCTTCTGGGCTGGCCGGAATTGACCGTTGCGGGAGCGGTGGCGCAAGCACTACAAACGACGCTGGAACCGGCAGGTTCCGTACCGCCGGGTTCCTCGGGGGCCGAGGGGGGTCACGCGGGCCGTCGCACCGCGTGCGCCCCCGAGGGCGCCCGCTCTTCCTTCGCGTCCGGTGGGTTGACGCGGTTAGGTCAACGGTGCCACCTTCGGAGCAGACGGCGGCATCCGCGCAGCACCGGACGGACGGCTCGGGGTGCTCCTCTGTAGCCAGCCCCGGCGCCGCCACGCCATCGCGGTGCCGCCCTGACGAAGGGAGCCCGGCATGCGTGAGGCCGTGATCGTCGATGCGGTACGTACCCCGGTCGGACGGCGGGGAGGTGGCTTCACCAACCTCCACGCGGTCGACCTCGGCGCGGCCCCGCTGCGCGCCCTGATCGAGCGCACCGGCATCGACCCGCTCGAGGTCGACGACCTGATCTTCGGTTGCGTCTCGCAGGTCGGCGAGCAGTCGGTCAACGTCGCCCGCAGCGCCTGGCTGGCGGCCGGGCTGCCCGAGGAGGTGCCGGCGACCACCATCGACCGCCAGTGCGGCTCCTCCCAGCAGGCCCTCCACTTCGCCGCGCAGGGGGTGATGGCCGGCGTCTACGACCTGGTGGTCGCCGGTGGCGTGGAGAACATGACCAGGGTGCCGATGGGCTCCTCCATGGCCGCCCCGGGCGCCCCGTTCGGGCCCACGGTCCACGCCCGTTACCAGGGCCGGCTGGTGCCGCAGGGGATCTCGGCCGAGCTGATCGCCGAGAAGTGGGGCCTCACCCGCGCCGAGCAGGACGAGTTCTCGCTGCGCTCGCACCAGCGGGCGGCTGCCGCCCAGGACGCCGGCCGCTTCGGCGCCCAGCTCGTCGCCGTGGAGGTGCCCGGCGCGGACGGCGCCGGCACCTGGGTGCGGGCCGACGAGGGCGTGCGCCGCGACACCTCGGCCGAGAAGCTGGCCTCGCTGAAGCCGGCGTTCCGGCCCGACGGCATGGTCACCGCCGGCAACTCCAGCCAGATCTCGGACGGCGCCGCCGCCCTGCTGGTGGCCGGGCGCGACACCGCCGAGGCGATGGGGCTCCGCCCACGGGCGCGCTTCACCAGCTTCGCGCTCGCCGGCGTCGACCCGGTGACGATGCTCACCGGCCCGATCCCGGCTACCGAGAAGGCGCTTGCCAAGGCCGGGCTGACCGTCGCCGACCTGGACGTGGTGGAGATCAACGAGGCGTTCGCCAGCGTGGTGCTCGCCTGGGGCCGCGAGGTCGACCCGGACTGGTCCAAGGTCAACCCCAACGGCGGCGCCATCGCGCTGGGCCACCCGCTCGGCGCCTCGGGCGCGCGCCTGATGACCGACCTGCTCGCCGAGCTCGAGCGCCGCAAGGGCCGCTACGGCCTGCAGGTGATGTGCGAGGGCGGCGGCATGGCCAACGCCACCGTGATCGAGCGCCTCGACGGCTGAGGACTCTCCCGCCGGCGGGGCGTAGCATCGGCGCCGGTATGTCCAGTCGCAAGCTCCTGTTCGGGCTGCTCGTCGTCGCTCTGGCGGCGCTGCTGGCGCTCGCCCACCAGGGCGACGTGCTGGTGGCCCTGCTGATCGGCCTGTTCGTGCTGGTCGCGGGCCGGGCGGTGTTCCGCGGCTACGCCGTGACCAAGGGGCCCGTCGGCCCGCCGGAGGACGTGGACGAGTCGGGCACGCTGCTGGTGTTCGCCTGCGAGGTCTGCGGGGAGCAGCTGGTGCTGCTGCGCAGGGGGACCGACGCGCCGCCGCGCCACTGCGCCGAGAAGATGGTGCTGCGCCGCATCCCCACCCCGGAGCACGGTCCCAGCCCGAACTGAGCGCCCCTAGCCCTCGTCGGCGATCCGTTCGGCGCGCTCGCGCAGGGTCTTGAAGTCCTTCCTGGGGCGGTCGCCCGGCAGCAGGTCGTCGGTGCCCTGGAAGCCCCAGCCCTGGTAGCGGACCGCCACCCGCGAGAAGCGCCGGCGCAGCTCGCCGCCGCAGGCCTGGCACGGCCCCGGGGCGTCGCTGCCCAGCGGCTGCAGGTGCTCCTCGCTCGCGCCGCAGTCGCGGCAGCGGTATTCGTAGATCGGCATCGCTAGCCACCACCCCGCGGTTGTCCACAGGGTTGTCCCCAGTTGGGGATGAATGACAGCCGTGTAGTTCGGCAGCTCAACCGGTCCACCGGGTGGCCAGCAGGAGGCCGGCGATGATCGGGGCGAAGCCGAGGGCCAGGTTGATGGCGTTCAGGTTGGCCAGCGGCCCCGGAAGCGCGCCCATGTAGTACAACAGGATGTAGATGAGACCGACGACCAGGCACACGACGATGGTCGGCGCGACCCAAGGCGGCGACGGCTTCGGCTTGGGCCGGGGCGGCGGCTGGTAGCGACGCCGCTTGGAGCGAGACTTCGGCATCGTGACGGATCCCTTCCATGGGTGGTTGTGGGGACGCGCCGGGCAGCGCCCGAACACCATGACCACGGACGATCGTATCGCCCCGGCGCGGCGCGCGCCCGACCGCGCGGCCGCCGCCCTGCTCGCCCTCTGCCTCGCCGCCGGCCTGGCCGGCTGCACCGCCAAGCGAGCGTCCGGCGGCGGGACCACCCCCACGGCGGCGCTCGGCAGCCAGCCGCTGGTCGAGCGGACCTCCGAGCAGTTCGACGCCGACCTCGGCAAGCTCCACGGCCGCGTGGTGGTGGTCAACTTCTGGGCGAGCTGGTGCGTTCCGTGCCGCACCGAGCTGCCCACCTTCCAGCGGGTGAGCCGCGAGTTCGCCGGCCGTCCGGTGACCTTCGTCGGCGTCGACGCCTCCGACCAGCACGGCGCCGCGGCCGCGATGCTGCGCCGCAGCGGCGTCTCCTACCCGACCGTGTACGACCGCAAGGGCATCTACGGGGGCATCGCCAGCCACTGGTCGGTGACCGGGCTGCCACAGACCTGGTTCGTGGCCAGGGACGGGACGCGCTCGCTGCGGGTGCCGCGGAAGATGGCGGCCGGCGAGCTCACCGCCGACGTGAAACGCCTGCTCGGCGGGCCGTGAGCAGGCTACGGCGCAGCGCGCGGACGGAACCATTGCCTGGTTTCCGGGGTTGTTTCGTGGTAGGCAAAGATACTCACGGCCGTCCCCCCTCTGCCGCGGCGTACGATATTGCACTGGTCCGCGACGGCCCGGCGGCCTGGAGGTGACGATGCGGAGGTTCTTGCGCGGCACGGGCTGGTCGTTGATCGGACTCGGCTGCCTCGTCCTCTACTTCCTGGTGTACCAGCTGGTGGGGACGAACGCGTCGGCGGACAACGAGCAGAACGCGCTGCGCAAGGAGCTGGAGCAGAGCTGGAGCGCGCAGGCCGGCCTCCCCGCCACCAACCGGCCGAGCGCCAGCCGCAGCGGCAAGGCCATCCCCGTCGGCAAGGGCATCGCCCTGATCCAGATCCCCAAGATCAAGGTCGAGAAGGTGGTCGTCCAGGGCGTCGGCCGCGAGGACCTGAAGAAGGGCCCGGGCCACGTGCCGAGCACGGTGATGCCGGGCCAGGTGGGGACGTTCGCCATCTCCGGCCACCGCACCACCTACGGCGCGCCGTTCTTCCGGCTCAACGAACTGGTCAAGGGCGACATCATCACCGTCATCAGCCGCACCGAGATCTTCACCTACAGCGTCACCGCGACCAGGATCGTGCGCCCGACGGACACCTCGGTGCTGAACAACGTGAGCGGACCTGGCGGCAAGATCAAGGCGACGATCGTGCTGACCACCTGCCACCCGCGCTTCTCGGCCAAGCAGCGCTTCATCGTCTTCGGTGACTTGGTGGCGGAAGTCCCGAACAACGGTACAGTAGCGGCATGAGCGGCATGCCCGACGATTGGGCGGCAGGGGGGCGACGCGTCCGCCCGGCTGATGGCCGGCGCACACGCCGATCCGATGGACGCCACGCCCGCACCGGCCCCCCCGAGGACGAGCAGGCGCCCGAGCTCACCCTGCCGGAAGTCTCGGACCTCGACGACGACCCCAAGACCCTCGCCGAGGACGCGCAATGGGCCGCGAAGCTGCGCCCGGGCCGGGCTCCGGGCGCCCCCGACCAGGCCACACCGCCACCCGCCGAGGTGCCTCCCGCGGCCCCGACCACCGACTCCTGGGCGCCCGTCGCGACCTCCCCCTCCCCGAGCACCGGCGGTGACCCGTGGGAGACCTCCCCCTCGGACGGCACCGGGGAGGTCTGGGGGTCCTCCCCGAGCGCGAGCGGCGACGGCACGGCCGAACCGTGGACCTCCGCCGCCCAGCCCTCGACCAGCACCTCCAGCAGCAGCGACCTCTGGGGCGCGTCCCCGGCCGGCGGCACCTCGACCGGCGACTGGACCTCCCCCGGCGGCGCGTTCCAGCCCGAGCGGCCCGCGCCCGACTGGAGCCTCGGCCCGACGCCGGCCGCGCCCGCGGCACCGCCGCCGCCGCCGAGCAGCGACACCGGCTCCTGGGCCGGCATCGGGGGAGGCAGCGGCTCCTGGACCGGCGCCACCGACCCCGCCACGCCGTGGGAGCCGGACGTGGACGTCGACCCATGGGCGCCGGAGCAGACCTCACGCCCGCCGTGGGAGTCGGCCGCCGCCGACCTGCCGTTCCGGTCCGCCAAGGCGCCGCAGGCGCCGCCGGCCATGCCCTGGGAGGCCCAGCCCCCGCCCCGGCCCCAGCCCACCTCCACGGCTTCGGACCCGTCGACCTCCAGCGGCACCGACTTCCGTGAGCTCTTCGCCGAGCTGGCCCGCGACCGCGAGGCGACGCCGCCTCCCGCGCCCGCCCCGGCCGCCGGCGGCCTGGGGGCGCCGGGCGAGGACCCGGCGGTGCAGGCCGCCCACGCCGAGGCCCGCCGGCTGATCGAGGAGGCAACCGGGCAGTGGCTCTGGGACGCCGACAAGCGCGCCGGGACCGGCGAGGTCGCCGCGCCCACCAGCGGCTACCGCAGCGGCTCGGCGTACGGGCTGCCGGAGCCCGGCTCGCCGACCGCGTTCGGCCACGGCGGGCAGGCGCCCGGCGCCACCCCGGGTGGCTACGGCGGGAGCGCCGACCCGAGGGGCACCGACCCGGGCCGCCGCCCCCCGTCCTCGTGGAGCGAACCGCTGCCGCCGCCACCGGTCCCCGACGGCTCCGGGCCGTACGGCGCGGCGCTGTCCTTCGCCCCGCCGGGGTCGGCGCCGACCGAGGTGGGCCCGTCCGCCACCCCGCCGCCGCCCAGCCGCGACCTCAGCCCGACCCGCGGCCCGGGTAGGCACGAGCGCTCCGACGAACCCCTCTGGACGCCCGACCGGCGCGCCGGCGAGGACGACACCGGCGGGGTCGGCTGGCTCTGGTCGGTGGAGGAGCACGGCGCCAGCCCGCCGGTGCCAGGGAGCTGGCTGCGCGAGCCGCCCAAGCCGCAGGCGCGCGAGGTCGACGGCCTGGCGAGGTCGATCGAGGGGCGCGAGCTCCGCCAGCTCGAAGGCCGCAGCCAGGGACGCCGGGCGCGCCGGTCGCAACGCTGGCCCATCCGGATCGCGATCGCGTCCTGGCTGGTGCTGTTCGCGGTCCTCTGCTGGCTGTACTTCTTCCCGTGGCTCGAGGGCGTCCTGCCCGAGAACTTTTGACGCAAGCGCCGTCGTTGTCCTCGTGCCTCGCGACAACGGATACTGACTGACCAGCGACGCCAGTATCCTCGGCATACCCGGAAGGGGAGACAACGATGGCTGAGGTTGCGACGCCCTGGCTCGACAGTTACCCGCCCGGCGTCCCCGAGCACGTCGACGTGCCGGCCGGCAACCTCGCGCGCCTCCTCGCCGACGCCGCCCGCGACTTCCCCAGCGCCCCGGCCTTTCACTTCCAGGGCCGGACCGTCTCCTACGCCCAGCTCGCCGAGCAGGCCTGGCGCTTCGCCGGCGCGCTCGCCGGCCTCGGCGTCGGCAAGGGCACCAAGGTCGGCCTGGTACTGCCCAACTGCCCCCAGGCGGTGATCGCCTTCTTCGGCGCGCTGCGGCTGGGCGCCGTGGTGGTGCAGAACAACCCCCTCTACACCGAGCGGGAGCTCGGCCACCAGCTCGCCGACGCCCGCGTCGAGGTGGTCGTCTGCCTCGACCTGGCCTACGAGCGCGTCAAGGCGGTGCGCGGCCAGACCGCCATCCGCGAGGTGATCGTCACCTCCGTGCTGGACGAGCTGCCCGCGGTCAAGCGGGCGATCGCGCCGTACACCAGGAAGGGCAAGGCCGCGGCGCAGGCGATCGGCAAGGACGAGCCGGTACGGCGCTGGCGCGAGCTGGTCGCGACCGCCACCACCCGCGCCGAGGAGGCCGCGGTGGACCCGGCGAGCGACCTGGCCCTGCTGCAGTACACCGGCGGCACCACCGGGCTCTCCAAGGGCGTCATGCTCAGCCACGCCAACCTGCGCGCCAACGTGGAGCAGGTGCGGGCGTGGTTCCCCGACGCCGATCCCGGCCGCGAGGTGATGATGGCGGTGCTGCCCTTCTTCCACGTCTACGGGCTCACCGTCTGCCTGCTGTTCGGCATCCGCGTCGGCGCCGCCCTGGTGCTGACGCCCCGCTTCGACCTCGAGCAGGTGCTGGCCGCGATCGACCGCCACCGGCCGACGCTGTTCCCGGGCGTGCCGACCATGTACGTGGCGATCAACAACGCCGCCGCCAAGGGCGGCCACGACCTGTCGAGCATCAAGGCGTGCCTGTCGGGGGCCGCGCCGCTGCCGCTCGAGGTGGCCGAGCGCTTCGAGCGCTACTCGGGCGGGCGCCTGGTCGAGGGCTACGGCCTCTCCGAGTGCTCGCCGGTCGCCCTGGCCAACCCCATCTACGGCAAGCGCAAGGCCGGCACCATCGGCATGCCGCTGCCCGACACCATGGCGCGGGTGGTGGACTCGGCCGAGCCGGACAGGACCGTACCGACCGGTGAGGCGGGCGAGCTGGCGATCAGCGGCCCCCAGGTGATGCTCGGCTACTGGAACCGCCCCGAGGAGAGCGCCCAGGTGCTGCGCGACGGCTGGCTGCTCACCGGCGACATGGCGGTGATGGACGGCGAGGGCTACTTCCAGATCGTGGACCGCAAGAAGGACCTGATCATCGCGGGCGGCTACAACGTGTACCCGCGCGAGGTCGAGGAGGTGCTCTACGAGCACCCGAAGGTCCTCGAGGTCTGCGTCGCCGGGGTACCCGACAGCTACCGCGGCGAGATGGTCAAGGCGTTCGTGGTCCTGCGCCCCGGCGAGGAGGCCACCACCGACGAGATCCGCAGCTTCGCCAAGGAGCGGCTGGCCGCCTACAAGGTGCCGCGCGCGGTGGAGTTCCGCGACGAGCTGCCCAAGACGCTGATCGGCAAGGTCCTGCGGCGCGCCCTGGTCGAGGAGGAGCAGGCCGAGCCGCAGGCCGCGACCGGGGCGGAGCGGGAATGAGCGCGCCGGGCGGTGGCCGCACCATCCTGGTCGTCGACAACTACGACTCGTTCGTCTACAACCTCGTTCAGTACCTCGGCGAGCTGGGCGCGGCCACGGTGGTGTGGCGCAACGACGCCGCCGGCGTCGAGGAGGTCCGCCGCCTCGCCCCCGACGGGGTGCTGATCTCGCCCGGTCCCGGGCACCCGCGCGACGCCGGCCTCTCCGTCGAGCTGGTCCGCGAGCTGGGCGCCGAGCTGCCGGTCCTGGGCGTCTGCCTCGGCCTGCAGGTGATCGGCCACGTCCACGGCGCCCGGGTGGTGCACGCGCCCGAGCTGGTCCACGGCAAGACGTCCGCGATCCACCACCGCGGCGCCGGCGTGCTCGCCGGCCTGCCGGTGCCGTTCGACGCCACCCGCTACCACTCGCTGGTGGTGGAGCGCGACGGCCTGCCCGCGGAGCTCGAGGTCACCGGCGAGACCGAGGCCGGCCTGGTCATGGCCCTGCGCCACCGGCGATACCCGCTCGAGGGCGTCCAGTTCCACCCCGAGTCGGTGCTGACCCGCTGCGGCCACCAGCTGCTCGCCAACTGGCTCGGCAGCCTGCGCGAGGCCCGGCCCGCCGCCTGAGCGTCGGGCCGACGCGGCCGCGGTCGCGCGGTCGAGACCGGCGGGTGCTACGAGGTCGGCGGTGACGCGGTGCTCGCGGTGCTCGACGTGGTGGGCGGCGCGGTCGTGGTCGGGGCCGTGGTGGGCGGCGCGGTGGTGGTGGGCGCCTTGGTCGTGGTCGGGGCCTTGGTGGTGGTCGGGGCCTTGGTGGTGGTGGGCGCGGCGGTGGTGGTGGGCGCGGCGGTGGTGCTCGGCGCGGCGGTGGTGCTCGGCGGTGCCGTCGACCCCGGCGGGTTGCCGCCGTCGTTGTTGAGCAGCGCCTTCGCGCCGAAGTAGCCGAGGGCGCCCGCCAGGGCGAGGCCGAGCAGCACCAGCACCACCCAGCCGACCGAGACGCGCCGCTCGCCCGGCGGGGGGTAGGCGCCGCCGTACGGGTAGCCCGAGGCGCCGCCGACCGAGGGCTGCTGCATGGTCCCCGCCGCGCCCAGCATCGCGGTCTGCTGCGCGTCCTGGCCCACCGGGACGCCGCCGAGGGCGACCGTCGGCGCCTCCCCGGGCACGCCGGCGAGCACCTCCTGGCCGGCCAGCATGCGGTCGAGGTCCTGGCGCATCTCGACCGCCGTCTGGTAGCGCTCGTCGGGGTTCTTGGCCATGGCCTTCAGCACCACCGCCTCGAGCTCCGGCGTGACGTCGGGGTTGAGCTGCCGCGGCGGCGTCGGGTCCTCGCGCACGTGGCGGTAGGCGATCGCCACCGGCGTCGCGCCGGTGAACGGCACCACCCCGGTGAGCATCTCGTACAGGCAGCAGCCCAGCGAGTACAGGTCGCTGCGGAAGTCGACCGTCTGCCCCTGCGCCTGCTCGGGCGAGATGTACTGGGCGGTGCCGATCACCGCGGCGGTCTGGGTGATCGTCTCCGAGGTGGTCGCCCTGGCGATGCCGAAGTCCATCACCTTGACGGTGCCGTCGGGGGTCAGCATCACGTTGCCGGGCTTGATGTCGCGGTGGATCAGCCCGCGGGCGTGAGCGGCGGCGAGCGCCTGGCAGACGTCGGAGGCGATCTCGGCGGCCCGCTCGGGCATCAGCGGCCCCTCGTTGCGGATCACCTCGCGCAGGGTGCGGCCCTCGACGTACTCCATCACGATGAAGTTGGTGCCGTCCTGCACGCCGGTGTCGTAGACGCCGACGATATTGGGGTGCGAGAGGCTCGCGGCCGCCTGCGCCTCGCGCTTGAAGCGGGTCAGGAAGGCGGGGTCGCGGGCGTACTGCGACAGCAGCACCTTGATCGCGACCCGGCGGGCGAGCAGCCGGTCGCGGCCCTCGAACACCTCGGCCATGCCGCCGCTGCCGAGCAGCCGCCCGACCTCGTAGCGGTCGATGAGCACGTTCGGTGTCGTCGACATCAGGATTCGCCGCCCCCCCGGTCGTTCCCCTGGCCGTCCCCGCCCTTGCCCTGGCCCTTGTGGTCGCCCTGGTGCTTGCCGTTGCCGCCGGCCAGGAGCAGCCGCACGGTCGAGCCACGGCGGACGAGGCTACCTGGCCGCGGTCTCGTGCCGATCACGGTTCCGTGGCGCTCGGGCGCGGCCACCCGCAGCCCGAGCCGTTGCAGCGCCGCCCTGGCCGCCTGGTCCGACAGGCCCCGCAGGTCGGGCACGCGGACGCGCGCCGGCGGCGGGGTCGCGGTCGCGGCGGGCCGGCCGGCGGCGCCCTGCCGCGGCGGGGCCGCCTGGTTGGCGTCGCGGACGGTCAGCCAGGTGAGCAGGGCGAGGGCGGCGACGGCCAGGGCGGCGGCCACCTTCGCCCAGGTGCCGGCGCCCGACCGCCGGTAGCGGACCCGCGGCGGCGGTCCCACCGGCCGGGTCCGTATGGTCGGCGCGGACCCGGGCGCCGCGGCGGCGCCTGACGCCGCCAGGCGCGCCACCCTGCCCGGGACGGCCGCGCCCGCCGCGATCACCGGCAGCACCTCGGTGGCCTCGCCCGGCGTCCTGGCGGTGGCGACGTGCCTCGCGTCGGCCAGCGCGTCGGCCATCGCCGCCGCCGACCCGAAGCGCTCGGCCGGGTCCTTCTGCAGCGCCTTGAGGATGATCGCGGCGACCGCGCCCGGCAGCTCGGGGCGCCGCTCGCGCGGGTTCGGGACGGGTGCGGAGACGTGCTGGGTGGCGAGCGCGACCGCCGTCTCGCCGCGGTACGGGGCGGCGCCGGTGACCATCTCGAACAGCACGCAGCCGAGGCCGTAGAGGTCGGCGGCCGGTCCCACCCGCGCGCCGCTCGCCTGCTCCGGCGCCACGTAGCCGGCGCTGCCGAGCAGCGCCCCGGTACCGGTCAGGGTGGCGCTGTGGTCGCTGCGGGCGATGCCGAAGTCGGTCACCTTCACCAGCGGCGGGTCGAGGCCGTCCCCTTGCACGGCAGCCGCACTTCCCATCCCTTCGGCGAGCGTTGCGGGCGCAGCGTGGTGGCGCAGCCTGCCGACCTGGCGCTTCCCAATGTCAGGCTCGCTGGTCGCGGGCAGGCTCGCGCCGAACTGCGGCTGCCGTGCAAGCAGGATGTTGGCCGGCTTGACGTCGCGGTGCACCAGCCCGTGCGCGTGGGCCGCGGCCAGCGCGCGGGCCACCTGCTCGGCGATGGCCAGCGCGAGCGGCCAGGGCAGCGGCCCGCCACGGGCGAGCCGCTCGGCGAGGTTCTCGCCCTCGACCAGCTCCATCACGATGAACGCCTGGCCGTCGTGCTCGCCGTAGTCGAACACGCCGGCGACGTTTGGGTGGGACAGCGCGCCGGCGGCGCGCGCCTCGCGCCGGAACCGCTCCACGAACGCGGGGTCGGCGGCCAGGTCGCGGCGGAGCAGCTTGACCGCGACGGGCCGGTCGAGGCGCCGGTCGACGGCGCGCCAGACGGCGCCCATACCGCCGCCGGAGATGGGCCGGTCGAGCTCGTAACGGTCGTTGAGCAGGACGGTGATCACTGGCCGGCCCCGAAGTAGGTCTGCATGACGTCCTTGGCGATCGGCGCGGCCACCTTGCCGCCGGTGGCCTCGCTGCCAAGGCTGCCGCCGTTCTCGACGACCACGGCGACGGCGATCGAGCGGTCGCCCTGCTCGGCGAAGCCGATGAACCAGGCGTGCGGGGCGGCACCGGACGCGTTCTGCGCCGTGCCGGTCTTGCCGAACACCTGCACGCCGGGGATCTTGGCGGAGGTGCCGGTGCCACGCTCGACCACCTGGCCCATCATCGCCTTGACCTGCTCGGCGACGTCGCCCGGGATGGCCTGCCCCTCGGACTGGTTGGCGAACTGCTTGACCCGCTTGCCGTCGTTGTCGATCACCTCGTCGACCACGTGGGGGGCCATGCGCTTGCCGCCGTTGGCGATGGTGGCGGCGACCGTCGCCATCTGCAGCGGGGTGACGCGCACGTCGCGCTGCCCGATGGCGCTCTGCGCCGTGGCCGGCTCGTCCATGTCGCGCGGGATCGAGCTGGTGGCCGAGCGGAGCTGGTAGGGGCTCTCGGCGTTGAGGCCGAACTTCTCCGCCTCGTCGCTCAGCCGCGCCGCCCCGAGCCGGTTGCCGAGCGCGGCGAAGGTGGTGTTGCAGGAGATCGTCAGCGCGTCCGTCATGGTCAGCTTCCCCGTGGACGAGCAGACCTCGCCGCCGAAGTTGCGGATCGGCTTGGTGGTCTTCGGCGGGGTGTAGGCGTTCGGCGAGGGCAGCTGCTCGTCGGCGCGGATGCCGTTCTCCAGCGCGGCCGAGGCGGTGATCACCTTGAAGGTCGAGCCCGGCGGGTAGAGCGCGTCGGTGGCGCGGTTGAGCAGCGGCTGGCTCGGGTCCTTGAGCAGCCGGTTCCAGTTGGCGCGGATCTTGTCGGAGTCGTGGATGGAGAGCAGGTTGGGGTCGTAGCGCGGGAAGGTGGTCATGGCGAGCACCTTGCCGGTCTTGTAGTCGAGCGCGACCACCGCACCCTTGCGCTGGCCGAGCTCCCGCTCCGCGGTCGCCTGGGTGTTCGGGTCGAGGGTCAGCCGCAGCGTCCCGCCAGGGCTCGACCTGGCCGTGAACAGGTCGACCAGGTTCTGGGCGAACTGCTCGGGCGCCTTGCCGACCAGGTAGGTGTTGAAGGCGCTCTCGGCCAGGCTGGAGCCGAACACCAGCGAGTAGTAGCCGGTGACCATCCCGTAGGTCTCGCCCTCCGGGTAGGTGCGCTTGAACTTCAGCGCGTCCGGGGTGGCCACCGAGATGGCCACCGGCTGGCCGTTGGGCAGCACCATCTTGCCCCGCTCGAGCGAGTACTCCTTGAAGAGCTTGCGCGCGTTGCGGGGGTCGTTGGCCAGCTTGTTGCCCTCCACCACCTGCCAGTAGAAGGGCGCCGAGAACATCAGCAGGAACAGGGCGAGCACGAACACGGCAACGCGGCGGATCTGGCGGTTCATCGGGCGACGGTCACCTCCCCGACGCCAGGGGCGGAGTCAGGGACGGTGTCGGGCACCAGCGCCGGTGCCGGCGCGCTGTCGTGGGAGACGCGGCATAACAGCGCCACCAGGGCGTAGTTCGCCACCAGGCTGGAGCCGCCGTAGCTGACGAACGGCAGGGTGATGCCGGTCAGCGGGATCAGCCGGGTGACGCCGCCGACGATCACGAACACCTGCAGGGCGAAGCCGGCGACCAGGCCGAGGCTGAGCAGCTTGCCGAAGTCGTCGTTGGCGGCCAGCGCCACCCGCAGGCCGCGGAAGACCATCAGCAGGTACACCAGCAGCAGGGCGGTGACGCCGAGCAGCCCCAGCTCCTCGCCGAAGGCGTCGAAGATGAAGTCGGTCGAGGCGAACGGGATCTGGTTGGGATGTCCCTGGTTCCAGCCCTCCCCCAGGATCCCACCGGTGGCCAGCGAGAACAGCCCCTGGACGAGCTGGAAGCTGCCGCGGTTCGGGTACTCCTTCCAGGGGTCGAGCCATGCCGACACGCGCACCTGGACGTGGGCGAACTGCGACCAGGCGAAGACCGCGCCGAGCATGAACAGGACCAGCCCCGCCGCCACGTAGGAGAAGCGCCCGGTGGCCACGTACAACAGGATCACGAACATGCCGAAGAACAGCAGGCTGGAGCCGAGGTCCTTCTCCGCCAGCAGCACGAACAGGCTGACGCCCCAGGCCATCACCAGGGGCAGGAAGTACTTGATCTCCGGCAGCAGGAAGGGGCCGGCGCGGTAGGTCGCGGTCGCCAGCAGCTCCTTGCGCTCGGCCAGGTAGGCACCGAGGAACACCACCAGGGCGATCTTGGCCGCCTCGGAGGGCTGGCCGGTGAACGGTCCGATCCCGACCCACAGCCGCGCCCCGTTGATCTCGCGGCCGATCCCTGGCAGCGCCGGCAGCATCAGCAGGAACAGGCCGCCGAGCAGCCAGGTGTAGCGGTAGCGGTCGAGCGTGCGGTGGCTGGTCACCAGCACGATCACGGCGGCGAAGACGGTCACGCCGAGCACCGTCCAAAGCGCCTGGGAGGGAGCCTGGGCCTGGTGCCCGTTGGCGGTGGCGGCGTAGTCGAGGCGCCGCACCATCACCAGGCCGAGGCCGTTGAGCAGGGCCGCGCCTGGCAGCAGCACCGGGTCGGCCTGCGGCGCCTTGAAGCGCAGCACCAGGTGGGCGCCGATGAACAGCACCGTCAGGGTGGCGCCGTAGCCGATGACGCCGGCGGGGATGCGGTTGTCGGCCACCAGGCCGACGATCACGTACCCGCCGATCGACAGCCCGAGCGCGAGGATCAGCAGGCTCAGCTCGAGGTTGCGCCGCGAGCTCACGCCTCAGGCCTTCTTCCTGGTGGTGGTCGTCGGGCGGGTGGTGGTCGGCGGGGTCGAGGTGGTGCTGGCCGGGCCGGCGATGGTGCAGTCGGGCTGCTGGTAGACCACCGGGGCGCAGGCGGCGATGCGGCGCGCCTCGGTGAGGCTGCCCGCCGAGACGCCGTTCTCCAGGCTGAGCACGTAGGCCGGCGGCACCTTCTCGCGGGTCACCGGGCTGCGCTCGACCAGGCTCGACAGGTGCAGGCCGGCGACGTCGCCCGGGACGCCGCGGAAGATCGACACCTGGTTGCCGTCGAACCCGACCCAGTAGCGGCTGTAGACCAGGTCGCGGCCGACCAGGATGCCGGCGCTCAGCAGCACCAGCACCACCAGCACGCCGAGCACGCGCCTGGCCAGCCGCAGGCCGCGCGCCTCGCGCCCGCGCCCCGCCACCTCGCGGCCGCGCCCTCGCCCGGCGGGGACCTCGTCCTCGCGGCCGACGACCTCGTCGGGAACCGGTCCGCGGTCGATGCCGCGGCCGCTCGTCACGGCACCGTCGGCGGCCAGGTCGCCGGTGGGGTCGATCACCCCGGTGTCGGCCCCGGCACCACCGGCGTCGAGCACCACCACGGTGATGTTGTCGGGCCCGCCCTGCTCGTTGGCGAGCGCGACCAGCTTCTCCGACGCCCGCTGGGGGTCGCGGACGCGCAGCAGCACGTTGCGGATGGTGCTCTGGTCGACCACGCCGGTGAGCCCGTCGGTGCACAGCAGCAGGCGGTCGCCCGAGACGATCTTGAAGGTGGCCGTGTCGACCTGGACCTCGGGGTCGACGCCGAGGGCGCGGGTGATGATGCTGCCCTGCGGGTGGCGCTTGGCGTCCTCGGGGCGAAGCTTGCCCTGCTTGACGAGCTCCTGGACCAGGGTGTGGTCCTCGGTGAGCTGCGACAGCTCCCCCTTGCGCAGCAGGTAGGCGCGGGAGTCGCCGACGTGGGCGAGGTGGACCACGTCGCCGTCGGAGAGCAGCGCGGTGATGGTGGTGCCCATGCCCTCGAGCGACTTGTCGCCCGAGGCCATCTCGCGGATGCGGCGGTTGGCCTCCATCACCGCCGACTTGAGCGCGTCGCCGGGCGAGCGCTCGCCACGCCACGCCTCGCCGTCCTGCAGGCTGCGCAGCTCTTCGGTGGCGGCGGCGCTGGCCACCTCGCCGGCGAGGTGGCCGCCCATGCCGTCGGCGACCGCGGCCAGCGAGCCCGAGGCCAGGAAGCTGTCCTCGTTCCCCTCGCGCATGCGTCCAACGTCGCTGGACGCTCCAAGACGGAAAGCCATCAGCGCCGCAGCTCCAGCGTTGCCTTGCCGAGCCGGATCTGGTCGCCGGGCCCGACCGGGGTGGGGACCGCGACCTTGGCCCGGTTCATGTAGGTGCCGTTGGTCGAGCCGAGGTCCTCGACCCACCAGGCGCCGTCCTTCTGGAAGATACGGGCGTGCACGTTGGACACGTAGGTGTCGCTCAGCGCCAGGTCACAGGTTGCCGCCCGCCCCAAGGTGATCGAGTCCTTCAGCGGCACCGTGCGGGTGCCGCCCGCGTCCGTCACCACCAGCTCCTTCGGCATGCGCCGGGAGGGGCGGGCGGGCGGCGGCGGTGGTGCCGGGGCGGCGCGGCGGGCGGCCCTGCCAGGCCGGCGGCGCGGCGCCCGCGGCCCGAACACGTCGAGCACCACGGCACGCACCGCCCTGGCCACGAACAGGTACAGCACCACCAGGAAGGCGACCTTGACCGCAAGGAGGAAGATCGGTGGCATTCAGCGCTCCCGTCGGAACTGCAACGTGGAGTTTGCCAGCTTGACCATGTCGCCATTGGCCAGCCGCCGGCGCCGCACCGGCTGGCCGTTCACCTCCGTGCCATTGGTGGAGCCGAGGTCCTCGACGATGAAGTCGTCACCCTCTCGCACAATCCGTGCATGGTTGCGCGACACGCCCGGGTCGGCAAGCGCGATGTCGGAGCGTTCCGAGCGGCCGATCGAGACCTGCGTGCCGCTCAGCGGGTAGGCCTTCACCTCGTGCGGGCCGGACATCAGCACCAGCGCCGCCGGGGCGCGCGCCGTGCTCGGCGCCTGGCCGGGCAGCACGGCGGTGTAGGGGCCGACGGGCATGGCCGCGCCGCCGTCGGCCCGGCCGAGCGGCTCGGCGGCACGGCTGGCGTCCGGCTCGACCCGCCCGGTGACCCGGAAGCGGCCCTCGCTGAGGCCCTCGTCGGTCTCGAATTCGATCCGTGCCGGGCCCAGCATCGCCCAGTCGTTGTCGCGCGCGGTCTGCACCGCCAGCGCGGCCAGTTCGTTGCCGAGCGCGGCCTCGTAGTCGGCGAAGCGCTCGCGGTCGGTCGGCGACAGCTCGTAGGTGTAGACGTTGGGCACATAGACCCGGCTGACCCCGACAGTGCGGCCGTCCTCGACGGCCCTCACCAGGCGCTTTCCGAGTTCGACCGGCTGGACTCCCGACTTGAAGGCCCGCGCGAACAGACCCTCCACGGCGCCTTCCAGGCGCTGTTCGAACTCGCGTAGGATGCCCATGACCGGCGAAGCCACTCCCTCGTCTCGAACGGCGGTCAGGTGGCGGCCGGGTGGACGATGCCACCGGCCCGGCAGTCTACCGTAGCGCCTCGCTGACTCGTTTACCCGGCAACCTCTGCGACTTCACCTGGTTGCGAGCCATCCGACACGCGCCCGTGACCTGCGCCGCGCTGAAGCCGTACAGGCTGACCTGCCAATTCTCTGGCGGCCAGCGCCATTACCCATGCTACAATCCCGCGTCGGTCACGCCCGGGCGAGTGGCGGAATTGGTAGACGCGCAGGGTTCAGGACCCTGTGTCCGCAAGGACGTGGGGGTTCAAGTCCCCCCTCGCCCACCCTCCAGCAAGGCTAGGCTTCTCCCCACGCGTCCGCACCGCCTGGAGGTGGCATGCCCGGCCTGAACGCACCCGTCCCGCACGTCCTGCGCGCCCCGCTGCTGTTCGACGGCGGCGGCTCCGAGCCGGTGCGCGACGCCGCGCTGTGGCTGGAGAACGGCCGGGTCGCCTACGCGGGCCCGGCGGCGGGCCTGCCGCCAGGGGCCGACCAGGCCCGGGTCGTGGACCTGCCCGGCTGCACCCTGCTCCCTGGGCTGGTCGACGTGCACGTCCACCTGGTCGCCAGCGGCGGCCCGGACCTGGCCGACGACATCCCGTCGAGCCCGGCCGGGCGGGCGGTGGTCGCCGTGGCCAACGCCCGCCGGCAGCTCGAGCGGGGGGTGACGCTGGTCCGCGACCTCGGCGCGCCCGGCGACGAGGCGATCGTGGTGGGCCGGGCGATCGAGGCCGGCGAGGTCCAGGGGCCACGGGTGATCCCCGCCGGTCCGGCCGTGACCATGACCGGCGGGCACATCCCCTACCTCGGCCGGATCGCCGACGGCGCCGACGGCGTGCGCCACGCGGTGCGGGCCAACGCGGCCCTCGGCGCGCGCTGCATCAAGGTGGTGGCCACCGGCGGCGTGCTCACCCGCGGCATCGACCCGCGCGAGGCCGCCTACACCCAGGCGGAGCTCGACGCCCTGGTCGACGAGGCGCACCGCCTCGGGCTGCGGGTCGCCGCCCACGCGATCGGCGAGGGCGGCGTGCTGGCGGCGCTCCGCGCCGGGGTCGACTCGATCGAGCACGGCATGTTCCTGGACGGGAAGACCATCGAGGCCATGGTGGCCAGCGGCGCCCGCTACACCCCCACCTTCTCGGCGCCCAACGGCATCCTGGCCGGGCCGGCGGTCCCTGGCTGGATCAAGGACCGCGCCCGCCCGGCGGCCGAGGCCCAGGTGGGCTCGTTCCGCGCCGCGGCGGAGGCGGGCGTCAAGGTGGTCGCCGGCACCGACGCCGGCACCCCCGACAACCCGCACGGCGGCGTCGCCCGCGAGGTCGCCTTCATGGTCGAGGCCGGCTTCGACCCGCTCCTGGCCCTACGGGCCGCCACCGGCGAGGCCGCCGACCTGCTCGGTGTGAGCGACCGTGGCGTGCTGCGCCCCGGCGCCGCCGCCGACGTGCTGGCCGTCCACGGCGACGCCGTGGCCGACGTGAGCGCCCTCGCCCGCCCGGCCGCCGTCTTCCAGGACGGCCACCGGGTCGTCTGAGCCGGCCTACGTCCGGATCCAGAGGCAGAACGGGTGCCCGGCGGGGTCGAGGTGGACCCGCACGTCGTCCTGGGGCTGGTACTCCGCCACGGTCGCGCCCTGGGCGACGGCGTGGGCGCTGGCGACGTCGAGGTCGTCCACCTCGATGTCGAGGTGCAGCATCATCTGCTGGTCGCCGGGACCCGCCGGCCAGGTCGGCCTGACGTAGGCCTTCTCGGTCTGGAACGACAGCCCCGCCCCACCCTCGGGTGGGTTGAGCTTCACCCAGTCGGGCTCGTCGGCCCCCACCGTCCAGCCGAGCAGCCGGCGGTAGAAGTCCGCCAGCTCACGGGCGTCGGGCGCGTCGATCACCGTCGCCGTCAGCGTCATTCGTGGCCTGCCGACCATTCGCCCTCCTGCGATCGGGTCACGGGCAGTCTCCTACCCCCGGGGCCGGGACGATTCTACGAGCGACCAGTGACCCTCCTGACCTGGCCGGAGGCCGGCGCGCTCCTACCTGGCGGGTCGGGCCGGTTCGATGGGCTGGAAGTCGACCCGTTCGGCGCCGACGTGGAAGGCGCAGCCGGCGATGCGCACCACCAGGCGCCGCTGGACCACCAGGATGCAGAGGGCGATCAGCAGGTAGGCGCCGGCGAGCAGGATGCGCGCTCCCGGGTCGGGGAGGGCGAACTGGACCACGAACAGGCCGATCATGGTGGCCGCCTCCCAGCGGCTCATGCGCAGGTTGGCGAGGACCGCGAAGCCGAGCACCGCCTGGGCGCTGGTGAGGATGAACTCGGCGTGCTGGCGCGGGTCGAGCGGCAGCGAGCCGTCGCCCCCGCCGACGACGTAGGCCACCGGGATCGCCCCCACCAGCAGCGTCCACTGGCTGACCTCGGCGGCGAGCACCGTGCCGAGCCCCTTGTCGCCCTTGCCGCGGAAGGCGAACAGGCCGGCGACCAGCAGCTCCGGCGCCTCCGAGGCGAGCGGCGCGAGCCACTGGACCAGCAGGAACTCGTCGATGTGGAGGGCCCTGCCCGTGCCGATCAGGGCCTCCGCGAACGGCCGGGCCGCCGCCAGCACCACCGCCGCCGAGAAGGCGAACAGCCCGACCACCAGCGACCGGCGCCGCGGGGTCGGCAGCACCGCGAGGGCGGCGGGCACGCCGATGAGGTCGGGTTCCTCCTGCGGGGTGTGGCTGACCCGCCACATGTAGGTGGCGAACAGCCCGATCAGAACGATCGAGTCGTACCAAGCGATCTGCCTGGTGAGCGGGATGATCACCGCGTAGATCGAGGCCATGCCGAGGAAGGCGAGCTCGATGCGGCGCTCCGGCCTGAGGTCGACCCCGCGGGCACGGCCGCCGCGACGGCCGACGCCGATCACGAACGCCACCGCCGCGAGCGACCAGCCGAAGCCGATCAGCAGGCGGTTGCTGCCGGTCATGTTGGCGGCCGCGTAGGGCGCGTAGCTCGGGCGGTGCCCGGCGGTGAACGCGAAGTACAGGTCGACCGCGAACTCCGGCAACACCGCGATCAGGGCCAGGATGGCCACGGCGAGGTTGCCCGAGATGTCGACCTCCGCCGCCTCGGCGGCCCAGGCCAGCAGGAACGCGGCCGCCACCACGGCGGCCCCGAAGATCAGCAGGGCGAGCACGTCGGGGAGGTGGACTCCCGAGGCGCGGAACACCACGCTCGGGACGGCCACGACCACCGCGAGCGCGACCCTCGCGCGCCACGTCATGCCCGCAACGGTAACCCGCGGCCTGGCTGGGTGTCATCGCGCCGTCCACAGGCGTCCATCCGGCCAGGCCTGGGGCTATCGTTGCCGCCGGTCGCAAGTTACTCTTAGGTAACCTAACCGGGTTCGCCGGCGGGAGTCGGAAGCGAGGGCCGAGATGAGTGTGGTGCAACTGCCCGAGGAGCTGGTCGCGCTCCGCGATTCGATCCGCTCGTTCATCCAGCGCGAGGTGGCCC
Organism: Actinomycetes bacterium; assembly: GCA_036377075.1. Taxonomy (GTDB): domain Bacteria; phylum Actinomycetota; class CALGFH01; order CALGFH01; family CALGFH01; genus DASUZB01. The sequence continues at coordinate 8,333 of DASUZB010000338.1, read as the reverse complement.
CCAAGGAGGCCCTGTACGCGCAGGAGATCACCGAGACGGGGACCTTCGAGGCCTTCGAGGAGGAGCGCCGCGCGCTGCGCAAGCGCTCCGCCGCCGAGGGCTTCTACACCCTGTTCATGCCGGAGTCCTGCGGCGGCGGCGGGGTCGGCTACCTCGGCATGGCCGCCTGCGTCGACGAGTGCCACCGCCACGGCCTGCTGCTCGCCAACGTCGGCAGCATCCTCCCCAGCGTCGAGGGCCCGACCCCCATCCTGCTCGACGGCACGCCCGAGCAGCAGGAGCGCTACCTCTTCCCCACCATGCGGGCCGAGCGCGAGGCCTGTTTCGCGCTCAGCGAGCCCGACGCCGGCTCCGACGCGACCCGCATCCGCACCCGCGCGGAGCGGCGCGACGGCGGCTGGGTGATCAACGGCCGCAAGCACTTCATCACCCACGGCGCCGACGCCGACTACGTGATCCTGTTCGCCGTCACCGAGCCCGGCCTCGGCGCCAAGGGCGGCATCACCTGCTTCCTGGTCGACGCCGACACCCCCGGCTTCGAGGTCGGCCGCCGCCAGCGCACCATGTACGACAACAACCAGGCCGAGCTGGTCTTCACCGACTGCCACGTGGGCGAGGACGCCGTGCTGGGCAAGGAGGGCTACGGCTTCTACTCGGCGATGAAGTGGATCAACGGCGGCCGCATCTCGATCGCCGCGATGGCGCTGGGGACCGCCCAGCACCTCTACGACCGCATGCTCGAGTACGCGAAGGTGCGCGAGGCGTTCGGCCGCAAGATCGGCGCCAACCAGTACGTGCAGGGCATGGTGGTGGACTCGCTGGCCGAGCTGACCCAGGCACGGCTGCTGGTCTACGAGATGGCCGACGCGATCGACCGCGGCGCCGACGGCCGCCAGGAGGCCGCCATGGCCAAGTACGTCGCCACCGAGATGGTCGGCCGCGTCGCCGACCGGGCCATCCAGGTGTTCGGCGGCAACGGCTACATGACCGAGATGGGCATCGAGCGCTACGCCCGCTTCGTGCGCGGCATGCGCCTGTACGAGGGCACCAGCGAGATCCTCAAGACCAACATCGCCCGCACCCTCGGCCTGCCGACCTGACTGCCGCCACGGGACGCACCAACCGCGGCGCGCTGGGCTAGCATGGGCCGGGATGCCCCGCAGGCAAGGCGACCGGGGACTCGGCGACGACGCGCGACAGTGGTGCTAGCCTCGTCCTATGAGGAGCACCCCCGCGCGCGCCAACGTCCTGCTCGCCGCGGCTGCGTGGACGTTCTACGTGTGGCTGACCCGGATCTGGAACATCCTCCGCGACCCCGCCCACGACACCCCTTTCAAGGTGGTGCACAGCGTGCTGGCGGTGATCTCGGTGGCGTTCGCGGTCGCCATCACCGTGATCGCCCTGCGCATGCGCCGCGAGGCCAAGGCCTCCCGGCCGACCTCCCCGGCCGGCAGCGAGCCCGCCGCCCGCTGACGGCCGGGCCTCCGGCGCCTACGTACCGCGCCTGACCCATCCCCAGCAGAGCTGGCGTGCGCCGCACGGGCGGGCCTGTGAGATGCTTGAGCCGGACAATCGGGCCAAGGGGGGGACGATGTTCATCCAGATCCTGCAGGGAAGGGTCGCCGACGAGGCCGGCGTCCGCAGGGAGGTCGAGCGCTGGCACGCGGAGCTGGGTGCCGACGCTCCCGGCTGGCTCGGCCTCACCGCCGGCGTCGGCGACGACCGCACCTTCGTCACCGTGCTCCGCTTCGCGTCGGAGGCCGCGGCGCGCGCCAACGACGCGCGGCCACAGGTGACCGCCTGGCGCGCCGCGGTCAAGCAGCACCTGATCGGCCCGGTCCGGCTCGACCAGTGCCCGGTGGTCCGCACGCCGAAGGCGGGCAGCCCGGCACGCGCCGGCTTCGTGCGGGTGCTGCAGGGCCGGGTCGCCGACCCGCTGCGCCTGGCCGCGCTGCAGGCGGAGATCGACCGGGGGCTGCAGCGCCAGCCCCACCTCCTCGAGGTGGTGGTCGGCGAGCACGAGGGCGGCCACCGCTACTTCACCGAGGTCGCCTCGTTCGTCTCCGAGCGCGCCGTGCGCGCCGCCGAGCGGGCCATGCCGATCGAGTCGGCCGTGCAACTCGGCATGGTGCGCAGCTTCATGGAGCGCCTGCGCCTGGTCGAGCTGCACGACCCGTGGGTCTACACCCCCAGCCACCAGGCCGCCCAGGTCAACTGATCAACGAGGAGGGCGGCGCCGGCCTCCTGAGGGGAGGGGGCGCCGCCGCAGCCGCTGCCACAACGTCCGGCGTCGCGGGTGCGCCTTGAAACTGCCGCTGGCGACCGTGCCGGCCGCGTCGATCCGGAACCTGACCGGCGCAGCAGGGTCCCATGGCGCACGCACCTTCACGCTGCTGCTCCGGATTGCCAGGTCGTCGGTGATCACCAGAATGCCGGGCTTAGTGACCAGCTTCAGGCTCCCGGCACGGACCACCACGTCGAGCTGCAGCGACGGCCACGAGATGACCGCCTCGGTGAAGTCCAGCGTCACGCTGCCGGCCGTGACCCGTACCTCCATGCGCCGGGGCACCATCCACGGGCCGTCACGCTGCGTGCTGCCGCTGTGGCAGTCGATGCGCACCTCGTCCTTCGGCTTCGCCCCGGCCGCGCCCATCGGCAATTCCGGGGCGGCCGGCAGGTCCGAGACCAACGCCGCCAGCTCGCCGTAGGTGCGTGCCGTCAGGGCGGCACCCACCCGCTCGTCGAGCTCCTCCAAGGTCAGCCGGCCATCGCCGGTGGCAACCCTCAGCATCTCGACCACGCGGTGGCGGTCGTCATGCGTCGCACGCAGGTGACCACCTGGTACCAACTCATCGCCGCGCGCGGATTCCTCGTCCGCCATTGGCAGACTGTAAGACGAAGGCGGGAATGCCCGTAGCAACGGGGTTGGTGAGAACCTCAGGCAGGCCGCTCAGGGAGGGTCTGGCGGCTCGGCGCTGGCGTCATCCGCGTTGACTGGTGGGTCGGTAGGCTCCGGCGCGACGTCCTCGTCTGCGGTGCCTGGCCCGCCGAGGGGTGCCGACCTGGCGTCCAGCTCGGCCAGGGCGGCGGCCTGGGCACGGGCCATGACCTCCTTGAGCGGCCGGCCGGACTGGTCGGCGAGCCGGGCGCAGTCTGCGAACTCGGGGGCGACGTTGACCACCGAGCCGCCCTCGAGCCCGAGCTTCACCCGCACCTTGGCCCCGAGCAGGGCGACCTCGACCGTGCGCCGCTCCAGCATCCACTTGCGCACCGGCACCCCGCGGACGCCGAGGGTGGACGTCTCCCGCCACAGGACCGCGCGCACGGCGCCGTCGCTCCCGGGCGGGCACAGGGCCGAGAGGGTGATGCCGGGCCGGCCCTTCTTCATCTGCACCGGGGTCAGCCAGACGTCGGCCGCGCCGGCCGCGAACAGCCGCTCCATCACCCACGGCACCAGCTCAGGGAGCATGTCGTCGAGGTTCGCCTCGAGCACCAGGCCGCCGTCCCCGGCGCCGCCCCCGTCGCGGAGCCGCTCGCCGAGGATCACCCGCAGCAGGTTGGGCAGCTCGTCGAGCTGGCGGGCGCCGGCCCCGTAGCCCACCCGCGCCACCCGCAGCGGCGGCAGCTCCGCGAAGGTGGCGACGCTGGCGGCGAGGATCGCCGCCCCGGTCGGCGTGGTCAGCTCGACCGGCACCCCGCCGCCGTGCAGCGGCGCGCCGCGCAGCAGCTCCAGGACCGCCGGCGCCGGCACCGGCAGCGGCCCGTGGGCGCCGCGGGTGCGGCCGCCGCCGGTGGCGACCGGCGAGGCCCAGGCCTCCTCGACGCCCAGGTCGTGGAGGAGCAGCGCGGTGCCGACGACGTCGACCAGCGCGTCGACCGCCCCCACCTCGTGGAAGTGGACCTGGTCGGGTGCCACCCGGTGGACCCGCCCCTCGGCCGCGGCCAGCCGCTCGAAGGTGGCGAGGGCGCGCGCCCGCACCGCCTCGGGCAGCGTGGCCGCTCCCAGCAGCGAGCGGACGTCACCCCAGTTGCGGGAGGCTCCGGGCGGGCCCGTGCGGACCTCGACCCGGGTGGCGCCGATGCCGCCGCGCTCGACCGTGGAGACGTCCAGCTCGAACGGGTCGAGGTCGAGACCGCGCAGCCCGGTCCGGAGCGCGTCCAGGTCGCCGCCCGCGTCGAGCAGCGCCCCGAGGGCCATGTCGCCGGAGATGCCCGCGAAGCAGTCGAAGTAGGCGAAGGAGGTGGTCGTGGTCATGAGCGGAACGGCCGCGGTCGGCCGGTAGGGCGTGCAGAGCTTGGCATAATCGTGCCCGACCCGTCCGGCGCGTGGGCGGGATGGGGATTCGGAGTTCGCTCGCCCTCCTAGTACAATCGCACTCGGTCCGCTCGTTCCTGTCGTTTCCGTCTCCCCTTCCCCAGGAGGTCTGCCAGCCGTGCCCGAGCTGTCCGTCGACAACCTGACCGTCCTGGTCGTCGTCACGCTTGGGGTGTCCCTCGTGCTGGCCCTCAGCGTCGTCATGCTGGCCCTGCGCCTGCGCGGGATCCGCCGCACCTACGCCCGCCTGCTCGGTGGAGGGGGCAGGAACGAGGACCTGCTGGCGGCCGTGACCAGGCACCTCGCCGCCGTCGAACGGCTCAGCGGACGGGTCGACCAGTTCGGCCGCCAGTCCGCCGAGTACCGCCAGCGCATGTCCGGCCTGATCCGCACGGTCGGTTTCGCCCGCTACGACGCCTTCCCCGACATGGGCGGCCAGCTCTCCTACTCGGTCGCCCTGCTCGACGAGGCCGGTGACGGCGTCGTGCTGTCCGCCATCAACGGCCGTGCCGAGACCCGCTCCTACGCCAAGGAGGTCAAGGGCGGCCAGTCCACCCACACCCTCTCCGACGAGGAGCAGGCCGCCATCGACATGGCCCTCGGCCGCCCCAAGCAGGTCACCATCCGCGTCTGAGCAGGTCCTCCATACGCCGTCCGCCGGTCACGCCCCGCTGAGTAGACTGCCGTCGGAGGAGTGGCCGAGCGGTCGAAGGCAGCGACCTTGAAAGTCGCCGGACCCGAGAGGGTCCCGTGGGTTCGAATCCCACTTCCTCCGCGTCGTCTACCAGCGCTCTTGATGAGTTGGACAGCGTTGGGTCCGTCTGGGCTCCCCGCCCGACACCAATGGCCGAACCCTCGGTCGCGAAGGGGCGAGACGATTGCCGATCGACTCGAGCTATTTCGACTCCACCGGAAGGGACGACGTGCTGAGCGGCGGCGTCAAGCTCATTCCGGTCGAGACACCAAAGGGCGTCTTCCGGGTCTGGACCAAACGCATCGGTAACAACGCTCACGCGAAACTGCTCCTGTTGCACGGCGGGCCTGGCGCGACGCACGAGTACTTCGAGGCCTTCGACAGCTACCTGCCGGCGGCGGGTGTCGAGTACTACTACTACGACCAGCTGGGCTCGTCGTACAGCGACCAGCCCGACGAGCCGGACCTGTGGGAGCTCGATCGTTTCGTCGACGAAGTCGAGCAGGTCCGCCGGGCTCTAGGGTTGGATCGAGGCAACTTCTTCCTGCTCGGACATTCCTGGGGCGGCATCCTCGCGATCGAGTTCGCGCTGCGCTATCAGCAACACCTCAAGGGACTCGTCGTCTCGAACATGATGGCGAGCGTGCCCGCGTACAACCGGTACGCCCAAGACGTCCTCATGCCATCGATGGACCAGACGGCCCTCGAGGAGATCAAGCGCCTCGAGGCGAGCGGGGAGACGGAGGACCCGCGGTACGAGGAACTTCTCATGGAACACCACTACGTCGACCACGTCCTCCGGAGGCCGTCGGATCAATGGCCGGATCCGGTGACGCGGGCGTTCGACCACATCAACCGCGCGATCTACGTTCCCTTGCAAGGCCCGAGCGAACTGGGAGCGTCGGGCAAGTTGGAGAAGTGGGACCGTACGGCCGACCTCGCCAGCATCGAGGTGCCCACCCTGGTGATCGGCGCTGAGTACGACACGATGGACCCGTCGCACATGGAGTGGATGGCGGGTGCCGTGCAGCAAGGAACGTACCTGCACTGCCCGAACGGCAGTCACATGGCCATGTACGACGACCAGTCGACGTACATGGAGGGACTCATCCGGTTCTTGCAGGCCTGAGGCCGGACGAGGGTCTGTCCTGCGACATCGTGCACGCATAGTTCGACCGGGAAGCTCCCGCCGCGCCAGCCCGGCAACCGTCCTGACGCGATCTGCCAGCCGCTGCCGCAGCCCGTCCCGACCGCGACGGCGGTCGCAGCCACCAGCACCAAGGCCCAGCTCGCGGCCAGCCGGCTGCAGCAGATCCGGCCCTGACCCTCCAGGTAAGCCGGCCCCGGGCGCGCGCCCGGGGCCGTCAGCCGTCCAGGTCCAGGCATCGACCGGGTGTCAGAGCCTGCTCCTGCGCCTGTGGAGGAGGGGCGCCAGCGGGGGGGAGATGAGCGACCGGTCCGACGACCACTTGGCAGGTGGGGCGACCGTCAAGGCGGCCAGGGCGAGCACGACGGCGTCGTAGTTCACCCGCCAGCCGGCGAAGTCCACCCAGGCCTGCTCCCGGTCCGGCTTGACCGGCAAGCCCTCCTCCTTGAGCTGGTCGTAGACCTCCTCGAACTCGCTCCTGTCGATCGAGATGGTCTGGTCGGGCCAGTGCGGGTCCGGGTGGTACGGGATGCCGAAGAAGTCTGCGATCTTGCGCAGGGCGATGTAGCCGGCACGGATGCAGAGCTGCGCCTCGACCTGCCCCGACCGGTCGATCGCGGAGGCGGTGATGGAGGCGGCGTCGAGGATCGCGCCGGCGGCGGTCACCCAGGAGCGTGACGGGTCGGGAGAACGGAAGAACACGATCGCCGGGATCGAGGTGTGGGTCTCCTCGATGTCGGTGAACCAGTTCTCCCATGCCTCCCAGACCTCGTCCAGGCGGCGGTCGAGGCCCTCGATGCGGTGGTAGCGGATCAGCAGCTCGGCCGCCGACGGCGGCGACCCCGCGCGCACGTCCAGCCCGGCCACCGCCGCCTCGCGGCGCGAGAACGAGGTGTACATCGAGGGCAGGTAGCTGAGCAGCAGGGCGATCATGCCGATGCCGAAGGTCGCCTCCGAGAACGCCAGGGCGGTCGTCGGCAGGTCCTTGGGGACCGCGAAGCCCAGCGTGAACAGCGACGACCCGCTGAGGATGAAGGTCTGGCGCAGCGGGTGGACGCCGAGCGCGAAGAACATCAGCACGTAGCCGGCGCCGATGATCACCAGCCAGGCGACCACCAGGATGAGCAGGCTGATCGGCGAGTACAGCGCCATGGCGCGGTCCATCGCGGCGTAGTCCTTGGCGCGCGTGCTGCGGAGGTTGAACAGCGCCCGCACGGTCCGGAACACCCAGCGGGTGAGCCGCATCGGGGTCGCCCTCGGCACCACCAAGGTCTGCACCGCCGACAGCGTGGTCGCCGCCACCATCGCCGCTCCCGCGGCGAACATGACCGCCAAGAACACCGTCCTGGCCAGCCCGCTCATGGTCAGTCTCCTCGTCGCCTGGCCCGGTCCAGGGCGCGCACCGCCTCGCGAAAGCGTGCCCGCGGCACCCAGACCCGGTTCCCCTTCGCCCCCGTCATGTGGACCAGCCAGTCCAGCCAGCGCCCCCAGCGCTCGGGCCGCTCTGGATCCGGCCGGTCGCTCGACGGGATACCCGCCTCGGCCAGCACCTCCCGCACCCGCGCCGCCAGCTCCGGGGTCCGGAAGTTCCCCAGCCGCCGCCGCGGCGTCCCCGAGGCGAGCTCCGACGGGTCCTCCGCCACGACCTCCTCCCACCTGGTCGCCCTGCTCGACGCCCGAACGGTACGGGTGGAGCCGCGCCGTCGTCCACACGCGCCAACACACTTGGGCCTCGCCCACGGACCTGCCTACAATGTGGCAGCCTGGCGCCCCGGGCCAGCGGGGGAGCAGGTTGTACGGACGTGGAGGCATCGCCTAGTCTGGTCTATGGCGCCCGCCTGCTAAGCGGGTTTGGGGTTAAACCCCCATCGTGCGTTCGAATCGCACTGCCTCCGCTCTGCGCCGCTAGCTCAACGGATAGAGCACCAGACTACGGATCTGGCGGTTGGGGGTTCGAATCCCTCGCGGCGCGCACCAACAGCCCAGGTCAGAGCACCTGGGCTGTTTGCTTTGCTTGCCTTCGGTCAACGATGCGGTCAACGATTCACCAGAAATCGCGCATCGAGCAGGAGTCCGACCGTGACGATCCGCGCCCGCCGTGGCGGCTACCAAGTGATCGTCTACGCCGGCCTCGACCCCGTGACCGGGCGTCAGCGCCAGATCGCTCGGCAGGTCAG
>DASUZB010000337.1:0-10033 GCA_036377075.1 Actinomycetes bacterium | reverse complement strand
GATCCCGGCGGCGGCCAGCCAGCCGGTGTAGCGGCGCAGGTCGCGGCGGTAGGCGGCGAGGGTGTTGGCGGCCAGGCCGCGCTCGACCGCGAGGTAGTCGAGGTAGCGCCGCACCGCGGCGGCGGCCGCCGCGCTCGGCGGCGCGGTCTGCCCCGGCGTCGGCCCGGCCACGGCGGCTCAGCCGGGCAGGCCGTTGCCGCCCATGACCTTCTCGAGCGGCCGCCAATCGAGCTGGTGGGCCGCGGCCACCTGCTCGTAGACCAGTTCGCCGCGCCAGACGTTGACGCCCTTGGCCAGCGGCGGGTCCTCGCGCACGGCCTGCTCGACGCCGCTGGAGGCGAGCCGCAGGGCGTACGGCAGGGTCACGTTGGTGAGGGCGTAGGTGGAGGTGTGGGGCACGGCGCCCGGCATGTTGCCGACGCAGTAGTGCACCACCCCCGCCACCACGTAGGTCGGGTCGGAGTGGGTGGTGACGTGGCTGGTCTCGAAGCAGCCACCCTGGTCGATGGAGATGTCGACCAGCACCGCGCCGGTCTTCATCGCCTCGACCACCTGGCGCGAGACCAGCCGCGGCGCCTTGGCGCCGGGGATCAGCACCGAGCCGATCACCATGTCGGCGGTGACCCCCAGGTCCTCGATCGTCTGCCGGTTCGACATCAACGTGAGGATGCGGCCCTTGTGGATCGAGTCGACGTAGCGCAGCTTGTCGATGTTGGTGTCGAGCATGATGACCTCCGCCTCCATGCCCTGGGCGATCCAGGCGGCGTTCTGGCCGGCCATGCCCGCCCCGAGCACCAGCACCCTGGCCGGGGCGACGCCACTGACCCCGCCCATCAGCACGCCGCGCCCGCCCGACTCGCGCTCCAGCAGGTGGGCGCCGACCTGGGGGGCCATGCGGCCGGCGACCTCGCTCATCGGGGCGAGCAGCGGCAGCCGCCCGTCGGGTAGCTCGACCGTCTCGTAGGCGACCGCGGTCGTGCCCGACTTGCACAGCGCCTCGGTGAGCTCGCGGGTGGCCGCCAGGTGGAGGTAGGTGAACAGCACCTGGTCGGCGCGCAGGCGCGGGAACTCCTCGGCGATCGGTTCCTTCACCTTCAGGATGAGGTCCGCCTCGCCCCAGACCTCGTCGGCGGAGTCGAGCACGGTGGCCCCGGCCCGCTCGAACTCGGCGTCGCGGATCGAGCTGCCCTCGCCGGCGCCGCGCTCGACCAGCACCCGGTGCTCGGCGTCGCGCAGCGCGCGCACGCCCGCGGGCGTGATCGCGACCCGGTACTCGTGGTCCTTCAGCTCGCGCGGAATGCCTACGTCCATGGTGCGTGCCCCTTCCTGTGGCGGCACGCGGACCGAGCGCTGCCACGCGCCACCACCCGTCTGCCGGGCCCCCGTTGGCCCAGGGAGCCGGCCGGGCGTCGGCGCCCGAGTGGGCGCGCCGTGGCCACCGGCCGGTTCCTGGCATCCAGTCTACGAGACACGACCACCCCCGGCGCCGCGGCGGGCGGCACGGCGTGCCGGGGCGTCGGGCGGCGGCGCCCCGGCCGGATCGGGCCGCCAGCGCCCGGCGCGCACGAGGCCGTAGAGGCCGAGCGCGACCAGCGTCTTGGCGTCGCCCGGCGAGCTGCGCGTGGCCAGCTCGACGGCCCGGTCGTAGTCGAGCGCGACCACCTCGATGCCGGCCTCCTCCCAGTCACCCGCCGGCGCCTCGCCCTCGATCGGCCGCACGCCCTCGGCCAGGTAGAGGTCGACCACCTCGTCGCTCCAGCCCGGCGTGGTGTAGAAGGTCGCGAGCCAGGTGAGGCTGCCGCCCTCGACCCGCAGCTCCTCGGCCAGCTCGCGCCGCAGGGCGTCGGTGACCGCCTCGCCGGCCACGTCGTACTTGCCGGCGACCACCTCGACCACGCGCCCGCCGGTGGCGTGGCGCCACTGGTCGACCAGGAGGATGCGACCTTCGGAGTCGACCGCGAGCGCGGCGACGGCCCCGGGGTGCTCCACCACCTCGCGCTCGTTCACGCGCCCGTCCGGATCGGTGATGCGGTCGACCCTGACCTGGACCAGGCTGCCGACGAAGGGCCGCTCGGTGCCGGTGACGCGGAACGACCCGGACCCGGTCGCGCCCGTCACCGAGGCTCGGCGTCGCCAGGCTGCGACCTGCCCCGCCCGGCCAGCACCGACGCCCCCTCGCCGTCGGACAGGTCGACCTCGAGCGGTTCCCCGTTCCGCGGGCCGGCCGCCGCGCCGTTGCGAGGCGCGCCCACGTCCTCGTCGGCGGCGGGCAGCGGTCCGCGGCCGTCGGCTTGCCGGCCCTCGGCGTCGCGGCGGTCGGCCAAGGCGGTCGCCGCGCCGACGAAGTCGCGGAACAGCGGGTGCGGCCGGGTCGGCCGGGAGCGGAACTCCGGGTGGAACTGGCCGGCCACGAACCACGGGTGGTCGCGGAGCTCGATGATCTCGACCAGGCGGCCGTCCGGGGAGGTCCCGGAGACGACCAGCCCGGCGTCCTCGAGCCGGCGGCGGAAGCGGTTGTTGACCTCGTAGCGGTGACGGTGGCGCTCGAACACCAGCCCGTCGTCGTAGGCCCGCTCGGCGAGGCTGCCCTTGAGCAGCCGCGCCGGGTCGAGGCCGAGCCGCATGGTGCCGCCCATGTCGGCGACGTCACGCTGGTCGGGCAGCAGGTCGATCACCGGGTAGGGCGTCTGGGGGTCGAACTCGCTCGAGTTGGCGCCCTCCAGCCCGGCCATGTTCCTGGCGATCTCCACCACGGCGCACTGCAGCCCGAGGCAGATACCCAGGAACGGGATCCCGCGCTCGCGCGCGAAGCGCACCGCCTCGACCTTGCCCTCCACGCCGCGGACCCCGAACCCTCCGGGCACCAGCACGCCGTCGACCGTCGCCAGCAGGCTGCCGACGCCGTTCTCCTCCAGGTCGCCCGAGGCCACCCAGACGACCTCGACGTCCACGCCGTGGTGGAAGCCGGCGTGGGCCAGCGCCTGGGTCACCGACAGGTACGCGTCGGGCAGGTTGATGTACTTGCCCACCAGCGCGATGCGCACGGTGCGGCGCGGGTCGCGGATGCGCTCGACCATGGCCTCCCACTCGGCCAGGTCGGGCTCGCCGCCGCTGGACTCCAGGCGCAGGTGGCGGACCAGGTAGTCGTCGAGGCCCTCGGAGTGGAGCACCAGCGGGATCTCGTAGATCGAGCTGGCGTCGGGGGCGCTGATGATGCCCTCCATGTCGACGTCGGAGAGCATCGAGATCTTGTGCTTGAGGTTCTCGTCGATCGGCCGGTCGGTGCGGCAGACGATCGCGTCGGGCTGGATGCCGAGGGAGCGCAGCTCGCGCACGGAGTGCTGGGTCGGCTTGGTCTTCAGCTCGCCCGACGGCGCGATGTAGGGGACCAGCGAGACGTGGCAGAAGAACACGTTGTCGCGGCCGACGTCGTGGCGCAGCTGGCGGATCGCCTCGAGGAACGGCAGCGACTCGATGTCGCCGACGGTGCCGCCGACCTCGGTGACGACCACGTCGGCGTCCTCGGCCACGCGCAGGATGCGTGCCTTGATCTCGTTGGTGATGTGCGGGATGACCTGGACGGTGTCGCCGAGGAACTCGCCGCGGCGCTCGGCGGCGATCACCGTCTGGTAGATCGCGCCGGTGGTGACGTTGGAGTCCCGGTGCAGGTTTTCGTCGATGAACCGCTCGTAGTGCCCGAGGTCGAGGTCGGTCTCGCAGCCGTCGTCGGTGACGAACACCTCGCCGTGCTGGAACGGGTTCATGGTGCCCGGGTCGACGTTGATGTACGGGTCGAGCTTCTGCATCGTGACCCGCAGGCCACGGGACTTGAGCAGGCGCCCGAGGGATGCTGCGGTGAGACCTTTGCCCAGCGACGACGCGACGCCACCGGTCACGAAGATGTGCTTCGCCAAGGTCGGTGAACCCCCTTTGGACCCATGGAGGAGGGCCGGGGCCGCTCACGTTCCTACCCGGCCGGCTGCGGGTCCTCGGGACGCCACAATAGCACGCCGCACGGACCCTCCCGCACGTGCCGGCGCGGCAACGTGGGCGGCCGCTCAGCCGACCTCGCGGCGGCGGCCCAGGTCGTCGAGGGTGCGGAGCACGCGGTTGCCCTCGATCACCGTGGTGAAGGAGACGCGCTCGCTGGCGAGCTGCAGGGCGACCAGGACGACCGCGGCCGCCGCCAGCAGCCACACCGGCCCGGTGGCCAGCAGCGTGCCGACCACGGCGCCGAGCGCGTTGGCGCCGCAGTCGCCGAGCATCCCCTCCTCGCGGAGGTCGTAGGGGAGGCTCGCCAGCGCCGCCCCGGCCATCCCCGCCGACCAGGCGCCGCCGGTCGGGTCCAGCAGGCAGCCGAGCAGCCACAGCGGCAGGAACACCTTGGCGGCCCGGCCGGGCCGCAGGTCCAAGAGGTTGGCGACGTTGGCGGCGGAGGCGATCACCACCGCGCCGAGCAGCACCTGCCACCACTCGCCGCCGACCGCCAGGGTCGCCGTGACCAGGGCGGCCAGCAGGCCGCCGAGGAGCTTGGCGCCGCCGCCGGTGAGGCGCCCGGCGGCGAGCGCCCGCAGGTGGCCCTTGAAGCCCCGCACCCCGGCGTCCTCGACCAGGTCGTCGAGCATCCCCAGCAGGCCGAAGGCGAGCGCGGCCAGCACCACCGCGAGCGCCGGGCCGGTGACGGCGACGTCGAGCTGCACCGCCCGGCGCCAGAAGAACCTGCCGGCCACGGCCAGGGGCGCCACCCAGACGAGCAGCCCGAGCGGGAGCACCAGCCCGAGCCCGGCCACCAGCACCCGCTTGCGGTAGTTCACCCGCGCGAGGCTCGACCCGGAGAGCGCGGCGAGCAGCTGCGGCGTGGCCCAGGTCCCGACCCCCCAGCCGACCACCACGCCGGCGAGGGCGACCGGCAGCGCCCGGAGGCCCACGCTACTCCCCCTCCTCGGCCGAGGCGCCGGCCGGGGGGCTCCAGACCCGGTGGCGGAGGAGCTCGCGGGCGATCGACCCGGCCTGGCGGCCGCGGTGGACGATCCCGCCGACGGTGCGCCCGGTGGGGCGGTGGCGCAGCTCCAGCGGCACCTCGACCACGCGGAGGCCGCCCGCCCAGGCGTCGAGCGTCATCGCCACCTCGACGCCGAACCCTGGCGCGAACGGCACCAGCGGGGACAGCGCCGACCAGCGCACCGCCCGCTGGCCGCAGAGCGGCTCGGCGAGCGTCTGCCCGCCGATGCGCTGCAGGCCCCAGCGGGCCATGCCGATCGCCACCCCGAAGCCCTTCGCGCCGGGCTGCGGCGGCAGGTCGGCGATCACCAGGTCGGCCTTGTCGGCCAGCACCGGGGCGAGCAGCGCGTCCAGCCGGGCGGCGCTGTCGCCGAGGTCGGCGTCGGCCAGCAGCAGCGCCACCGGCTCCGGGCTGAGGGCCTCGGCCACCCGGCCGGTGAGCGCGGCGAGGCCGGCGTTGAGCGCCCCGCCCTTGCCGATGTTGCGCGGCAGGTCGAGGCAGTGCGCCCCCGCCTCGAGCGCGACGGCGGCGGTGGCGTCGGTCGAGCCGTCGCTGACGACCAGCACCTCGGCCACGCCGGGCAACGCCCGCAGGGCGGCCACCGTCGCGCCCACCCGGTCGGCCTCGTTGTGCGCGGGCACCAGGGCGAGGGCGTCGACCCCCCGGCGGGCGCCGCGGTCGTCCTGGGGTGCGCCTTTCGTGGCCCCGCGGCTCACGCGGCCACGCCTTCGGGCAGCAGGCCGGTGGCGCCGCTCTTGAAGCCGTACTGGCCGGTCGGCTCGCTGCGCAGGCTCCGCGCCAGCGCCTCGACCAGGGCGAACTGGCCGGGCACCCGGTCGACGTCGTCGACCGTGGAGACCCGGTCGGTGAGGTCCTGGTCGTCGCGCAGCACCTCCACCCACGAGGGCGCGCCGGGCGCCGACGCCTCCACCCCCACCACCGAGGTGCTGCCCCGGCCCGAGAGCCGCTGGGCGAGCGGGACCAGGAACAGCTTCGGGTCCAGCAGGGTCGGGTTGTCGGTCGGGCCGATGATCACGAACGTCGACCCTGCCCGGGGGAACGGCACCGTGCCGTTCTGCACCGACTTGTCGGCCCGCAGGTCGGCGAGGAACTTCGCCTGCTGCAGCCCGGTGATCGCGTCCCTGGACCTGGCGACGCCGCCCGGCGGCAGCCGCGCCGGGGTGGTGAGCCGCTCGGCGAGCTTGGCGACCAGTTCCTGGCGCAGCGCCTCCGGGTTTGTCTGGTCGGTCTGGAGCAGGGCGCCGAGGGCGGTGCGGTCCCCCTCGGCCGCGAGGCTCAGCCGGTCGGAGGCGAAGGTGACGCGCCCCTCCACGCTGCCGCCTGCCGCCTTGATGGCGTCCTCGACCGGCTTGCGGGTCTTGTCGTCGACCCGGTCGGTGTCGAGCACCACCACCGCCTGGTTCTTGAGCCGGTCGCGCACCAGGCTGGGGAGGATGGCGGTGCCGAACTCCCGGTACCCGGCGACCTCGCCCTCGAGGTCCCGGTTCTTGGCGCGCGCGGCCTCGCTCTCGCTGATGAGCCTGTTGGAGGTGGCGCGCAGCACCGAGACGGTCCCCTCCTTGAGCGCGGTCGAGCCCACCACCACCCCGATGGCCAGGGCCAGGAAGACCGCGACCAGCGAGACGATGTGGTAGCGCAGGTTGATCACTGGACGCACCTCCGGCGGGCGGGCGCGGGCCGCCCCGGGTCAGAAGAACGAGATGAGCCGGTAGATGAAGCTCTTCAACAGCTCGAAGGTCTGCTGCCAGACCAGGCGCACCGGCTCGGAGACGAGCGAGATGGCGAGCATCGCGACCAGGGCGGCGACCACCAGCAGCACCAGGTCGCTGCGGCGCACGCCCTGCCGGTAGAGCCGGTTGACGCCCTTGGCGTCCACCAGCTTGGCGCCGACCTTGAGGCGGACCAGGAAGGTCGAGGCCATGCCCGGGCGCTTCTTGTCGAGGAACTCGACCAGGCTGGCGTGGCTGCCGACGGCGACGATCAGGTCGCAGTCCGCCTCGTAGGCCAGCAGCATCGCCATGTCCTCGCTGGTCCCGGCGCCGGGGAAGACGTGCGGGTCGATGCCGAGGGCCTCGACGCGCTCCTTGCCCGGGGCGCGCCCGTCGGGGTAGGCGTGCACCACCACCTCCGCGCCACAGGTCAGCGCCTCGCTGGTGACCGAGTCCATGTCGCCGAGGATCACGTCCGGCTTCAGCCCCGCCTCCAGCAGCGCGTCGGCGCCGCCGTCGACGCCGATCAGCACCGGGCGGAACTCGCGGATGTAGCCACGCAGGATGCTCAGGTCCTTCTTGTAGTCGTGGCCACGGACCACCACCAGCACGTGCCGGTCGCGCATGGTGGTCTTCAGCGCCGGGATCTGCATGCCTTCGAGCAGCAGGTCGCGGTCACGGCGGATGTAGGACAGCGTGTTCAGGGTGAAGTCCTCGAGCGCGCTGGCCAGGTTCTCCTTGGCCGCGTCGATGCGCTTGCGCACGTCCTCGGGGCGCAGCCACTCTCCCTCGGCGACCTGGCGCTCGCCGTGCCAGACGGCCCCGTCGGGGTCGATGCGCACCTGGTCGCCCTCGCGCAGGAAGTCGAAGGCGTCCTCGCCGGCGGCGTCGAGCAGCGGCACCCCGGCCTCCACCAGCACCATCGGGCCGGCGTTGGGGTAGTCCCCCGAGATGCTGCTGGCGACGTTGACCACCGCCGCCGGCCGGCACTCGACCAGCGCCTCGGCCGCGACCCGGTCGATGTCGAGGTGGTCGATCACCGCGACCTCGCCCTGCCGCAGCCGCTTGACCAGGTTCTTGGTGCGCTTGTCCTTGCGCACCGTTCCGACCAGGTCGGCGGGGCCGGGGTCTGGCTGCTGGCGGCGCAGCGGCATCAGCCTCATGGGTGCTCCTGGTCGCCGCCGGCGCGGCTGCGGGCGAGCCGGTCGGAGTCGGAGCCCTTGACCGCCGACGCCGCCGCCAGCAGCTCCTCGGCGTGCGCCTGGGCCAGGCCCGACCCTTCCATGCCGGCCAGCATGCGCGACAGCTCGGTCACCCGCCCGGCCCCGTCGAGCGCGTGCACCTCGGTGTGGGTGGCGTCCTGGCCGGCGTGCTTCTCGACCGCGAAGTGGCGGTCGGCGAACGCGGCGATCTGCGGCAGGTGGGTGACGACCAGGACCTGGTGGTGGCGGGCCAGCTGCGCCAGCCGGCGGCCCACCGCCGCGGCGGTGCGCCCGCCGACGCCCGCGTCGACCTCGTCGAACACCAGCGTGGGGGTCTTGTCGATGCCGGCGAGCACGACCCGCAGGGCGAGCATCACCCGCGACAGCTCGCCGCCGGAGGCCGCCCGGGCGAGCGGGCGCGGCGCGTTGCCGGGGTTGGCCGAGAGCAGCATCTCGAAGTGGTCCAGCCCGTTGGCGGCACCGGCGAGGCGGCGCCCGTCGAGCTCGAGGCCGGTCGGGTCGTCGTCCCTCGCCGCCTCCTGGGTCAGCGCCACCAGGACGCGGGCGTGGGGCATGGCCAGGTCGGCGAGCTCGACCTGGACCGCGCTGGCGAGGCGTGCCGCGGCGGCGCCGCGCTCGGCCGAGAGGGTCGCGCCGAGCTCGGCGAGGCGGCGGCGCAGGGCTGCCTGCTCGGCCTCCAGCTCCTCGGAGCGGACCGTCCCGCCCTCCAGCTCGGCCAGGCGGGCGCGGCCACGCCCGGCGAAGGCGAGCACGGCCGCCTCGTCGTCGCCGTACTTGCGCTCGAGGTCGCGCAGCAGGGCGCTGCGCGCCTGCACCACGCCGAGGCGCTCGGGGTCGACCAGCACCCGCTCGGCGTAGGCGCGCAGCGAGGAGGCGAGGTCGCCCACCTCGGCGGCCAGCGCCTCGGCGCGCCCGCCGAGCTCGCCGAGGGCGGCGTCGTGGCCGCCGGGCCCGGCCAGCGCCCGCGCCGCGGCGCCGAGCGCGGTGGCGGCGCCGGACTCGTCCTCGCCGGCGAGGGCCTGCCAGGCCGCCAGGGCGGCGTCCCGCAGGGCCTCGGCGTTGGCCAGCCGCTCGGTCTCGGCGGCCAGCTCGTCCAGCTCCCCCACCCGGACCTCGGCCTGGTCGATCTCGCCGAGCTGGTAGCGGAGCAGGTCCGCCTCCCGCTCGCGCTCGAGGGCACGGGCGCGGAGGTCCTCGAGCTCCGCGGCGACGGCGCGCAGCCGCTGCCAGTCCTGCGCGAACTCCTCCCGCAGGCTGAGCACGCCCGGCCCGGCGAAGCGGTCGAGCAGGTCGAGCTGCACGCCGGGGCGCAGCAGGCGCTGGAACTCGTGCTGGCCGTGGACCTCGACCAGCGCCCGCATCACCTCGGCGACCGCGGCGACGGTGGCCATGCGCCCCTGCAGCTGGGCGCGGCTGCCGCCGCCGGCCATCACCTGCCGAGCCACCACCACCTCCCCCTCCTCGTCGGCGACGCCCGCCGTGGTCAGGGCCTCGGCCGCCTGGCCACGGGGCTCGACCGCCACGCGCCCCTCGACCAGCGCGGCCGGGCGGCCGACCCGCACCACGCCAGCGTCGGCGCGCTCGCCGAGCAGCAGCGACAGCGCGTCGACCACCATGGTCTTCCCCGCGCCGGTCTCGCCGGTCAGCACGTTCAGGCCAGGGGCCACCTCGAGCCGCGCATCGTCGATCACGCCGAGGTCCCGAATGTGAAGCTCGCCCAACATCACGCGGCGATTCTATCCACCTGGGCCACCAGAGACCCCGCGGGCGTCCACAGGGCACCGCCTGGATACTCCGGGACCTTCAAGCTGAAGTGGACGTTCAGCCTACCTGCCGGCCGGCTCGCGGCCGGCGCCGCCCGCGTCGGCCAGGCGGAACTTGCTGCGCACCAGCCCGTAGAAGTCGGCCTCGCCGACGCGGACCAGCAGCGCGTCGAGGTCGCCGCGGCGCACCTCGACCACCGCGCCCGGCGGCAGCTCGCACACGGCGCGGCCGTCGATGCTCTCCACCACCGGGCTGTCGGGCAGCACCTCCAGGCGGATCCGCTCGCTCGGGTGCAGCACCAGCGAGCGGTTGAA
>DASUZB010000336.1:0-12815 GCA_036377075.1 Actinomycetes bacterium | reverse complement strand
CCGCCACCAGCGCGGCGGGTCGTTGCCCACCCAGCTCGCCGGGGAACTGTCCGAGCTGGTCGAGCGGTCCCTGGCCGAGCTCGAGGACGAGCGCGACCCGCGCCGGGCGGTGATCGCCGCCTACGCCGGCATGGAGCAGACCCTGGCCGCCAGTGGCGTGCCCCGCGCGCCGGCCGAGGCGCCGCTCGAGTACCTCGCCCGCGCCCTGGTGGAGCTGCGCGTCAGCGCGGCGGCGGCCGACCGCCTCACCGAGCTGTTCCAGCGCGCCCGGTTCAGCCATCACGAGGTCGGCGAGGCGATGAAGCGGGAGGCGATCGAGGCGCTCGCCGCCGTCCGCGACGAGCTGCGCGCCGCCGCGCCCGGCCGGCCGGCGGTGGGGGAGCGCCGGTGACGCCGGGGCACCGGGGCGCCGGGCCGCCGCGTGGCGGGCGGGCGTGGGCCGGGCCCGACCGGCGCCGCGACGCCGCGGCCGCGCGCATGGCGGCGGTGGTGCCGGCGCGGGGGCAGCGCGGCACCGGCGCTGAGCGCCGGCCTGGCGCCGGCCGGGGAGGCGGCGCCGCCGCGCGGCGGGCGGTCGGCTGGGCGCTGGCGCTGGCCGTCGCGGTCGGCGGGCTCGCCACGCTGCGGGCGCTGGCGCCCGACCGGCCCTTCCTCGGCAAGGCGTTCCTGGTCGCCGTCGCCGCGGTGGTGGTGGCCAGGCTGGCCATGTGGGCCCAGCAGACCGGCGAGCCCGGCGCCGCGCGCTCCGCCTACGACCGCGCCGCCCGCGGCCGTGCCGGCCGGCCGCCACCGCCCGACGACCTGCGCCGCCTGGAGCAGGCGTTGTGGTTCGCCAGCGCGCGCGAGGCCGACCTGCACCTGCGCCTGCGGCCGGTGCTGCGGGAGGTCGCCGAGCTGCGCCTGGCCGGCCACGGCATCGCGCTCGACGGGGACCAGGCAGCCGTCCGCGCCGCCCTCGGCCCGGAGCTGTGGGAGGTGGTGCGGCGCGACCGGGCGGCCCCGGCCGACCCCGACGCGCCGGGGCTCCCCCCGGCCGCGTTGCACGCCCTGGTCGAGCGGCTCGAGGCGATCTGAGTGGCGCTCAGCCTCCGCGAGGTCGGCGAGCTCGCCGGGCGCGTGCTCGACGAGGTCGAGCGCGCCGTCGTCGGCAAGCGGACCGCGCTCGAACTGGTGCTCGCCGGCATCCTCGCCGACGGCCACGTGCTGGTCGAGGACTTCCCCGGCCTCGCCAAGACGCTGATCGCCCGCTCCTTCGCCCAGGTCCTCTCGCTCGACTTCGCCCGCATCCAGTTCACCCCCGACCTGATGCCGTCGGACGTCACCGGCTCGTCGATCTTCAACCAGCGCAGCGGCGACTTCGAGTTCCGGCCCGGCCCGGTGTTCACCAACCTGGTCCTGGCCGACGAGATCAACCGGGCGCCGCCCAAGACCCAGGCGGCGCTGCTGGAGGCGATGCAGGAGCGGCAGGTCACCACCGAGGGCCGCACCCGCGCGCTGGGGCCGCCGTTCCTGGTCCTGGCGACCCAGAACCCGATCGAGTACGAGGGCACCTACCCGCTGCCCGAGGCGCAGCTCGACCGCTTCCTGCTGCGCGCCGCGATCGGCTACCCGAGCCGCGACGACGAGTGGGGGATGCTCGCCCGCCGGCTCGAGCGGCGCGCCGACGAGGTGCTCCTCGACCCGGTGGTCGACCGCGCCGACCTGCTCGCCGCCCAGCGCGCGGTCGAGGACGTGTACCTGCACGAGAGCGTCGGCCGCTACCTGGTCGACCTGGTGGCCGCGACCCGCGCCAACCCGCGGGTGCGGGTCGGGGCGAGCCCGCGCGGCACCATCGCGCTCGCCAAGCTCGCCCGGGTCCACGCCGTCCTCGCCGGCCGCGACTTCGTCGCCCCCGACGACGTCAAGGCGGTCGCCGGCCCCGCCCTCGGCCACCGGCTGGTGCTCCGCCCCGAGCTGTGGGCGCAGCGCGTCCGCGGCGACGAGGTGGTGGCCGAGTGCCTCGCCCAGGTGCCCACCCCGGCCGCCGTCGAGCCCGAGGCCGAGGCCGAGGCCGAGCGGGAGCGCGAGGACGCCCCGGGCCGCCGATGACCCGCTACCCGACCCAGAAGCTCGGCGCCTACACCGCGGTGGTGGCGCTCGGCCTGCTCGGCGCGCTCGCCGCCAGGCTGCCCGAGCTGGTCGCGGTGGTGGCGCCGTTCGCGGTTCTGCTGCTCGCCGGGCTGCTGGCCGCGCGGCCGCCGCGCCTGGACGCGCGCCTGGCCGCGGCCGAGGAGCGGATGGTCGAGGGCCAGGCCGTCGAGCTCGAGCTGCAGCTCGCCGCCGAGGCACCCGTCGAGCAGGTGGAGGTGCTGGTCGGCGTGCCCGGCGGCCTCGCCGTCGAGGAGGGGCGCAACCCGACCGCCCTGCCGCTGGAGGCGGGCGAGCCGACCAGCCTGCGCTGGAGCGTGCGCGGCCGGCGCTGGGGCCTGTACCGGCCCGGCCGGGCCTGGCTGCGGGTCCGCGACCGCTTCGGCCTGTTCCACTACGAGGCGGTGGTCGAGGCCGGCCGTCCGCTGCGGGTCTACCCCGGCGCGGACGCCCTGCGCAGCATCGTGCGCCCGTTCGACACCCGGGTGACCGCCGGCGAGCAGGTCGCCCGCGCCAAGGGCGACGGCATCGAGTTCGCCGACCTGCGCCCGTTCGTCCCCGGCGACCGGGTGCGGCGGGTCAACTGGCGCGCCAGCGCCCGGCGCGGGGCGCTGTGGGTGAACGAGGCCCACCCGGAGCGCAACGCCGACATCGTCCTGTTCCTCGACACCTTCGCCGAGGCCGGCGGCACCGGCGGCACCCTGGCCGCGGCCGTGCGCGCCGCCACCGCGCTGGCCGCCCGCTACCTCGACCGCCGCGACCGGGTCGGCCTGGTCCGCCTCGGCGGGACGCTCGAGTGGCTGCTCCCCGGCACCGGCCCGGGCCACCTGCACCGGGTGGTCGAGGCGCTGCTCGAGGCGGACGCGACCCCGAGCTACGTGGACAAGGGCCTGCACCTGGTCCCGCCCCGCACCCTGCCGCCCGGCGCGCTGGTGGTCGCGATCACGCCCCTGCTCGACGAGCGCGGCCGCGCGATCCTGCTCGACCTCCACCACCGCGGCTGGGACCTGGTGGTGGTGGAGGTCTCGCCGCTGGCGCACGCCGAGCCGCCCGAGGGCGAGTTCGGCGCCCTCGCCCTGCGCCTGTGGCGGCTGCAGCGCCAGGCCGTCAGGGCGCGCTACGAACGCCTCGGCATCGCCGTCGCCGAGTGGCGCGATGACGTCCCGCTCGACGCCGTGCTGGAGGAGGTGGCGGCATTCCGGCGCTTCGCGCGCCACGTGCGCGCCTGACCACCGCGGTCGCCGCGCTCGGCTGCTGGGCGGTCGCGGCCGTGACCACCGGCCGCGGCGACGCCGTCTTCGTGCCCTTCGCGTTGCCCGTCGACCTGGTGGCCGGGGCGCTGCTGCTGCTCGCGCTCGCCCGCGCCTGGGGCGCCGGCATCGGCTGGGCGCTGGTCCTGTCGGTGCTCGCCTACCTGCTCGCCGTGCTGGCCGCGTCCGCCGAGGTCGACCCGACCGCCCCGGTCGTCGGCGTGTTCCTGTTCCTCGCCGCCGAGCTGGCCTACTGGTCGGTCGAGCTGCGACCCCCCGCCAGGCAGGCGCCCGACCTGCCGGTCCGGCGCCTCACCACGATCGTGACGGTCGCGCTGGTCGCCGAGGCGCTCGCCGGCCTGGCGCTGCTCGGCACCGGCCCCGGCCGCGACGCCGGCCTGTTCCTCGACGTGGCCGGCGCCGTCGCCGCCGTCGCCGCGGTCGCCCTGCTGGTCAACCTCCCCGCCCGGCGGGGTAGCTAGCGGCGCGGGCCGTCCTCGAGGCCGCGCCAGCGGGCCAGGGTCACCCCGGCGGCGCGGCGGCCGTCGGCCGCCAGGCGGCGGCCGAGGGGCGCGGCGCGGCCGCGCGCAGCGCGCTCGGCCGCTGCGCGCCACGCCGCCACGTAGGCCGCCTTGCGCATCGCCACCACCCCGGCCACGAGCCAGGCCAGCAGGACGGGCAGCGCGACCGCGTCCACGCCGGCGCGCAGCCCGGCCGTGCCCGGCTCGTAGGTGGCGAACAGCCCCCTGGCGGTGAACCAGACGGCGGTCACGTCGAGCAGCACGAACCCGGCCCAGCACGCCGCCAGCGCCTGGTACCAGGAGGCCGGCCGCAGCGGCGGCAGCGGCCGGGCGGGACGCGGCTGGAGCGGCCGCTCCTCGTCGACCAGGCCGAGGGTGCTCAGCGAGCGGTGCAGCGCCCGGCGTACCTCCTGGTGGCCGAGCACGCCGACGCCGAACGCGCCGAGGCGCCGGTGGCTGTCCAGCCGCCGCAGGGCGATCAGGGTCGGCGCCAGCGCCACGCCCGTCCCGTTCACCAGGTTGGCCATGGCGACGCCGCGCAGCGGGTCGCCGCCGGCGGTCAGCAGCGCGCCGAGGCTGAACAGCACCACCGACCCGGCCAGCGCCACCACCCAGGTCCAGAAGTCGCCTCGCTCGGACCCGTCCCACCACCACTCGACCTGCGGACGGCTGCTTGCTCCCGGTTGCGGCATGCCGTTACGCACCCCCGCCGCGAATCGCTTCGGATTGGCCCCATGTGCCCTACCCGCCGAATATCGGCCGGGAACCAGTGACGCCGGAGGGTTGCGGCCAGACTTAGGCCTCCCTAATGTTAGGGTCGCACAACGTCGCCGGTTTGGAGGCCGCCCACCACATGTACGTCTGCCACTGCCGGGCGGTCACCGACTGCCGCATCCGCGAGGTGATCGCGGCGGGGGCGACCGACCTCGGCGAGGTGGCGCGGCGCAGCGGCGCCGGCGTCACCTGCGGCGGCTGCCTCCCCGGCGTGCGGCGGATCCTGGTCGCGTCCAGGGGGGAGCCCGAGGGTCCCGCGGCGGTCGCCCTGCCCGCGGGACGGTCCTCGGGTCCCGCGCCGGGATCCCTGCTCGGGCCCCGGGTGGCCGCGGCGGGATCCCCGAGGGCGTAGGGCGCCTTTCTCGGATGGCGTGCTGGCGTGGAGGCACGCCTGGGGCGCCGCGGCCACCGTGCTCGCTAGCCGGAGGTGGGCTCGGGGCTGTCGGAGGTGAGGAGCCGTTCGAGGGTGGCCAGGCCGACCAGGATGGCGCTGCGCTCCTCCATGGTCGCCCGTCCGATGGCCGCAACCAGCGGCCGGAGGCGGGAGGTGGGCAGCTGGTGCTCCAGCCATTCCCTGACCGGCTGGGTGAGCTCGATGGTGATGAACCGCCGGTCGTCGGGGCGCGTGGCTCGGCGCAGCAGGCTGCGGCGCTCCAGCCGGGCGACGATGCCCGACACCGTGCTGTGGGCCAGCCCCATGCGCCGGCTCAGCTCCGACAACGACAGGCCCTCGCCCGCGTCGCGGAGGTGGTCGACGAGGATCCGCAGGGCCAGGACCTGGGGCGGGGTGAGCGGGACCGGGTAGCGGCGCGCCTCTGACCAGATCGACTCCCGCAGCACCCGCCGGACGGCCTGCAGGTGGGCCTCGATGCGCGCCGCGTCCTCGAGCACGGCGTCGCCGTCAGCATCGCTCATCCCAACTCCTCCTTGCGCCGCGACCGCCACAGGGGTATGTAGTATACGACACGTCGTACACGACGTACCTGCTGAAGGAGCAACGGATGGAGGAAGGGAGGCCGCGGATGGCCGCCATCGTCGCCGACCGGCTCACCAAGCGCTACGGCGACCTCGTCGCCCTCGACCAGGTGAGCTTCGAGGTCCCGGCGGGGCAGCTGGTCGCCCTGCTCGGCCCGAACGGGGCCGGCAAGACGACCACCATGGAGCTGCTGGAGGGGTTCCAGGCTCCCACCGCGGGCACGGTCCGGGTGCTGGGCGCCGACCCCGTCCACGGCGGCCGGGCCTGGCGCGCCCGCATCGGGCTCGTGCTGCAGTCGACCAGCCTGGACGACCAGCTGACCGTCCGCGAGCTGCTGGGCGTCTTCGCCCGCCTGTACCCCGACCCGCGGCCCGTGCCCGAGGTCCTGGAGCTGCTGGAGCTCACCGGCCAGGCCGGGGCTCGGGTCGGCTCCCTGTCGGGCGGCCAGCGCCGCCGGGTCGACGTCGCCCTGGGCATCATCGGCCGGCCCGAGCTGCTGTTCCTGGACGAGCCCACCACCGGCCTGGACCCCGAGGCGCGCCGCCGCGCCTGGGCGGCCGTCCAGAGCCTGGCCGCGACCGGCACCACCGTGGTGCTCACCACCCACTACCTGGAGGAGGCCGACCAGCTGGCCGACCGCGTGATCGTGCTGGCCGGCGGCCGCATCCTGGCCGACACCACCCCCGAGCGACTCCGGGAGCGCGGCGGGCGCAGCACCATCCGCTACCCGCTGCCGGACAGCGCCCCGCTGGCCGACCTGCCGGCCGACCTGGCCGGCCACCTCGACCCGGATCAGAAGGCGCTGGTGGTCCGCGGCGCGGAGGTCACCGCGACCCTGAGGGACCTGGTCGGCTGGGCCGACCGGCACCACCTCGACCTCACCGGCCTGGAGGTCGGACCGCCCACCCTGGAGGAGGCCTACCTGGCCGTCACCGGCCAACGACCCGCGAAGGAGCCTGCCCACCATGGCTGAGTCAACCGCCGCCAGCGGCCCCCGCCGGCTGCCGTACGGCGGACGGCTGCTGGTTGCCCAGGTCGGCTACCAGCTGCGCCTGCTGCTGCGCACCCCCCGGGCCCTGGGCGCCGGCGTGGCCGTCCCCGCCCTGCTGCTCCTGCTCTCCAGCCCCAAGGGTGGCGCCGTACCTGCCGACCACCTGGCCGGCCTGGCCGCCCTCGGTGTCACCATCACCGCCTGGGTCACCCACGGCATCGGCCTGGTCGCAGCCCGCGAGGCCGGCGTGCTCAAGCGCTGGCGCGCCACCCCGCTGCCCCCCTGGTGCTATTTCGCCGGCCGGATCGGTGCCACCGTCCTGGTCGCCGCCGCGGCCGCCGCGGTCACCGTGGCCATCGGGGTGGCCCACTACGGCACGCACCTGGACGCCGCCGCGGCGGTCGGGCTGCTGGTGGCCGTCGGGCTCGGTGCCCTCGCCTGGGCCGCGACCGCCACCGCGCTCACCGGGGTCATCCCCAGCGTCGAGAGCGCCTCACCGATCCTGACCCTGACCTACCTGCCGGTGATCCTGGTCTCGGGCGTCTTCGGCTCCCTCAGCGGCCAGCCGCACTGGCTGGCCACCCTGGCCGGCTGGCTGCCGGCCCAGCCCATGATCGACGCCGCCACCCGTGCCCTGCAGCACCCGGCCGGCCCACCGGTCCTCCCCGGCCACGACCTGCTCGTGCTCGCCGGCTGGGCCGTAGCCGGCCTGGTCGGGTCCCTGGGGTGGTTCCGCTGGGAGCCGAGCCGCCCTGCGCACCGCCCGCCAGCTCGCCGAGGCCCGCGGCCGGCGGCGGAATGACCGGCACGATCCTCATACGTCCGAGAAGCACGCCTAGGCGCGAACGCCTCGCGGTCCTGGTGGCCGCCTAGCGGCCGCTGGCCGAGAAGTGCTGGTAGTCCTTTGCGCCGCGCCAGTGCCCACCCCAGCCCCAGCCGATCGCGGCGAACGCGCGCACGGTGGCGTCGCCGTCGTGGACCATGCCGGGCGCCCGCCGGCCGCGGTCCGCGAAAGGCCCGGCGGCGGGCGGCGTCACCCGCCCGCCCGCGGTCACGTAGGGGTTCTGCACCGGGTCGAGGTCGATCGCCCGGCCGTAGGCGTGCTCCGACCAGTGGCGGGTGCCCGCGACCGGGCGGCAGTTGAACGCCGAGGTGTTGTTCGCCGCCACCGAGCGGTCGTCGTCGCCCCGGTAGGCGTCCACCAGCCGCATCCGCGCGATCGGGAAGCGGTCGGCGAACAGCCTGGCGAGCACGCGCAGCACCGCCGGCGCGTAGCGGCGCTGGACCACCAGCTCGCCACGGTGCACGCGCCCGTCGAACCCCCAGTGGTCGACGGTGAGCAGCCGCAGCTCCGACAAGCCGACCGGGCAGCCAGGCCGCCAGGAGTAGCGCATGCGCGCGCGCGTGGCCGCGTCGATCGCCGCGACGCGGCCGTGGAAGCGCGGCGGGGCGGGTGCCGGAAGCGGCCCGGTGGATGCCACGGCCGGCGAGCTGGTCGCCGGGAGCGGCGTGGGGCCGGCGCTCCCGGCGCTCCGCGACGCCGGCGCGTGCCTGCCGGCGCAGCCGGCGGCCAGCAGCCCGGCGGCCACGCTCAGCGCCACCACGCGCCTCACCCCGGCACCCCTCCGGCACCTCGACGGCTGGTCGCGCCATTGGACCATCTGGCACGGCACGAAGCGCGGAACACCCTCAGGTCGCCGGCGCGGTGGGCAGGCGGAGCTCGAAGCGGGCGCCGCGGTCGGAGCGGACCGGGTCGGTCGCCTCGAGGTCGCCGCCGTAGGTGCGGGCGGTCTGGCGGGCGACGTACAGGCCCAGGCCGAGGCCGCCGACGGGGCGGGTGTCGCTCGTGTCGAGCTGGGTGAACCACTCGAACACCCGGTCGCGGTCGCCGGGCGGGATGCCGGGGCCGCCGTCCTCGACCACCACCAGCGCGCCGCCGCCCCCGCGCCGCACCTCGACCAGGATGCTGGGGCTCTGGGGGGCGTGCTTGACGGCGTTGTCGATCAGGTTGGCCAGGACGCGCCGCAGCGCCTCCGGGGTCAGCTCGACCGGCAGGCGGAGGCCGGCGTCGGCCACCAGGGTGATCTTGCGGTCGGGGTGCCGGCCGTCCCACTCGTCGACCACCCCGCGCGCCTCGGCCACCAGGTCGATGGGCTGCGGCGGGGTCGACCCGGCGCTGCGCTCCTCGCACTCGGCGGCGATCAGGGCCTGCCGCACCAGGTCGTCGAGGCGCATGGTGGCCTGCTCGGTGGCCACCAGCAGCTCGTGGTGCTTGCCCGCCGGCAGCCTGGTCTGCTGGCGCACCAGCGTGGTCACCGCGCCGAGCGCGGCGGTGAGCGGGGTGCGGAACTCGTGCGAGATGATGGCGAGCAGGTTCGACTTCAGCCGTGCCGCCTCCGCGTTCTGCTCGGCGAGCACCTGGCGCTCGGCGGCGAGCCGGCGCTGCTCGGCCTCGTTGGCCTCGGCCGCCTCGGCGGCGCGGATCGCGGCCAGGCGGGCGGCCTGCGCGTTCACCGCGGTGCGGGCGAGGACGTACAGGCCGATCAGCGGGATCACGAACAGCAGCAGCAGGGCGACGCGGACGGTGGCGACCATCAGCGTCACCGGCGCGACCGCGAACATGATCGTCGAGGTCAGCGCTTGGGTGTGGAAGTCGTCGCGCAGGTCCTGGCGGAGGCCGGCGAACAGGTCGGGGCCGCGGCTGAGCGCGCTGGCCAGGCGCACCAGGGCGTTGTTGGCCAGCAGGAAGGCGACCGCGGCGCCGAGGAACGCCAGCAGGTCGCGGTTGCTGGCCCCGAACGGCACCGTGCCGCCGATCAGGTCGTACGCGGCCGCGGCGGTGGCCAGCGTCAGCGTGTACTGGGCGGCGTTGAACGCCACCGCCCGAGGCGGGCGGCCATGGACCAGGTCGCCGACCACCGAGGCGAGCGCGTACGCCACCACCGCCGCGCCGAGGCCCCAGCCGAGCAGCAGCGCCACCGCGAAGGTGGTCGAGATCGTGAACGAGTACGACCCGTCGCGGTTCGGGACGGTGATCGGCCGCAGCTCGCTGGCGAGCAGCAGCCCGACAAGCAGCCAGTACGCGGTGGGGGCGGTGGCGGCGGCGTGCAGGCCGCCGCGGACGGCGAGCAGGACGACCAGCGAGAGACCGGCCGCCGAGGTGGCGGCGACGTAGACCCGCAGCGGTGCCGGGCGAGCGGCGGCAACCATGACACCCGACCTTGGGAGGTGGCGGACACCCAGGTCGGGTAGCACATCACGGCATCGGCGCGGGTGTCGAGTCGCGCCGATGCCGTGACGGGTCAGCGGGTGGCTAGCCGTTCCACTTCAGGCTGGCGCCGAGTGAGGCGGCGAGGGCGGCGAACGCGCCGAGGATGCCAGCGATCCTCGCAAGACGAGCCTTGAGCCCCATGTTCCGGGTCACCTCCCAACGTGCACGAGTGACCCCGTGAACGTCTCAGTATAGGTGAACAACCCGAAGGTCGGAACTCATTCAGAAGGTATATAAGAGCGAATCTTTTCAAACTGGAACGATCCGTGGATGCCCGCACGGTGGCGGGCGGTGGCCGGCTGGGGCAGACTACCGGCCTTGCGCGGCTGGCCGGCGGGGCTGCCGCCGGCACGGGCGAAGGAGATGGCGGTGCGGGCCGACCAGCGCATCATCGAGCTGCTGAACAAGGTGCTCACCTTCGAGCTGACCGCCGTCAACCAGTACTTCCTCAACGGCCGCATGTGCAGCAACTGGGGCTACGAGCGGCTGGCCGAGCGGCACCGCGCCATCTCCCTGGAGGAGATGCACGACGTCGAGGAGCTGATCGACCGCGTCCTGTTCCTCGAAGGCCTGCCCAACCTGCAGCGGCTCGACCACGTCGCGGTCGGCGAGACGCCGGTCGAGCAGATGCGCCTTGCCCTCGAGCTGGAGCGCACCGCCGTGCGCAACCTGCACGACGGCATCGCCCTGTGCCTCGAGGTCGGCGACCAGGGCACGCGCGAGTTCCTCGCGGGCATGCTGGCCGAGGAGGAGCGGCACTGCGACTACTGGGAGACCCAGCTCGCGGCCGTCGACGCCGTCGGCGAGGCCAACTACCTCGCCCAGCAGCTCCGCGCCTAGCGGACCCGGATCACCCGACCCCGTCAGCCGGACCCTGCCCGGTGCCCTGGCGCCGTGCCCAGGTCCAGGGGTAGTTGGGGTCCTCGGCGTCGCGGGCGGCCGGCCCGAGCGCCAGCGGGCGGAAGGTGTCGACCATCACCGCCAGCTCCTCGGTGCCCGGCTTGCCGAGGGCGGCCTCGACGCTGCCCGGCTGCGGGCCGTGGGTGAAGCCGCTGGGGTGCAGCGAGATCGACCCCTGCCCGATGCCGGAGCCGGCGCGGCTCATGAAGTCGCCGCCGGTGTAGAAGATCATCTCGTCGGAGTCGACGTTGGCGTGGTTGTAGGGCACCGGGATCGCCAGCGGGTGGTAGTCGAACAGCCGCGGCACGAAGCTGCAGACCACGAAGTTCGGCCCCTGGAAGGTCTGGTGCACCGGCGGCGGCTGGTGGACGCGCCCGGTGATCGGCTCGAAGTCGTGGATCGAGAAGCGGTACGGGTACAGGCAGCCGTCCCAGCCGACCACGTCGAACGGGTGGTGGTCGTAGACGTAGCGGGTCAGACCGGCGCGGTGGCGCACCAGCACCTCGGCCTCGCCCGGCTCGGAGACCAGCAGCGGCTCGTCCGGGCCGTGCAGGTCGCGCTCGCAGTAGGGGGCGTGCTCGAGGAACTGCCCGACGGCGGAGAGGTAGCGCCGCGGCGGCCGGATGTGGCCGAACGCCTCGATCACCAGCAGCCGCAGCGGCTCGCCGCCGCCGTCGACCTGCCAGCGGTGCGTGGTCGAGGTGGGCACCACCAGGTAGTCGCCCTCGCCGACGTCGAGCGCCCCGAACACCGTCTCCACCCGGGCGTGGCCGGACTCGACGTAGACGCACTCGTCGCCGATGGCGTTGCGGTACAGCCCGCTGGAGCCGTCGGCGGCCACGTACGACAGGCGCACGTCGCCGTTGGCCATCAGCAGCTGCCGCCCGGAGACCGGGTCGCCGCCGGTCTTCAGCCCGTGGGTGCGGAAGTGCCGCGGCAGCAGCGGGTGGTTGGGCGTGCTCGCGTCGGGCTCCTCCTCGACCGGCTCGGCCGCGACGATCGCGGTCGGCAGGTGCCGGTGGTAGAGCAGCGAGGCGTCGGAGGTGAAACCCTCCTCGCCCATCAGCTCCTCGGCGTAGAGGCTCCCGTCGGGCTGCCGGAACTGGGTGTGGCGCTTGGGTGGGACCTCCCCAACCCTGCGGTAGTAGGTCATGGCAGCCTCCTCAGAGGTTCCCGCGGGCCGCCTGCTCGCGCTCCAGCGCCATGAACAGCGCCTTGAAGTTGCCCTCACCGAAGCCGCGCGAGCCGTGGCGCTCGATCATCTCGAAGAACACCGTCGGCCGGTCCTGGTTCATCTTGGTGAAGATCTGCAGCAGGTAGCCCTCGTCGTCGCGGTCGGCGAGGATGCCGAGCTCCTTGAGGGCCGCGACGTCCAGCTCCAGGTCGGCGAAGCGGTCGGCCAGGTCGTCGTAGTAGGTGTCGGGCACGCGCATGAACTCGATGCCGCGGTCGCGCAGCGCCCTGACCGTGGCGATGATGTCGTCGCTGACGATGGCGATGTGCTGCACCCCGGGGCCACGGTAGAACTCGAGGTACTCGTCGATCTGGCTCTTGCGCTTGCCCTGGGCCGGCTCGTTGATAGGGAACTTGATGCGGCCGGTGCCGTCCCAGGCGACCTTGCTCATCAGCGCCGAGTACTCGGTCGAGATCGCCTCGTCGCTGAAGTGCACCAGCTGGGTGAACCCCATCACCCTCTCGTAGAACTCGACCCAGGTGTCCATCCTGCCCAGCTCGACGTTGCCGACCACGTGGTCGATGCGGCGCAGCCCGGCGTCGGGCAGCGGGTCGGCGACCGTCTCCCAGGCCACGTAGCCGGGCCGGTGCGGGCCGTGGTAGCCGCTGCGGTCGACCAGCGAGTGGACCGTGTCGCCGTAGGTCGCGATCGCCGCCCGTCGCAGCACGCCGTCCTCGTCCTTCTCCTCCTCGGGCTCGAGCACCGGCCTGGCGCCGCGCTCGACCACCGCGGTCTCGAACGCGCGCCTGGCGTCGAGCACGCCGAGGCCGA
>DASUZB010000335.1:0-3031 GCA_036377075.1 Actinomycetes bacterium | reverse complement strand
CGCTTGACCAGATGCAGGATCATCGCCAGGGCGCCTTCGGCGACGGCGTGGGTGCCCGCGCCCGGTGTGACGACGACGGCGATGCCACGGCGGGTGGCCTCGTCGACGTCGACCCGTTCCACGCCGACCCCGGTGCGGGCCAGCACCCGCAGGTTGGGCATCCGATCGAGCATCGCCGTGTCGACGAGCGCGTCGGCACGCACGATCGCTCCTGCGGCGGCACGGAGGTCCTCGGGGCTGGGGTCGGCCACAAATCGCGCATCCGGCAGGTGACCGGTGACGAGGCCGGACTCGACGTCACCCAGGGCCACGACAACCTGCCGGCCGACGGCGGTCGTCACGGGTTCTCACCGGCCCGGCGCAGCTCGGCGGCGACGGCGCCGGCGAGCAGGGTCGTGTCCGAGCCGATGGCGAGGAACTGCCAACCTGCCGCAGCCATCCGGGCCGCCGCAGCACCGTCCGGCACGAGCAGGCCGGTGGCCTTGCCGTTTCCCTTGGCAGCGGCGAGGACCCGCTCGAGGGCGGCGAGGTACGCCGGCGCCTGGGTCTGGCCCGGGACGTCGAGGGCATGGCTGAGGTCGCGGGGACCGACGAACAGGACGTCGACCCCGTCCAGGGCGGCGATGTCCTCGACGGCGTCCAGGGCCGGGCGGGTCTCGATCTACACCACGCCGAGGACGTCGTGGTTGGAACGGTCGAGGGCGGCCGGGTCCAGCCCGTACCGGCACATGCGGTTGTAGGTGGCCACGCCCCTGTCCCCGGCCGGCGGGTAGCGCAGGTGCCGGACGCAGGCGGCGGCGTCGGCGGCGGTGTCGATCCGGGGGAACATCAACCCGGCGGCGCCCAGGTCGAGCAGGCGCCCGGCGCGGATCCGCTCGGTGGACTCCACCCGGACGACCGTCGGCACCGAGTACGACGCCGCGGCGGGGATGACGTCGCGGGCCTGCTCCTCGCCGCCGGCGCCGTGCTCGAGGTCGAGCAGGACCCAGTCCACGCCGGCCGCCGCGCACACCTCAGCGGTGACCGGTGTGGCGGCGCCGAGGAACGTGCCATAGGTGACCTCGCCGCGGGCGAGCCGTCGTCGCAGCTCGCCGCGGTCCAGGGCGTACGGGTTGCGGGTCATCCGTGCCACCGCTGCGTGGCCAGGCCGGCCTCGTACTCGCCTCGGGCGGCGCGGACCGTGTCGGACTCGGACACCTCGGCGGGCGCGACGTCCCACCAGCAGCCCGCTGACGGCAGGTCGGCATGCGGGATGACGGGGACGACGATGACGACCGGACCTTTCTGCGACCGGGTCTCCCGCAGCGCGCACCGGACCTCGGCGGGAGTCGTCGCACGCACGGCCCGAGCGCCCAGCCCCGCGGCGACCTGGACGAGGTCGACCTGGAGGTAGTCGCCGGTCAGGGCGGCGTCCTTGCCTGCTTCGAGGGTGAGCGGGTCCGTGCGGTACCGGAACTCGTTGCCGAACTCACGGCCCATGGTGAACATCTGCAGCCGGTGGATGACCTGGTAGCCGTGGTTCTCCGGGACCACCACGGTGATGGCCAGGCCCTCCTGGGCGGCCGTGACGAGCTCGGTGGGCGCCATGAGAAACGTGCCGTCACCGATGAACGCGGTGACGCGGTGCGCGGGGTCGGCATCGGCGAGCCGGGTGCCGATCGCGGCCGGGATCTCGTAGCCCATGCAGGAGAACCCGAACTCGAGGTGGCAGGTGCGCCCGTCGGTGGCGTCCCAGACCTTCAGCAGGTCTCCGGGCGGCCCGCCCGCGGCCGCCACGATCGTGTCGCCCTCCTCGGCGTGCTCCTGGAGCAGCCCGATGAGCTGACCCTGGGTGAGGACGGCGTCGGTGTCCGGGATGACATCGTCGGACTGCGCGCGCAGCGCTGTGACGTCGACGGGGGTGTCGGCGTCCAGGTGCGCCGCACGCACGAGCAGCCAGCCCGCCTTGGCCGTGGTCACGGTCTCCCGCCAGCCGGCGCCGGTCGTGACGCCGGCTGCCACGAGGACGTCGGCCAGGGCGCCCAGGGCGAGCCTGGCGTCGCCGACGACCGAGGTGGCGCCGAGCCGGTCGCCGTCACGCGGGTCGACGTTGATGCTGGCGAACCGCACGTCGGGGGTGGTGAACAGCGAGTGCGAGGCGGTGGCGAAGTCGGTCAGGCGGGACCCGACGGTGACGACGAGGTCGGCGGCGCGGGCCACCTCGTTGGTCGCGGGGTTGCCCTCGAGGCCGATGCCCCCCAGCTGCCACCAGGCGTCGGCGCGGACGGCGCCCTTGCCGGCGAAGGTCTCGGCGACCGGGATGCCGACGGCGCCGGCGAGCCGCTCGAGCTCGGCGCCGGCGTCGGAGTGGACGACACCTCCGCCGGCGATGATGAGCGGTCGGGATGCCGTCCTGACCATGTCCGCGAGGGCAGCGACCTCGTCCTGCTCGGGGACCGGCCTGCGGATGGTCCAGTCGCGCTCGGCGAAGAACTCGAGCGGGAAGTCGTAGGCGTGCGACTGGACGTCCTGCGGGAGGGACAGGACGGCGGCCCCCGTGTTGACCGGGTCCACGAGCACCCTCATGGCCGCCGGGAGCGCGGTGAGAAGCTGCTCGGGACGGGTGATGCGGTCGAAGAACCGGGACACCGGGCGGAACGCGTCGTTGACGCTGGCGTCGGCCTCGATCGGGTGCTGCAGCTGCTGGAGGACCGGTCCCTGACGGCGGGTCGCGTAGGTGTCTCCCGGCAGCAGCAGGACGGGCAGCCGGTTGACCGTCGCCAGGGCGGCGCCGGTGACCATGTTGAGCGCGCCGGGGCCGATGGACGCGGTGACGGCCAGGACGGCACGTCGCCGGGAGGCCTTGGCGAATCCGCTGGCGATGTGGACGAGGCCCTGCTCGTTGCGGCCCTGGATGAACGGCAGGTCGTCGGCGTACTGGTCCAGCGCCTGTCCGAGTCCGGCGACGTTGCCGTGGCCGAAGATCCCCATCGCGGCGGGGATCAGGCGGCGGCGGGAGCGGTCCGCGACGCTGTACTGCCGAGACAGGTAC
>DASUZB010000334.1:0-13922 GCA_036377075.1 Actinomycetes bacterium | reverse complement strand
GGGGGGCTCCGCCCCCCGCACGCCCCCCGAAACCCTGCCGGGCGGGACTGCTCGTGCTCCCGGATTCATCCAAGCTCCGACTGGCGGTCGCCCGTGACAGCCCTCGCCGGCGTGCCGCCGGCGGCGACGATGCGGTCGCGGCCGGCCGCCTTGGCGGCGTACAGGGCGCGGTCGGCGCGAGCGACCAGCTCGTCGGAGATCTCCTGGCCGTCCCAGCAGACCAGGCCGGCGGAGAACGTCTGCTCCTGGGGCGAGGCCGCGCGCAGCCGCTCGAGCACCTCGCCGGCCTGCTCGGCGGTGGCGCCGGGCAGGAGCACGGCGAACTCCTCCCCGCCGTAGCGGCACAGCCGGTCGGTGGCGCGCAGGGCCGCCGCCCAGGCGGCGGTGGCGCTCTTGAGCAGGCGGTCGCCGGCCTGGTGGCCGAAGCGGTCGTTGAAGTCCTTGAAGTGGTCGAGGTCGAGCAGCGCCACCGACAGCGGCACGCCGTCGCGCCGCGCGCGGTCCATCGCCACCGGCAGCTCGCCGTCCCACGCGCGGCGGTTGGGGATGCCGGTCAACGCGTCGTGCTGCGCCAGCCTCGCCAACTGCTCGGCCTGCTCCTCCACCTGCCTGACCAACCCGACGATTCGCAGCACCACCAGCAGGAACAGCAACATCGACGCGGCGCCGATGGCGATCCCGTCGACCCGGTGGCCGGCGAGCACGCTCTGCGAGACCAGCAGCACCGGAGCGATCAGCGAGGCGCCGGCGAGCAGCACCAGCCGCCGCCAGCTCAGCCTCGTCGTCGGCTCGGCGACCGGCTGGGTCAGCTCCGCCATCGACGGGTGCAGCGCGGCGGCGCCGAACAGCACGTAGCCGAGCAGCCAGATCGCGTCGACCAGGCTTCCCTGCACGTACGTCCCGTACTGCACCAGCAGGGCGTAGATGGTGTCGTAGACGAGCCAGAGGGTGACCGCGCCGGCGAGCAGGCGCAGCGCGGGCAGCCGCGCGCCGACGCCGGCGAGCAGCCGCACCACCAGCGCCAGGAACAGCACGTCCCAGACGGGGTAGGCGAGCGCGACCAGCCGGCCGACCCAGCTGAGGTCGCCGCTGCTGGCGGTCGGCTCCATCAGGAAGACCCAGGACAGCAGCCCGAAGCCGCTGGCGACGATGGCCGCGTCGATCCAGGCGACCCGGTCCTTGCCCGCCGTGCGCGCGCGCACCAGCAGGACCATGGCGAGGCCGATCAGCGGGCAGCCGGCGAGGTAGGCGGCGTCCGCCAGCGAGGGGAACGGGGTGGCGGTGTGGAGCACCAGGTCGTACAGCGCGTAGACGATGTCACCGCCGGTGATGAACAGCAGCCCGGCGGCCAGCGTGCCCCACAACGCCGGGCGCCGTGGCCGGTGCAGCCAGATCCCGGCGAGCAACGCGGCCACCGCGGCGAGCCCGACGAGGAGGTTCGCGGCCGTCTGCCACCAGTCGCGGGGCAGCGCCAGGTAGCAGGGGACGGCGGCCGTCCCGGCCGCCAGGTAGGCCCACCACGCTCTGGTTCGCACACCGTCTCAATCGGCAGGCGCCGGGCGCGGTTGTAGCGGCGCCTTGGGCCGCAGGGGCGGCCGGCGGCTCAGGCGGAGGAGCGCTGCGCCTCCAGGCAGCTGGTGCAGACCCCCGAGATCGGGTGGTGGCTGAAGTCGGGCCGGAAGCCGTGCTCGCCCTCGACCGAACGCTCCAGCTGTTGCAGCACCGCCTGGGACACCTCCTGCTCCCTGCCGCAGGCGCTGCAGACCAGGTGCGCGTGGGTGTCGCTGCTGACCTGGTGGTAGCCCAGGCCGTGCTCGAGGTGCACGTGCGCGAGCGCGCCGAGCTCCTCCAGCCGCTCCAGCGTCCGGTACACGGTCGAGGCGCTGACGCCGGGCACCCGCTGCTTGACGCGCTTGATCGCCGCCGACGGCAGGACGTACCCGGAGGTACCCATGATCTCCTCGACGATCGCGATGCGCTGCGGGGTCATGCGCATGCCCTGGGAGCGCAACAGCTCGATCGCCGTCTCGGTCGTGGTCGCCATGCCACCAGTCTACCAATGCAACTGCATAGCGTTGCAATTACACTTCACCATCATGGACGCGCTCACCAGCCTCCTGACCATCGGCGCACCCGGAACTGAGCGCCGCCCGGCTGGACGGTACGCTAGCCCCGTTCGGCGTCGACGAAAGGGGCCCGGCGATGGAACAGTCAGCTGGCGTGCCCGCCGGCACCACCGCGTCGGACCAGATCAGCCGCGAGGAACTGCAGCTCGCCACGCGCAACCACGGCATGCCGCTGGAGGCGCTGCGCTGGCCGGTCACCCCGCTCGGCCTGCACTACCTGCTGGTCCACTACGACATCCCGGCGGTCGATGAGGCCGGCTGGCGGCTGCTGCTCGACGGCCGCGTCGCGCGGCCCCGCACGTTCACGCTCGGGGAGCTGCGCGCCCGGCCGGCGGTCACCCGGCCGGTGACGCTGGAGTGCGCCGGCAACGGCCGCGCGCGGCTGTCGCCCCGCGCGATCAGCCAGCCCTGGCTGCTCGAGGCGGTCGGCACCGCCGAGTGGACCGGCACGCCGCTGGCGCCGCTGCTGGAGGAGGCGGGCCTCGCCGGCGACGCCGTCGAGGTGCTGTTCAGCGGGCTCGACCGCGGCGTCGAGGGCGGCGTCGAGCAGCGCTACCAGCGCAGCCTGGCGCTCGACGAGGCACGCCGGGAGGAGGTGCTGCTCGCATGGGCGGTCAACGGCCAGCCGCTGCCGCCCCAGCACGGCTTCCCGCTGCGCCTGCTGGTGCCCGGCTGGTACGGCATGACCAGCGTGAAGTGGCTCGAGCGGATCACCGTGACCGCCGAGCCGTTCGAGGGCTACCAGCAGGCCCGCGCGTACCGCTGGCGCCACGACCCCGACGAGCCCGGTGAGCCGGTCACCCGGATCGTGCCCCGCTCGCTGATGCTGCCGCCGGGCATCCCCGACTTCCTCACGCGCCGGCGCTTCGTGCCGCTCGCGCCCTGCCGGCTCGAGGGGCGGGCCTGGTCGGGCTTCGGGCCGATCGTGCGGGTCGAGGTCTCGACCGACGGCGGCGGCAGCTGGGCGGCCGCGGAGCTCGCCGACCCGCCCGCCCCCTACGCCTGGCACGCCTGGTCGTACCAGTGGCACCCGCCCGCGGCGGGCGACTACGAGCTGTGCTGCCGCGCCGAGGACGCCACCGGCAGGCGGCAGCCGACCCGGCCTCGGTGGAACCTCGGCGGCTACGCCGACAACGACGTCCAGCGCCTGCCGGTCACGGTCGCGCCGGCGGGTCAAGCGATCACGTAGCAGACGCTCTCCGGCGGGCACTCCTCGGGGTTCAGGGTCTGGGCCCGCTCGGCAAGCCGCTCGAGCTCGCCGCGCAGCCGCTCGAGCTCGGCGATGCGGTGCGCCAGCTCGGCGGCGTGGCGGCGGAGCAGGGTGGCGACGTGCTCGCAGGGCGCCGTCCCCTCGTCCCGGAAGGCCACGACCTCGCGGATCTCGGCGAGGCTGAGACCCAGTGCCTGGGCGGCGCGCACGAACCCGAGCCGTCCCAGCACCGCCTCGTCGTAGGCGCGGTAGCCCGAGGAGGTCCGGGCCGGCGGTGCGAGAATGCCGAGCTGCTCGTAGTAGCGGATCGCCTTGGCCGAGACGCCTGCCCGCTCGGCGAGCTCACCGATGCGCATCACCATGCCTCCCTTGACCTTCCAGCCCACGGGAGGGTCTATGGTGCCGGGACGGCACCCACCCACCAAGGGGATTTCGCCGGCGCCACGGTCGTCGAGCCAGGACGCCGGGGGTGACCGTTCGGAGCTGCCGGTGGCGGGAAGGAGCGGGCCATGAGCGACGCGAGCGGCCCGCCGCGCCGGTCCGCCAGGTGGCTGGACCGTCGCGGCGCCTCGATCCTGCTGCTGGTCGCCGTGCTGGTGGTCGCCCTCGTGGCCGGCTGGCTGCGCTTCGCACCACGGTCGGCCCCCAAGGGCGTCTCCATGACCGACCTGCACGGCGTCGCCGACCTCAAGGCCAGGTTCAACGCCGACCGGGGCGTCACCCGCCTGGTGGTGATCTTCTCCCCCACCTGAACCGAGTGCCGCCACGGCGCCGGTCTGGTGCAGTCCAAGGTCCTCTCCGCCCATCCCAACGCCAAGCTCAAGGTGTACGCCATCTGGGCCAACAAGCTGTTCGGCGACGCCCGCGACCGCTGGGACGCCGCCGGGCTGACCGACCAGCGGGTGACCCACCTGTGGGACGGTGAGGACGTCTCCGGCGGCTGGCTGGCCGGCAACGTCGACGGCTACGCGGGCAGCGACTGGGACACCTACCTGCTGTTCGGCCCCGACGCCACCTGGGACGCCCAGCCCGGCCCGCTGCTCAGCTCGGGCGGCCCGGTCGACGCCGAGCTCGACCGGCTCGAACTGGCCATCGGGCCGCTGCTGACCGGCTGAGCCGACCGCGGCGAGCGTCCCCAGGGGCGGGCAGCCGGACGGCCGCCGGGCGCCGGCGGCCGTCCGGGAGCGCGCGTGAGGCTCGGCCTAGGCGGTGGCGGGTGCCAGCGGCTGGACCTGGAGGCCCCGGCAGGTTTCGAAGCCGAGCTTCACGACCAGGGAGCCCTGGTCTCGCGGCAGGGTCACCCGGATGCGCTGCCCCCCGACCCTGCTGTCGCAGACGTTGGACACGCCGAGCGCGAACTGCGCCGCCGCCCCCGGCCGCAGGGGCACCACCGACCCGTACGACCTGGCCGGCCCCGAGGCGAACACGGGCGCCCCAATGGCGTCGAGCAGCTGCACCTCGGGGCTGCCCTTGACGGTGCAGGTCCGGGCCGAGGCGTTGCGCAGCTGGACGGTGTACCAGATCGTGCCCGCGGCGCCTTCGCTGCCTTGGTTGGACCCGCGCAGCACCGCAGCGGCGCAGCGAGGAGTCGCCGGCGGTCCGGTCGGCCGGCTGGTGGTCGGTGGCGGTTCGGGTGGCTTGGGAGCCGGGCTCGTCGGCGTGGGCGCGAGCGGCGAGGAGGTCACCGGCGCCCCGGGCGCGGCTGCCGGGCGGTTGGCGGTGGGCCGGGCCGTGCAGCCGGCGACGGCGACGACGGCGGCGGCGAACAGGACGGCGGCGAGGATCCGGGCTGGGCGCATGGCGGCCTCCTTGCTGAGGAACGACCCTTGGGCCTACGACCTCAGCGTGGCGCGCGCCGGTCACGGCATGGCCCCGGGCGAGCGTCGCGGCAACGCCGAGAAGGACTCGATCCGGTCGCGGTCGGCTCACGGGTGGGTGGCGCCCTCGTGGCCGCGGTGCTCGGGGTGTTCGAGCTGGAAGGTGGAGTGCTCGACGTCGAAGTGGCCGGACAGGCAGGCGCCGAGCCGGCCGAGCACCGCCGGTGGCGCGGCCGCCTCGTCGACCACCACGTGGACCGAGAGCACCGGCATGCCGCTGGTGATCGTCCAGGCGTGCAGGTCGTGGCAGTCGACCACCCCGGGCGTCTCGAGGATGTGGCGGCGCACCTCGTCCAGGTCCAGCCCCTTGGGGGTGGCCTCCAGCAGCACGTCCACCGCCTCGCGCAGCAGCCTCCAGGTGCGCGGCAGGATCAGCAGGCCGATCAGGGCCGACGCGATCGGGTCGGCCGCCTCGAACCCGGTCACGCCGATCACCACGGCGGCCACGATCACCGCCGCGGAGCCGAGCAGGTCGCCGAGCACCTCCAGGTAGGCGCCGCGCAGGTTCAGGCTCTCCGCCTGCCCGTGGCGCAGCAGCCACATCGAGGCGGCGTTGGCGACCAGGCCGACCACCGCGACGGCGAGCATCAGCCCGCTGGCGACCTCCGGCGGCTGCCGCAACCGCCGCCACGCCTCCAGCAGCACCCAGCCGGCGACCCCGAACAGCAGCACCGCGTCGACCACGGCGGCGAGGATCTCCACCCGGTAGTAGCCGAAGGTCCGCGCCCCGCTGGCTGGCCGGCCGGCGAACCAGATCGCCAGCAGCGCCAGGCCGATCCCGGCCACGTCGGTGAGCATGTGCCCGGCGTCGGCCAGCAGCGCCAGGCTCCCGCTGACCAGGCCGCCGACCACCTGGACCACGAGGATGCCGAGCGTCAGCGCGAAGACCGCGGCCAGGCGGCCACGGTGGACGCCGGCGGCCGAAGGGCTTTCCATGCGAAGGAGCCTACGCCGGGGTTGGAGGGTCAGCGGGAGCGCGGCATCCCGGCCGCGGCACCGGCGGTGGCGCGCAGCTGGCCGGCAAGGACCTCGGCCTCGAGCGGCCTGGAGAAGTGGTAGCCCTGGGCAAGCTGGCAGCCGAGCTCGCGCAGGCGGTCGACCTGGCTGGCCGACTCGACGCCCTCGGCGACCAGCTCCAGGCGGAGCGTCCGGGCGATCTGCATGATCACCTCGACCATGGCGAGCTCACCGGCGCCGACGCGGCCGACGAAGGACCGGTCGATCTTGAGCTGCGTGATGGGAAAGCGCTGCAGGTGGCTGAGCGAGGAATACCCGGTGCCGAAGTCGTCCAAGGCGAGGCCCAGGCCCAGCCGGTGGAGCGCGTCGACCGAGCGGGCCACGGACTCCGAGTCCTGCATGACGGCGGACTCGACGAACTCCAGAACGAGCTGCCGTGGGTCGAGGCTGGCGCCGTCGAGCGCCATCTCGACGTCGGCGACCAGCGAGTCGTCGGCGAGCTGCTGGGCGGCGACGTTGACGCTGACGCGGATCGGCCGGCACGCCGCCTCGCTCAGCGCACGCGCCTGTTGGCAGGCGTGCCGCAGCACCAGCCGCCCGAGCGGCAGGATCAGGCCGGTCTCCTCGGCAACCGACAGGAACTCGCCCGGCCCGAGCAGGCCGCGGCTGGGGTGACGCCAGCGCACCAGCGCCTCGGCGGCCACCACCTCGCCGTCGGCCAGCCTCACGATCGGCTGGTAGAGCACCGCGAGCTGGTCCCACTCCAGCGCCGAGCGCAGCTCCGACTCGACCTGGAGGCGGCCGCGGACGCGCTCGTGCATGCTCGGCTCGAAGAAGCTGAACCGGCCCTTGCCGGCGGTCTTGGCCACGTACATGGCCACGTCGGCGTCGCGCAGCAGGTCGGCGTCGTGGCGGCCCGTGCTGGTCAGGGCGATGCCGATGCTGGCCCGCACCAGCACCGTGGTCCCGCCGAGGTCGAACGGCTCCGCCAGGTGGGTGATGATCCGCTGGGCGACCAGCGCGGCGCCGTCGGCGTCGGCCGTCTCCAGCAGCACCGCGAACTCGTCGCCGCCGAGCCGTGCCGCCGTGTCGTCCGGGCGCAGGCTGGCGCGCAGCCGCTCGGCCACGGTGACGAGCAGCGCGTCCCCGGCGGCGTGGCCGAGCGAGTCGTTGACCCGCTTGAAGTCGTCCAGGTCGACGAAGAGCACGGCCGGCTTGCCGCGCGCCACCGCGTGCGCGACCCGTTCGCCGAACAGGGTGCGGTTGGGAAGCTTGGTGAGCGCGTCGTGCTGCGCCTGGTACCTGATGACGTCCTGGCTCCGCTCGGCCTGGCGCAGCGCGCGCCGTTCCTGCTCGAGGAGCTCGTCGCCGGCACGGACGACCTCGCGGTGCGCCCGCTCGGAGCGCCGGAACAGCAGCCCGATGATGACCGCGGCGAGCAGCAGGGCGAGGGCGAGGGTCAGGTCGGCGACCCGCTTGGCCCGCATCCCGCGGGCGGTGGCCGCGGCGGCCTCCGCCGCAAGGTCGCGGCTCAGCTCACGGAAGGAGGGGTCGGTGGCGCGCTGCTCCAGCGCCAGCGCGTCGACCGTGCGGTTGACGGCGAGCATGCCCAGCTCCGTGTCGAGCACGCCGTGGTAGCGGTCGACCTTCTCCTCAAGGCGCGAGCGGGTCGGGCCCGCCAGGCCGCGGGCGGCGAGGATCGAACGCTCGCGCGTGCGCAGCGCGCCGAGCTCCCGGGCCACCTGCACGGCGCCGCTGCGGTCGGCCAGCGTCCGCCACAGCAGGCTGCTCTCCTCGTGCAGCAACAGGTCGAGCTGGCCGAGCAGGCGGTCGGTCTCGCCGGCGGCTGCCTCGCGGCGGTGCAGGGTCAGGTTCGAGTAGGCGACCAGCCCGAGCAGCAGGGCGACCCCGACCAGCACGTGGGGCCAGCGCCTGCCCTGGCGGCCCGTCGACCTAGCCCGTCTCCGCGATCGCCTGCTGGACATCGGTGGTGGCACGGTTGAGCAGGGTCTCGAGATCCCGGCGGGACAGCGGCCGGCCGCTGGCGAGGACCCGGTCCCACATCGTGCCGAAGGCCTTGTGCAGCGCGACCTCGATCCCGTTCCAGGCCGGGACGGCAGGGTACTGCCGCCCGTTGGGGACCTGGGCGGTGAACGCCCGGTAGGCGGGGTCGGAGCCGAACGGCGGCTTGCCGGTGGCCGACAGCCTCGCGGGCCACAGGCCGATGCTGGAGACGTAGCGGACCTGGCTCTCCTCGGCGGTCAGGAACCTGATCCACTCGAGCGCTGCCTCCGGGTGGCTGGAGGTCTTCCACACCGCCAGGTCGCTGCCGCCGAGGAAGGTGAACCGCCCGCGCGGACCGGCGGGCATCGGGGCGGTCGCCCAGCGCCCGTCGAGCTTGGCGGTGGCCCTGAACGCGGTCACGGACTCGGGCGTGTCGGTGAGCACGGCCACGCGGCCGTCGACGAACGCCTGGCGAGCCTCGGTGTAGGTGCCGCGCAGCACCGGGCGGCTGTCGTACCTGGCCACCAGCTTCTGGTAGTAGTCGATGCCGTCGAGCGCGGCCGGCGTCGAGACGGTCGCCCTGGTGCCGTCCGCCGACAGGAAGTCGCCGCCCGCTCCCCAGACGAACGGGGCGAGGTTGTGGACCACGTTCCAGTCGGCGTTGCCCGGCTGGCCGAGGGCGGCCATATGCCCGACCGTCTCGATCCGGTCGAGGGTGGCGGCAAACGACCGCCAGTCGGTGAACGCCCGCGCGGGGTCGATGCCCAGGCCGTGGAGGACGTCGCTGCGGTAGAACAGCGCGCGGATGTCGACGAACCACGGCACCGCCGTCACGTCCGACCGGCCGAGCAGCCGGGTCGAGGTCCAGCTCGCAGGCAGGTACGCATCGCGGCCCCCCAGCCACGCCAGCTCCGCCTCGCTGAACGGCCGCAGCCCGCCGAGCGAGGTGATGCTGCCGACCCAGGTGGTGCCGAGCTGGCTTACGTCCGGCCCGCTACCGCTGGCCGCCGCGGTGGTCAGCCGGGTGAGGGCGCCCGCCCAGTCCAGCTTCGTCGCCCGCACGGTGATGTTGGGGTGGAGCGCGTGGAACCGGTCGACCTCGCGCCGGATCACCTGGTCGGGAGAGGGCCCGTTGGGCATGTACCAGAAGTCGATGGTGACCGCCGGCTCCTGCGGGCCGTACCCGCGCACCTCCGGCGCCGCCTGCGGCGCCCGGTTCTGCCTCGAGCAGCCGGCCACCAGGAGGGCGAGCGCCATCGCCATCACCCCGACGGCACGCCACAGCGGCCCACGCATGGCAACCTCCAGGTCCGAATGCGAGCCCCGGCGACCCCGGCTCCGGACCGGGACGGCCCGCTCGTCATCTTTGATCGGCACAATTCGCAGGTGACTGAGGAAGTCATGGCGCCGCGAGTCCCAGGATTCTGGCGGGTCGCGAAGGGGCCCTATCCCGCCGAGCGGTCCGGCAGGATCAGGCAGACGTCGCCGAACTCGTGCCACAGGTAGCCGGCGGCGACCGCCTCCCGGTAGGCGTTGCGGAGCACCTCGGGGGTGAGGAACGCGCCGAGCATGTCGAGGTGGCTCGCCTGCGGCTCGTGGAAGCCGGTGAGCAGCCCGTCGACCAGGGCGAGGCGGTGCTCGGCGGTGACCCGCAGGCGGGTCGTGCCGGCGCCGGACATCGCCCACTCCTCGCGGGCGCAGCTCTCGAGCGTCCGCACCACGCTGGTGCCGATGGCGATCACGCGCCCGCCGGTGGCGCGGCGGTGGT
The DNA here is from genome assembly GCA_036377075.1 of Actinomycetes bacterium. Taxonomy (GTDB): domain Bacteria; phylum Actinomycetota; class CALGFH01; order CALGFH01; family CALGFH01; genus DASUZB01. The sequence goes on along the minus strand of DASUZB010000334.1, from coordinate 3,980 downwards.
TGACCGCGCGGGCGGTGGTTGGCGGCACGTGGTACGGCTCGGCCGGCACGAAGGCGCGGTCGGTCGCCGGGTCGCCGTAGGTCGACAGCCCGGCGTGGAGGCTGACCGTCGCCACCTCGATCTCGTGCCGCCGCAGCTCCCGGACGATCTGGAGGCTGAAGGGGCGGGCGGCGCTGACCATCTCCACCGACCCGGGGGCCGCGGCGAACACCGTCTGGTAGTGGCGCAGGCCCCACGCCCTGGGGACGTAGGCGTAACGGACCGGGCGGCCCGCGCGGTGCAGCGCCTGCAGCAGCGCCGGGCCGCGGGCGTCGAAGCTGAGCCAGAGCAGCGGCGCCGCCTCCTGGTGGCGGCCGAGCACGGTCGCGGTCAGCCCACCGTCGAAGGCGATCCGCTCGCCCGCGGCGAGGTGCGGCGGGGCCGGGCGGGCGTCGGTGGGCATCAGCGCGGGGTCGCCCCCGCCGGCGGGGACGCCGAGCGGCAGGGCGGCCCAGCGCGCGCCGTCGCGCGCGGCGAGGCGGATCTCCACCGGCTCGCCGGCGCGGGTGCGGCCGAGCAGGCTGGCGGGCAGCGTGCGGGAGTCGTTGACCACCACCAGGTCGCCCGGGGTGAGCAGCCGCGGCAGGTCGGTGAAGTGCCGGTGCTCCAGGGCGCCGCTGGTCCGCTCGACCACCAGCATGCGCACCTGGTCGCGCCGCAGCCCGCGGGCCTCGGGCGGCGCGGCCGCCTCCAGCTCGGGCGGCAGGGTGAAGCCGACCTGGCTGCGCACGCCTCAGCCCTCCCCGCCCGCCGGCAGGTCGCGCCCGTGCCACCACTCCCGCAGCAGGCTGCAGCGGCCGCCGTCGTCGAGCTCGACCATGACCACGCCGTCGAGCTCGCGGCGGGTCCCGTCGGCGGGGATGCGCTCGAACCACGCCCGCCAGCGGGCCAGGCCACCCTTGGGGGTGGTGGCGAGCACCTCGAAGGCGAAGCGGACGTCGCGCTGCTGCTCGGGCACCTCGGCCCAGTAGGCGTGCACCGCCTCCACCCCGACCATGGGCTCGTCGAAGGGGGTCTCGTGGTAGCGGACGTCCTCGGTGAACAGGGCCGCGGCGGCGTCAGGGTCGCGCGCCTCCCAGGCCGCGCCGAGCGCGGCCATCCAGTCGTGGAAGCGTTGCTCGGGCACCGGGATCACCCGCCGGCCACGGCGCCCGACGGCGGCACGAAGCTGACCGCCTCGAGCCGCTGGCCGCTCACCCCCGCCGACTCCGGAGCGGCCAGCCAGACGAACACGTCGCTGCGCTCCTCGGGACGGGCGAGCTCGGCCGGGTCGTCGTCGGGCAGGGCGGCGGCGTGCATCGCCGTCGCCATGTCGCCGGGGTCGACCGAGTTGACGCGCACGCCGGTGCCGTCCAGCTCGCTCGCCCAGATGCGGGTGAGCTGGTCGAGCGCGGCCTTGGAGAGCCCGTAGGCGCCCCAGCCGGGGTAGCCGACCACGCCGGCGTCGCTGGAGACGTTGACCACGCTGCCGCGGCCGGCGGCCAGCATCGGGCCGAGCAGGGCGCGGGTGAGCAGGAAGGGGCCGACCACGTTGACCGCGAGCACCCGCTGCAGCGCGTCGGGGTCGGTGTCGAGCAGGTAGGGCATGGGCGTCGGGCCCAGCTCGGAGGCGTTGTTGACGACCACGTCGACGCGCCCGAAGGCGGCGAGGGCCGCGGCGGCGACCCGCTCGACGTCGTCGGGGTCGCCGACGTCGGCGGGAACGGCGAGGACGCGGACCCCGGCGGCCTCGACCTCGCCCCTGACGGCTTCGAGGGGTTCGGGGCGGCGGGCCACCAGGACGAGGTCGGCGCCCTCGCGGGCGTAGGCGAGGGCGACGGCGCGCCCCAGTCCCTGGGAGGCGCCGGTCACCAGGGCAGTCGTGCCGGCCAGGCGGCCGGATGGGGATGCGGCCATGGGACCTCCGTCGGTCAGGGTCGGTGGTCCGCATGGTCCGCCTGGGTCGGCTATTTTGTCAACGTATGTGTTGAGAAAGTCGGCTGGCCCTCTGAACCGTAAGGGCGGGGCGCCGGTTAACCGCTCGCCACGGGCGGCGGATTGCTGTGAGAGTAGCCTCGACCAGTCCCCCAACGACGCCCGCTGGAGTGCCCGTGCGCCGACTCGTCCTGCTCGCCTTCATCTGGGGCTGGTCGTTCCTGTTCATCAAGGTGATCGTGGAGCACTCCTCGCCGCAGTTCGTGGCATGGGGCCGGGTCGTGCTCGGCTTCGCCGTGGTGCTGCTGTTCCTCTACGGCGGCGGCGAGCGCCTGCCCGAGCGCCGCTGGTGGGGCCACGTCGCCGTGCTCGCCCTCGCCATGAGCGTGATGCCGTTCACCATGATCGCCTGGGGCGAGGAGCGCATCACCTCCGCACTGACCTCGGTGCTGAACGCCTGCACGCCCATGTTCGCGGCGGCCTTCTCGGCCTGGCTGCTGCGCGCCCGGCTGCGCCCGCCGCAGCTCGCCGGGCTGGCGATCGGGCTCGCGGGCGTCGCCGTCGTCGCCGGGCTCGGCGCCGGCGACCTCGCCGGCAGCTCGTTCACCGGCACCCTCGGGGTGGTCGCGGGCACCGCCGGCTACGGCTTCGGATTCGCCTACGCCCACCGCTTCGTCGAGGGCCTCTCCCCCATCCGGCTGGCCGCCGGCCAGCTCGCCGTGGCCACCGTGCTGCTCACCCCGGGCACCTCGGTGGAGCTGGCCCACGGGCAGGTCCAGTTCACCCCGCTGGTGGCGCTCAGCCTGCTGCTGCTCGGCGGCCTCGGGACCGGCTACGCCTACGTGCTCAACTACCGCATCCTCAAGGACGTCGGCGGCACCGGCGCGTCGCTGGTCACCTACCTGATCCCGATCGTCGGGGTCGGCGTGGGCGTCCTCGTGCTGCGCGAGCCGTTCTCCCTGCGGCAGGTGTTCGGCGCGCTGGTGATCATCTTCGGCATCGCCCTGGTCCAGGGCCGCCTGCTCGGACCCAAGCCGGCCCCGGACACGGGCGCTGGCGCGCCGCCGCCGGTCTCCAACCGGACCGCCGCACGGTGAGCGCGGCGGAAACGGGCGTACCGACTGTCCAAACTACTTGCTAGCATTCTGCAAGTTACTCCCCGGGCACGGGGCAGGTGCGGACTGAGGAGCAGCCGTTGAGCGAGCCGAAGCTGGTCGTCGAGCACCGTGAGGCGTTGTGGTTCCTGCTGGCCGAGGCGGGCGAGCTCGAGCACGCGCTGATGTGCGAGTACCTGTTCGCGGCCTTCAGCCTCAAGCGCGACGAGAGCGAGGGGCTGACCGCCGAGCAGGCCGAGGCGGTGGCCCGCTGGCGCAAGGTGGTCCTCGGGGTCGCCGTGCAGGAGATGCTGCACCTGGCCCTGGCGAGCAACCTCCTGGCCGCGATCGGCGGGGCGCCCAGCTTCGGCCGGCCGCCCTTCCCCATCCGCTCGCGCTACTTCCCGCCGACCGTGCAGCTCGAGCTGATTCCCTTCGGTGAGCGGGCGCTGCGGCACTTTCTCTACCTGGAGCGGCCCGAGGGCATGGAGCTCGACGACGCGGAAGGCTTCGCGCCGACCGGTCCGGCGCCCGCGACCATGACCGAGGCCGACGTGGTGCCCTGGGGCCAGGACTTCAGCACCGTGGGCCACCTCTACCGCGGGATCGAGGACGGGTTCAGGCACCTGGTCGAGCGCATGGGCGAGGAGCGGGTGTTCCTCGGCCCGGCGCGGGCGCAGGCGACCGCGGCCACGTTCCGCTGGCCCGAGCTGGTCGCCGTCACCGACCTCGCCTCCGCCTGCACCGCCGTGGAGACCATTGTGGAGCAGGGCGAGGGCGCCCGCGGCGACTGGCGCGAGGCCCACTACGGCCGCTTCCTGCGCGTCTTGGAGGAGTACCAGGAGCTGAAACGGCTCGACCCGGACTTCGAGCCGGCCCGTCCGGTGCTGCCGGCCGTGGTGCGGCAGCCGCCCGGGGTGGACGAGCGCCTGC
>DASUZB010000333.1:0-3578 GCA_036377075.1 Actinomycetes bacterium | reverse complement strand
CCAGGTCACCGCCGAGCTCACCTCGATCGAGCCGTCGCTGACGTACAACGCCGACGCTGCGCCGGCGAACAACAACCAGATCTACGTCAGCGCCAGCGGCTCCACGGTGACGCTGGGCTCCAAGAGCGCCTCCGGCACCTGCTTCTACATCAAGGACGTCGCCACCGGCGCCACCCCGGGAACCTTCTACGCGAAGGGCACCTGCACGGCGCCGAGCGCCACCACGGTGAGCGGCGCGAACTGGTAGTCGGTACCACCAGTCGCTACGTCGGGGACCCGGGCACCGCCCGGGTCCCCGACCCGTGAAGGAGGCACGACACCGTTGCCGAGGGCACCCGAAGCAGACCCGCGCAGCGCGCCGGCACCCGCGACGATCGACGCACGCCAGGCGGAGCTCGTCCTCGCCTGCCTCGTCGCCGGGAGCGTGTTCCTCCTCAAACCCAGGCTGCTGTTCGTCCCCTCGCTGCTCCTCCCGGCCCTGGCCGTGTACGCGGTCGCGCTCCTGCGGCGCTGGTCGCCGGCCGGCCGGCTGGCGACCTTCCTGCTGTTCCTGGCCCTGGTCGGGGTGGCCCCGACGCTGCTGACCATGGACGCCTACCACACCGGCGCGAAGGAGTGGGGCCACGACGGCGGGGTGATCGTGACCGGGCGGGCGGTCGAGGAGCTGCTCGCCGGCCACGACCCGTACACCGTCTCGTACGTCGACGCCCTCCGCGGCAGCCACCTGGTCGTCGACGGGCTGTGGATCGAGAACCCGATCCGCGACCACTACCCGTACTCGCCGGGGACGTTCCTGGTCCAGGTCCCGTTCATGGCCCCGGCGCTGGCGCTGGGGCTGGTGCCCGACGCCCGCTGGCTGCACCTGCTCGTCTACGCCGGGCTCGCCGTCGGCTTCGCCCGCTGGAGCCTGCGCGAGCGGGGCGAGCTGCTGGTGCCGCTGGTGGTGCTCGCCAACCCGCTGTTCCTGCCGTTCCTGTGGCTGGGGGAGACCGACGTCCTGCTCCTCGCCGGCCTGGTCGCCCTGGCCTGGGCGCTGTCCAGGGGGCGGCCGGTCCTCGGCGCCCTCGCCCTTGGCCTGGCGCTGTCGACCAAGCTCCTGCTGGCGCCGTTCGCGCTGGTGTTCCTCGCCTGGCTCGTGGCGCGCGCGCGGCAGGGACGGCTCGGCCGCTCCGCCGCCCGCCGCGCGGCCGCCGCGCTGGTGCTGCCCGGCGCCGCGACCGCGGCGCCGTTCCTGGCGTGGCATCCCGGCGCGTTCGTCCAGGACGTCCTGCTGTTCCACGCCGGCCTGGTGCCACCGCGCTACCCGATCAGCGGCGCCAGCTTCCCCGCCATGCTGTTCGAGCTCGACGTCGTCCACGACCGCTGGGCGGCCGCGCCGGTGTGGTCGACCCTGCTGCCGACGCTCCTGGCGCTCGGAGCGGCCTGCGCCTGGGTGTGGCGGCGGACCGCGACCGGCGACCTGCTGGTGGCGGGCGCGGCCGCCGTCCTCGCCTCGGTCTACTTCTCGCGCGTGTTCACCACCACCTACTGGTGGCTGCCGGTCGCGCTGCTCTCCCTGGTGGCGGTCGCCGCGCCCCGCTGGCGGCCGCCGCCGGTGTTCCGGGCCGTTCCCGTGCCACCTGCCGCGGCAACCGCCCCCGCGGCCGTCCCGGGGAGGACCTCGCGCGCGGCCCGGTAGGCGACCGCGACGCCGAGCAGGACGGCGACCGCCCACCACGGCGCCGGGGCGAGCCTGACCTCGAACCACGCGACCAGCAGGCTTCCGAGGACCGCCGTGCGGGTGCAGCGGCCGGTGGCCACCCGCTCGTGGAGGAGCAGCAGGCACAGGCCCGGGGCGAGGTAGTAGGCGTGCACGACGGGCTCGAGCGCGCAGCGGGCGAGCAGGGTGAGGCCGAGCACCGCGAGCAGGCGGGAGGGCGGCGTCCCGCTCCCGCCCCGGCCGGCGAGGGCGACGGCCACCGCCAGGACGGCCAGCCGGAACGGCGCGGTCACCACGGTCGCGCCGGCGACGCCGACCCAGGGCGCCACGTGCCCGTAGGCCGGGTAGTTGGGCGGATGGAGCAGCGCGCGCGACGCGTCGGGCCAGTCGACCACGAGCACGAGCAGCGCCAGCGCCAGCGGGAGGGCGAGGCTCGCGGCGACCAGCGCCGCCCGCTCCCGCCGTGGACAGCGCACCAGCAGGACCGGGAGGGCGAGCACCGCCCACTGCTTGGACGCGATGGCGAACCCGAGCAGCAGCCCCGCCGCCGCCCAGCGTTCCCCGGCGGCGAGCTGGACGGCGGCGAGCAGGGCGAGGAGCGCGAGCGCGTCCTCGCCGTGGCCGAACGGGACCAGCAGCGGCACGGCGACCATGACCGACGCCCAGGCCTGCACGGCCAGCGGCGACGTCCCCGGGCGGGCATCGAGGACCAGCCGGCGGACCCGGTGGAGCAGCGGTACCGCCAGCCCGACCGTGAACGGCGCGAGCAGGAAGTACATCGTCGCCGTCGGCGCGGGCGGCTCGGACAGCCCCAGCGCCTCGCCGACGGCGACCAGCGGCGCCAGCAGGATCGGGTAGAGCGGGAGCGCGGTGAGGTAGGCGTTCGACTCGTAGACGAAGCCGAGCGCCCCGTTGGCGACGTACCTGGCGGCGTCCACCGCGACCCAGAAGTCCGGCGACGTCGCCACCACCAGGACCGGCCGGCCGGCCCGGTCCCGGCACGGGCAGGCGCCGAGCACCACCGGGAGCAGCAGGGCGAGCGCGAAGGAGCACGCGACCAGGAGCAGGCCGAGCACGACGGCGGCGCGCCAGGCGTGCCGGGACGGACCGTTCCTGCCGAACCGGGCCATGCCGGGTGCATCGACCCTGGACGCCGCGGGCTTAAGGATCGCGCCGCGCAACCCGATGGCGATGGGAAGCTCCGGGAGGAGGAACCTTGGCAGAGGCGTCCCGCCGGCGGGCCTCGCGCTCGTCACGCCAGCAGGGCTTCACCCTCATCGAGTTGATGGTGGTCGTGCTGATCATCGCGATCCTGATCGCCGTCGCCATCCCGATGTTCCTCGGGGCACGCACCCGGGCGCTCGACCGGGCCGCGCAGACCAGGCTGCGCGTCGCCCTCACCGCCGAGAAGACCTACTACGCCGAAAGGCAGGCCTACACCCAGACCGCTGCCGAGTTGCTGGCGGAGGAGGGATCGCTGGCCCTGGACGCCGCCGCCGACGCCAACCCGACCAAGGGCTCGATCGCCTACGCGCTGGTCGGCAACGTCGTCGTCCTGGGCACCCAGAGCGGCTCGGGGACCTGCTTCTACCTCAAGGACAACCCGACCGGCTCGGGCACGCGCTACGGCAGCGACGGCTCCGCTCCCTGCCCCAAGCCGTCCGCCAAGGAGCCGACCATCACCCTCAACCAGTGGTAGCGGCGCCGACGCCGCTCATGGCCGTCGCCGGATCCCGCCGCAGCAACCTGGGGCCCAGGCAGGGATCCCGCCGCAGTACCCGATGGGGGGGTCTGGGGGGGAGCTGTCTCGGGCTCCCCCCGGATCAATCCAGAGGCCCGGCGGCGCGGATGCGCTGGACCGCCTTGAGGGCGGCTTGCA
>DASUZB010000332.1:0-13847 GCA_036377075.1 Actinomycetes bacterium | reverse complement strand
CGTCGCGTTGCGACGGCGCGTGTAGCGGCTCTCTGCCGACCGGCCCGGCGGGGCCGGACAGGACGGAGGAGTCGTCATGGAACGCGGCAAGGTCAACGGTGTCGAACTGGAGCATGAGGTCGTGGGGTCCGGTGAGCCGATGCTGCTCATCCACGGCGCGCACATCGCCAACGCGCTGCAGCCGCTCGTGGCGGAACCGGCGCTCGAGCGCTTCCAGCGCATCCGCTACCACCGGCGGGGCCTCGGTGGGAGCACCCGTCCGGTCGAAGCGGCGCCGACCAGCGTTGCCGTGCAGGCCAAGGACGCCGTCGGGCTGCTCGACCACGTCGGAGTGGACCGCGCCCACGTGGTGGGGCACTCCCTCGGTGGAGCCATCGCCTTGGAAGTCGCGGCCCTGCATCCCACGAGGGTGGCGTCGCTCGTGCTCCTCGAACCGGCGCTCCTCACCACTCCCGCTGGTCAGGCCTTCGTGCACGCAGTTGCGCCCCTCGTCGAACGCTACGAGGCCGGCGATGTCGAGGCTGCCGTACACGGCTTCCTGGCACTCGTTGGTGACCGCAACTGGCGCGCCACGATCGACCGGACCGTGCCGGGCGGGATCGCGCAGGCCGTGCAGGACGCCGCAACCTTCTTCGAGGCAGAGCTACCTGGGGTCGCCGAGTGGAGCTTCGGGCCGGAGCAGGCGGCGGCCATCACCCGCCCCGTGCTGTCGGTGCTCGGCAACCAGAGCAGCCCCCTGTTCGTCGAGGGCCGCCAGCTGCTCCACGCCTGGTTCCCGGCCTGCCAGGACGCCGACATCGTCGGCGCGACCCACCTCCTCCAGATGCAGGCGCCGGGGCCGGTGGCGGCAGCCATCGCCGCCTTCCTGTGACGGGCTCTCTGAACCCCGGTGCTGGGCCGGGGCAGCTATGGCCGGGTGGAGCCGTCGACGGCGGTCCGTAAGGCGGGTAGCAGGAAACGTGCACCTGTGCGGCCACCGCTTCAGCCCGGTTCGTGATCCGCAGCGGTTCCCGGTGTGCCCGCGGGGCAAGGAGCCGGCGGGGATGCTGGGGATCGGCGGCTGAGGGGAGGGCGCTCAGCTCGCCTCGGCCGACGGGGCCACGCCGGCGGCGAGGCGGGCCGCCTGGACGGTGCGGTTGTTGATCACCGGCAGGGTCAGCAGCGCCGCGACGGCCAGGACGGCGGCGCCGAGCAGGAACGGCGAGCGCAGGCCGAACGCTCGCCCGGCCAGGCCGCCGAGGACGCCGCCGAGGGGAATGGTGCCGAAGTTGGCCAGCATGCTGGTGGCGGAGACGCGGCCCATGAGGGGGTCGGGAACGATGGCTTGGCGCAGGGAGACCCCGACCACGTTGTGGATGGTGAACGCGGCGCCCTGGACCGCCAGCAGGCCACCGGCCAGCCAGGCGCTGGAGGTCAGCCCGATCCCCAGCGCCATGACGGCCCCGACCAGGATGCCGCCGACGATCACGGTCCCGCCGCCGAGCACGCGGCTCGCGCGGACCGCGACCAGGCTGCCGAGCACGCCGCCGACGGCGAACATGGCCAGCAGCAGGCCGTAGCCGACGCTGCCGAGCCCGAGTTCGTCCTGGGCGAACAGCACCAGCACGGCGTCCATCGCGCTGTCGGCCAGGTTGGCGATGGCACCGAAGACGACCCCGGCGCGCAGCAGCCGGTGGCCGAGCAGCCAGCGCACCCCCTCGACGACCTCGGCGCGCAGGCCGGTGCGTGGGGCGCCGGCGGCTCGCTCGCGCCCGAAGCGACCGCCGATGGCCGCGACCAGCGCGGAGCTGGCCCCGAACGAGACCGCATCGGCCAGGAACGGCACCGGGCGGGCGAGGGCGAGCAGCAACCCTCCGAGGGGTGGGCCGGCGAGCTGCTGGGTGACCTGCTGGACGCCGAAGAGCTGGCCGTTGGCACGCTCCAGCCGCTGCGCGTCGCGGCCCACCAGCGCCGGGACGAGCGACTGGGCGGCGCTGTCGAACAGCGTCTGCCCGGCGCCGAGCAGGAAGGCCGCGACGATCAGCAACGCGATGGTGGCCCAGCCGGCCCACACCGCCACGCCCAGGAAGCCGACCACGGCGAAGCGGGCAGCGTCGACGGTCCACATCACCCGCCGACGGTCCCAGCGGTCCGCCAGGGCGCCGCTGACCAGGCCGAACAGCAACCACGGCAGCCAGCCTGCAGCGAACACGACCGAGACCGGCAGCGGGTCGCGGGTGAGCGCGGCCGCCAGCAGCGGCATGGCGGTCAGGAAGACGCCGTCGCCCAGGTTGGAGGTGGCCGCCGCCGCCCACAGCTTGTGGTAGCCGGGGCCGAGGCTGGTTCGGGCTGGTCCCTTGGGCGGCATGGGCATGGCTCATGCTCGAAGCCGCCGTCCACGACCGTCAAGGCGATTCCGGCGTGGTGCCAAGCCCGCGGCCCATCGCTGGGTCAAGGCCACTGTCCCATCGTGGCCAAGGAGAACCGGCCGGGCGGTCCCTTGCTTGCGATGCTCAGGGGCGCAGCCGGAACCAGCCGGGGAGTGCTCGGACGAGGCGGGGCGGTCCGTCGACGCGCATGCGGTCGTCGTCGATGGCGGCGGACAGGCTGATGCGGCCCAGGAAGACGAGGTAGAGGGTGGGCGGTTCGGTGGTGATCCAGAGGTTCTCCTCGAAGCCGGGATGGTCGGGGCAGAGGGAGACCTCGCCTGGCCGGAGGACCAGCCAGTAGGAGCGCCTGCCCTTGGCCTTGGCGTCGGTCGGGAAGCGGAAGCCGATCACCACCCGGCGTGGCGGGAGCTCGTCGAGCGCCACGTGCCGCCGCACCCACAGCATCAGGCCGTCGGCGTCCAGGTTGGGCGGCCCGCCGTCGGGAATGCGCCAGCGCTCGCCCCAGTCGTTGAGGGCTCCGACCACCATGCCCAGCTCCAAGCCGGCGTCGGTCAGCCGGTAGTCGGTCGCGCGCCCGTCGGTGCCGACCCGCCGGTCCACGATCCCCTCGCGCTCCAGGTGCCGCAGGCGCTGGGCCAGGATCGACCGGGAGATCCCGGGGACGCTGCGTTCCAGCTCGTTGAAGCGGTCGACCCCGCGCAGCATCTCCCTGACCAGGAGCAGGCACCAGCGGTCGCCGAGCACCTCGACGGACTGGGCCACCGGGCAGTAATCGTCGTGGGATCGCATGGGCCGATCCTTCCGCTCCTCCCGGCCGCTCACCAGTTCGGAATTCGAACTACTCGGGCCGAGGAGCCGAGGTTAGCGTGCCTGGCGAGGACGCCGAACGCCGGCGTCGGCTGACCAAGGGATCTCTTGGATGACAGAGGTAGCAACACCGATTGGCCGGGCCCAGGCTGCCGCCCCCGAGGACGCGGCGCTGGCACGGCTGCGCACCTCCTTCCGTGGCGCGCTGCTGCGGCCGGGCGAGGAGGGCTACGACGAGGCCAGGCGGGTCTGGAACGGCGCCGTCGACCGGCACCCGGCGCTGATCGCCCGCTGCGCCGGCGCCGACGACGTGGCCGCGGCCGTCCGCTTCGCCAGGGAGCACGGCCTGCCCGTCTCGGTCCGGGGCGGCGGGCACGCCGTGGCGGGCCACGCGGTCGGTGAGGGCGTGCTGATGGTCGACCTGTCGCTGATGAAGGCCGTCCGCGTCGACCCGCAGGCGCGCACGGCCCGCGCAGCCGGCGGGGTGCTGCTGGGCGAGCTGGACCGCGCCACCCAGCGGTTCGGGCTCGCCGCCCCTTCCGGGATCGTGAGCCACACCGGGATCGGCGGGCTGACCCTCGGCGGTGGGCTCGGGCACCTGATGCGCAAGCACGGCCTGACGGTCGACAACCTGCTGGCGGTCGAGCTGGTGACCGCCGAGGGCGAGCGGGTGCGGGTGGACGCGGCCAGCGAGCCGGAGCTGTTCTGGGGGTTGCGCGGCGGCGGCGGCAACTTCGGGATCGCCACCGCGTTCGAGTACCGGCTGCACCCGGTGGGGCCGATGGTGCTGGGAGGACCGATCTTCTGGCCCATCGCCGACGCCCCTGAGGTGCTGCGTTTCGTCCGGGACTTCGCCCCACAGGCGCCCGACGAGCTGGGCATCGTGATGTTCGGCCGGCTGGCGCCGCCGGGGCCGCTGGTGCCCCCGGAGCAGTACGGCAAGCCGGTCCTGGGGCTGGTGCCGGTGTGGGCCGGCGACCCGGCCGAGGGCATGCGGGCGATCGCGCCGCTGCGCCGGATCGGCCGGCCCGTCGCCGACATGGTGCGGCCGCTGCCGTTCCTGTTCCTGCAGTCCATGGTCGACGCCGGCAACCAGCGCGGCATGCACTACTACTGGCGGTCCCAGCGGGTCCCGAAGCTCGCCGACGACGTCGTCGACGTGCTCACCGGGCTGGTCGAGGGCATCACCTCGCCCCTGTCCTACGTCGCCGGGTTCGCCATGGGCGGCGCCGCCGGCCGGGTCGACCCCGAGGCCACGGCGGTCGGCGAGCGCGGCGACGGCTTCGAGCTCAGCATCGTCGCCGGCTGGCCACCGCCCGACCCCGGCAGTGGGCGCCACGTCGCCTGGGTCCGCCAAGGCTGGACGGACCTGCGCCCGCACGCCACCGGGGTGTACGCGCACTTCCTCTCCGACGAGGGCGCCGCCGGGGTCCAGGCCGCCTACGGCAGGCGGCTGCAACGGCTCACCGCCCTGAAGGACCGCTACGACCCCACCAACCTCTTCCGCCTGAACGCCAACATCCCACCCAGCAAGGAGCAGTCACGATGACGACCGTACTGGTGACCGGAGCGACCGGGAACGTCGGCTCGAGGGTGATCAAGGAGCTTCGAGGCCGTGGCGTGCCGGTGCGTGCCTTCGTCCGGGACGCGGACCAGGCGTCCGCCGTCCTCGGCCCGGAGGTCGACCTGGCCGTCGGCGACTTCGCGAAGCCGGCTTCCATCGAAGCCGCCCTCGACGGCGTCGATGCCCTCTTCCTCGCCTGCGGCAACCTCCCGCCGCAGGTCGAGTTCGAGCGCAACGTGATCGACGCCGCCGCCCGGGCGGGCGTGCGCCGCCTGGTCAAGTTGTCGGCCCTCGGGGCCAGGTTCGGGTCGCCGGTCGACTTCTGGGACTGGCACGCCCAGATCGAGCGGCACCTGCAAGCCTCGGGGATCCAGTGGGTCGTCCTTCGCCCCCGCTTCTACATGTCCAACCTGCTCGGCTCCGTCGAGACGATCAGGTCGGCCGGCGCCATCTTCGCGCCCGCCGAGGGCGTGAAGGTCCCGATGATCGACCCGCTCGACGTGGCCGCCACCGCGGCCACCGTGCTGAGCGACGACGGCCACGAGGGCCAGACCTACGAGCTGACCGGGCCGGAGGCGATCACCTTCCACGACGTCGCCGCCCAGGTCTCGAGGGTGACCGGCCGCCCGGCCCGGTTCGTGCCCGTTCCCGAGTCCGCCGCGCTCGACGCGCTCCTCCAGACGGGCATGCCGGACTGGATGGCCCACAACATCATGACCGTGTTCGCGGAGCTCCGGGAGGACCCCGCCGCGCAGGTCACCGACGCGGTGCACGCCCTGACCGGCCGCCAGCCGCGCCACCTCACCGAGTTCCTCGCCGACCACGCGGCCCTGTTCGAACCCTGAGCGGCCGCCCGGTGCCAGCACAGGCCGCGCTGACCATCCCGGACGGGCTCAGGCGGTGGTACTGATTGGGGAGGCGATGATTCGGCGGCGGCGAGATCCCGAGCTACGGGCAGAGGCGCAGGAGATCCTGCGATTACCTCGGCGACGACTTCATCATGGCGCCCGACGGCTCGTTCGTCGGTGAGGGAAGCCGTTCCTCGAACGTCGTTGTGCCGGTGACGCAGTTGACGCCGTAAGGATGGGGGTGGTGGGTGGATCGGCGTGCGGTGGAGGAGTGGTGGCAGGCGTTCCGCCGAGCCGGCGGGGTCGACGCCGACCAACACGGCACGTTGGCATTCGGCGACTCCCCGGCGATGGCCGACGAGCTCGCCGGCCTGGTGGTGCACGGGCCCAAGCGGGCGACGGCCGGGCTGCTGGCAGACTACGAGCGCGAGAACGAGCCGCTCCCGCGGGAGGGCGAGTACGCGGTGGTGGTCGACGGGCGCGGCCGGCCGGTGGCGGTGGTCCGCACCACGCAGGTGGAGGTCAAGCCGTTGCGGGAGGTGGACGCGGCCTTCGCCTGGGACGAGGGCGAGGGCGACCGGACCTTGGCGTACTGGCTGGACGCCCACCGCCGGTTCTTCGCCCGCCGCTGCGAGGCGTTGGGCGTGGCGTTCTCCGACGCGGTGCTCACGGTGTTCGAACGCTTCGAGCTGGTGTGGCCTCGGCAGGCCGACCCGGAGCCCCCGAACTAGTCCGCGGCGGTCGGGTGCCGGCGGCGGTGGTAGGCGCGCATCTTGGCGCGGCTGCCGCAGCTGGCCATGTCGCACCAGGTCCCGGAGCGGTTCTTGGAGTGGTCGTAGAACGCCCGCCGGCAGGCCGGTTCCCGGCACGCCTCGAGCCGGGTCCAGGTCCCGTCGGTCATGGCCGTGAACGCGACCGCCAGCAGGTGCCCGAGCGCGCCGGTCACCCCCGGCGCCAGCGCCCCCACCTCGACGGTGCCGGTGCAACCGCCATGCAAACACCCACGGCAATGTCCATCCTGGAACGTGACAGGTGAACGGACGGCGACCGCCGTCGTCAAGGAAGGAGGGCGGGGTGAGGTACCTGATCCGCGAGCGGTTCTTCCGCCTGGGCGAGGACTCCGACATCACCGACGACCAGGGCCGGCCGGTGCTGCACGTCGACGGCAAGGTGCTGAGCCTGCACGACCGCCTGGTCCTGCGCGACCCCGAGGGGAGGGAGGTCGCGCAGGTGTCCCGCAAGCTGGTCGCGCTGCGGCCCACCTACCGGATCACCGTCGGCGGCGAGGCGGCCGCCGAGGTCCGCAAGCACCTGTTCACGCCGTTCGGGGACCGCTTCACCGTCGACGTCCCCGGCCCCGACGACCTGGAGGTGCGCGGCAACCTGTTCGACCACGAGTTCACCATCGAGCGGGGCGGCCGCACGGTCGCGACCGCCTCCAAGCGCTGGTTCAGCCTGCGCGACACCTACGCGGTGGACGTCGCCGAGGGCGAGGACCACCTGCTGGTCCTGGCCAGCGTCCTGGCCCTCGACCTGGCCGAGGACCGGGAACGCGAGCAACGGTGAGCGCGCGGGGCGGTACCGACGCCACCGCCGCGCCGGAGGTCGTGGCCGACTGGCTGCTCAGCGCCGCCGAGCGTGGCAACCCGGCCACGGCCATCGACGCCGGGCACGACGGCGGGCGGGCCTGGACGGTCGGCAACCTGGTGCAGGTCCACGTCGACGGGGCGGCTACTTCGAGCGGCTGCACCAGCTGCTGTCCGGCCTCGGCCCCGGCGACTGGGTGTACCTGACCGACTGGCGCATCGACGCCACCCGCCAACTGGTAGGCCCCGGCACCGAACTTGGCCCGCTGCTGGCTCGGCTGGCCCGCCGGGGAGTGGCGGTCCGAGGGCTGCTGTGGCGCTCCCACCCCGCCCTGGTGCGCTTCAACCAGGACGCCAACCGGGTCTTGAGCGCCATGGTCAACCGGGCCGGCGGCCGGATGGTGGCCGACGAGCGGGTGCGTCGCTTCGGCAGCCACCACCAGAAGCTGCTGGTGGTCCACACACCGGACCGGCCGGGGCGGTGCCTGGCGTTCGTCGGGGGGATCGACCTGTCCCGCGGCCGCCGCGACACCCCTGACCACCTCGGCGACGACGACCCGGTCCGCATCGACCCCCGCTACGGCCGCCAGCCACCCTGGCACGACCTGCAGCTGGAGGTGCAAGGCCCCGCCGTGCTCGACGTCGACCTGACCTTTCAGGAGCGCTGGGAGGACCGCACGCCGCCGGACCACCGCAACCCGCTGCGGGCGATGTGGCGGTGGTGGAGCCACGAGCCCCGCCACCTCGGCCTGCTGCAGCGCCGGCCGACACCGCCGGCGGTCGGCTCCCATGTCGTGCAGGTGCTGCGCACCTACCCGGCGCGCCACCGGGCGACCCCGTTCGCCCCGGACGGCGAGCGCAGCATCGCCCACGCGTACCTCAACGCGCTGGCCCGGGCACGGGCGCTGGTCTACATCGAGGACCAGTACCTGTGGGGCAGGCTGGTCGCCGAGGCGCTGGCGACCGCGCTGCGGGCAGCGCCCGAGCTGCGCATGCTCATCGTGGTGCCGCGCCATCCCGACCGCGACGGACGGATCTCCGGACGGGCCGCCCGGGCCGCACAGTGGCGCGCGATCGACCACCTGCAGAAGGCGGGCGGCGGGCGGGTGGCCGTCTACGACCTCGAGAACGAGGCCGGCACCCCGATCTACGTGCACGCCAAGGCGGTCGTGGTCGACGACGTCTGGGCGATGGTCGGCTCGGCCAACCTCAACCGCCGCTCCTGGACCCACGACTCCGAGGTCGCCTGCACCGTCGTGGACCAGCGCCCGGACCTCCGCGACCCGACCGACCCGGGAGGGCTGGGGGACCAGGCCCGGGTGTTCGCCCGCGAGCTGCGGCTGCGGCTGTGGCGCGAGCACCTCGGCCGCGGGCCGGGCGACGACGCCGACCTGCTCGACCCGATCGGCGGTTTCCAGGTCTGGCAGGCAACTGCCGCCCGCCTGCAGGCCTGGCACGACGGCGGGGAGCGGGGTCCACGGCCGCCGGGTCGCGTCCTGCCGCACCAGGTGCCGCTCGCGCCGGCCCTCAAGGCCCGCTGGGTGCCGCCGCTGTACCGGGTCGCGATCGACCCCGACGGCCGGCCACTGCGCCTCCGGCACGGCGGCAGGTTCTAGACCGTCACGAGCGAGGAGGCAAAGCATGCGCCACCGGCCTCGTGCCCGAGGCGCGCGTCGCCACGTGGGATTCGGGGCCGTGGGAGCCGGGTAGGGCCTACGCCGTGTCCGTGCTCCGTCGCCCCGACCGATGAGCCGGGGCGGCCTCGCCCTTCCACCCGAGGACCGACAACCGGAGGAGGACCTCCCATGACGACCGTGGTCGCCGACATCTCCGTCTCCCTCGACGGCTTCGTGACCGGGCCCGACGCCGGCCCCGACAACGGGCTCGGCACGGGCGGCGAGCCGCTGCACACGTGGGTCCTCGACAGCGACGACCCCCTCGACGCCGAGATCCTCGCCCTCTCGACCGAGCGCTCCGGCGCCGTGGTGATGGGCCGCAACCTCTTCGACGTGATCGACGCCCCGAGCGGCTGGAGCGACGACATGGGCTACGGCGCGCAGCACGCCGCCCGGCCGCCGTTCTTCGTCGTCACCCACCAGCCGCCGACCGACGTGCGCCTCGCGCTCGACTTCCGCTTCGTGCCCGACGTGCCCACCGCCATCGAGCAGGCCAAGGCCGTGGCCGGCGACAAGGACGTGTTCGTGATGGGCGGCGGCGAGATCATCCGCCAGAGCGTCGACGCCGGCCTGGTGGACGAGCTCGTGCTCCACCTCTCCCCGGTGGTGCTCGGCGCCGGCACGCCGCTGTTCGTCGACGCCGCCCGGCGCGAGCTCGTGCAGCGGGAGGTCCGGCCGTCCCGCACGGCCGTCCACCTTACCTACGACGTGCGCTAGCCGCTCACGCGCATGGAGACACGCCATGGCCGTCAGCCAAGCCGTCCCCCCGCAGCAAGTGCTTAGCAACTTCCTCGGCCTGCTGCCGGTGCAACCAGGGGAGCAGATCCAGCCGCTTCGCACCAGCGGCGACGTGGGCATCGGCACGACCGACGCCCAACCCCAGGCCACCATCGAGGTCCGCTCGGGAGAGGGGTTCGATCATCCGCAGGTGCAGGTCGCCCAGACGACCCCGAACGACTTCGCGCGGCTGCGGTTGGTGAGCACGGTGATCGCCACTGGCGATCCCGACCATCCCCCGCCACCGCTTCCAACCCCGGCACCGTTCTCGATCTCTACATCCGAGAGGCGCTGCGCCAGTTCTACTTCGACGGCGAGCCGGTCGGCGACGGCGAGCTCCGCGCCTTCGCCGAGCGGGCGTGGGGCTCTTACCAGGGCTGGGCGGCACTCTACCTGACGACGAACACGGAGTTGTGGGCGCGCGAGGCCGGTAAGAGCTTCCGGCTCAGGTCGGGCGCCCGCTCGGACGTCTCCGGGTAGGCCTCACGGCGGATTGGGGCGGGCATGCAGGAACGTCCACTTGTGCGGTCACCGCTTCAGTCCGGTTCGTGATCCGCGGCGGTTCCCGGTGTGCCCGCGGTGCAAGGAGCTGGCGGGGATGCTGGGGATCGGCGGGTGAGCGCCGAGGTGGTGAGTGCGGCGGCAGGCGAAGCCGGGACCGCCTGCCAGTGAGCAAGAGGGTCGCGGCCTATTGGGGTCTGGCCACCACGCACACCATCCCCACGTCCCGGATGACCTCGGTGGCGAAGCCGCGCACGCCCAGGTGCTCGGCGAGGATGCCTGGGACCTTGGAGGCGTTCTCGCTGGCCTTCCCCGCGGCGGGTGACCCCCCGTAGCCGTAGAACAGGTACAGCGCGCCGCCAGGCGCCAGGAGGCGCTTGACGAGGTCCAGTTCCTTGGCCGGGGTGCGCACCCAGAACAGGTTGACGTTCATCGCGAAGACCTTGCTGAACCGTTCCTGGCGTCCGAGCACGTCGGCGGGCCGCAACTGCTCCAGCGCCATGGTCAGCAGGACCGCCCTTCCGGCGGCGACGTGCTCGGCGTTGCGCTTGGTCGCGCGGCTGATCGCCGTGGCCGACCGGTCGATGGCCACGACCTTCCCGCCGACCAGCCGCTCGCAGACCATGGCGACCGCGACCCCGGAGCCGCAACCGATCTCCAGCAGCAGGTCGTCAGGGCCGGGGTCCAGCGTGGCCACCGCCCACCGCGGGTGCCGCGGGCCTGCCCTGGTCGCCATGGACCAAAGCTACCAGCGCGACCCTCCGCGGCTGGGCCTTGGGGCTGCGTTGGGGCACTCGAGGCGGCGGGCCTTGGGGCCACCGCGGTGGAGGTTCACAGGTGGTCACGTAGCGGAGGTCAGGCCTGGAAGCGGTGCCTGGCCGGCGACCGTAGACTGTTGCTCGACCATGAGCGACGGCAAGCTGCGGTTTCGGCGCGCCCGCCGCCAGGACGTGCCGGCCATCGTGCGGCTGCTGGCCAGCGACCCGCTCGGCGCCACCCGCGAAGCCAGCGGCCCGGGTGAGCTCCCCGGGGCCTACTGGCGGGCGTTCGAGGCGGTCGACGCCGACCCCCACCAGTTCCTGGTCGTCGCCGAGCTGGACGGGCGCGCGGTCGGGACGCTGCAGCTCACCTTCATCCCGTCGCTGACCTACCGCGGCGGGGAGCGGGCGCAGATCGAGGCGGTCCGCGTCGACGCCGGCAGCCGGGATCGCGGCCTTGGCCGCGCCATGGTGGGCTGGGCGATCGAGCGGGCACGCGCGCGTGGCTGCCGCCTGGTGCAGGTGGCGACCGACCAGCGGCGACCGGACGCGCTGCGCTTCTACCAGTCGCTCGGCTTCCGCGCCACCCACGCGGGGATGAAGCTGCCGCTGTCCGACGCGCAGGGCCGCTCCCATGGGTGAGCTCGATCACCCGGTCGTCGTCGAGTTTCCCCTCCGGGGCGAGTGGTCGGTCCAGCGGACCCCGGCGTCCCGGATCCCCAGCCACGGCACCGACCTGCTCGGCCAGCGGTACGCCTACGACCTGGTCCGCACCGACCACCGCCCCGGGTTCCACCTGCACCCCGCGGGGACCCTGCGCTGGTTCCTGGTCGGGGGGCGGACGCGCGACTGCTACGGCTGGGGGCAGCCGGTCCATGCGGCGTTCGACGGCGAGGTCGTCGAGGCCGTCGACGGCGTGGCCGAGCGCCAGTGGCTCCACGCCGTGCGGGAGTCCTTGGTGGCGGTGAGGACCACGTGGGCGTTCGCGCGGCGAGGGCTGGACCCTGCCGGGCTTGCCGGCAACCACGTGATCGTGGGAGCCGCAGGGATCTACGCGCTGTACGCGCACCTGGCGCCGGGGAGCGTCGCCGTCACCAGCGGGCAGCGGGTCCGCGCCGAGGAGGTGCTCGGACGTGTCGGCCACACGGGGAACTCGACCGCCCCGCACCTGCACTTCCAGCTGATGGACTCGTCGGACCCGCTGCGGGCGGCGGGCATCCCGTGCGCCTTCGCGGCCTACCTGGTGGAACGCGACGGGCACTGGCAGCGCGTCGAGCGCGGCATCCCCCAGCGGCTCGAGCGCATCTGCGCGGTCCAATAACCCTGGCTCGCCCAACACCGCCGCGTCCGGTGCTCGACGCGCGGTATTGCGCCCTCAGTCCGGTTCGTGATCCTCGGCGGTTCCCTGTGTGCCTGCGGTGCAAGGAGCTGGCGGGGATGCTGGGGATCGGTGGCTGACTGTTCGAGGTCACCGAGCTTGGCCCCCGCACAGCGCGGGGTCAGGGAGGTCGATGTGGTCAGCCGCGGAGGGTGAAAGCGTGCCGGTAGGCGGTGGGGGTCGTGCCGGTGACGCGGCTGAAGTGCCGGCGCAGGTTGGGGGCGGTGCGGAAGCCGCAGGCCCGCGCCACGCTCTCGACCGGATGGTCGGTCTGCTCCAGGAGCTGGCGGGCGAGCAGGACGCGCTGCGCCAGCAGCCACTGCAGCGGGGTGGTCCCCGTCTCGGCGGGAAAGCGGCGTGCGAAGGTTCGTGGCGAGACGCCTGCGTGCTGCGCCAGCCGCGCGAGGCCCAGCGGCTCGTGGAGGTGGTCGAGTGCCCAGTTGCGGGTGACCTGCAACGACGTTCCTCCAGCCCCTGGGGCTGGGATGGGCTGCTCGATGAACTGCGCCTGGTCGCCGGCGCGGTGGGGAGCCACCACGGTGTGGCGGGCGATCGCCGCCGCGACCGCCGCGCCGTGGTCGCACCGCACCAGGTGCAGGCACAGGTCCAGGCCCGCCGCGACGCCGGCGCTGGTCAGGACGGCGCCGTCGTCGACGTACAGCACGTTGGGATCGACCGTCACCGACGGGAAGCGGTCGGCGAGCTTCGTGGCGGCGACCCAGTGGGTGGTGGCGCGGCGGCCGTCGAGCAACCCGGCATGGGCGAGCGCGAACGCCCCGGTGCAGATCGACACCACCCGCGCACCCCGCTCGGCGGCCGCCCGCAGGGCCGTGAGCACCGCCGCCGGGGGTGGGCGCAGCACCTCGTCGTACCCGGGGACCACCACCGTGTCCGCGGTCGCGAGGGCGCGCAGCCCCGCGTCGGCATGCAGGACCACGCCGGTCGAGCTGCGCACCGGGCCGCGGCGGGGGCCGGCCAGCGTGAAGCGGTAACGATCGCCGCCGTGGTACCCGAACACGTGCACCGGGATGGCGACGTCGAGCAGGACGCAGTCGTCGAGCAGCAGGGTGACCACGTGGTGCAGGCCCATGTTGGCAAGATATAGCCCAGAATTGTCTTTCTTGCCACTCGCGGCGCGTGGCGCGCGCTCGCACAGTGGGATCGCCGAGCCTCGAGGCGACGAGGAAGGATCAGCGCGATGGCGGCCACCGGGACGGCGGCCACGCCAGGAGCGCCGCGGACCAAGCTCGGCCGGGCGGTCGAGCACCTGTTGCGGTCCAGTTCGCCGACGTTCCTGGTGCAGCATTGCCAGCGGAGCTTCCAGCTCGCGCTGCTGATCGCCGCGGCGCGGGGCCTCGAGGTCGAGGTCGAGGTGCTGTTCGCCGGGGTGATGCTGCACGACCTCGGCCTCACCCCCGGCTACCGCTCCTCGACGGACCGCTTCGAGGTCGCCAGCGCCAACGCTGCACGGGCGTTCGTGCTGCAGCACGGCATGTCGCGTAGGCGGGCCAGCAACGTCTGGGACGTTGCGGCCCTGCACGGGACCGCCGGAATCGCCGCGGCCAAGAGCCCGGAGACCGCCG
>DASUZB010000331.1:0-30502 GCA_036377075.1 Actinomycetes bacterium | reverse complement strand
GCAGCCGGCACGGGCGCCGCGCGCCGCGGCGCTCCCATCCCCGGCGGCGAGGCCGCCGGCGACGTCGGGGAGGGTCACCACGCCATGAGCGCACGCCTCGGGAATCTGCCGGCCACCCCGGGAGCCAGGGCGCCGGCGGCGGCAAGGGTGCCGCTGACGGTGGTGATCTGCGCCCGCAACGAGGAGGAGAACCTGCCCGCGGCACTGGCGAGCGTGCGCTGGGCCGAGGCGGTGGTGGTGGTCGACTCGCGCTCGCCCGACCGCACCGCCGCCATCGCCCTGGACGCCGGCGCCGAGGTGGTGCAGTTCGACTACCGGGGCCACGGCCCCAAGAAGCAGCAGTGGGCCCTCGACAACCTCGACTTCCGCACCGACTGGGTGCTGTTCCTGGCGGCCGACGAGCGGGTGCCGCCGGAGCTGCGGGGGGAGATCGCCGAGGCGGTGCGCGCCGGTTCCGCCGACGGCTACTGCCTGGACCGCGAGCTGTGGTTCATGGGCCGGTCGCTGCGCTGCTTCCGGCCGAACTGGGGGCTGCGCCTGTTCCGCCACCGGCTCGCGCGCATGGAGGACCTCGGCCTGCGCGACCTGCCGGGCACCGGCGACATCGAGGTCCACGAGCACTTCGTGCTCGACGGCGGCCGGATCGGCTACCTGCCCACCCCGCTGCGCCACGACGACGACCGCGGCCTCAGCGCCTGGCTGGATCGGCACAACCGCTACGCGACCTGGGAGGCGCACCTCTACCGGCGCTTCCGGCGCGAGCCGGTCGGCGTCGGCCCGCTCGGCTTCCTGCGCCTGGACCCGGTGCGCCGCAAGCGGGTGCTGCGCCGCATCTGGGTGCGGCTGCCGTGCCGGCCGCTGCTTCGCTTCGCCGTCTGGTACGGGGCGCGCCGCGGCTTCCTCGACGGCCGCCAGGGCTTCTACTTCTGCGCCCTGATGGCCTGGTACGAGCTGGCCATCTCGGCCAAGCTCTTCGAGCTGCGGGGGTCCGGGGGGCTCGAGAGCGAGGCCGGAACCCAAGCGGCGGGCGGCCACGCACAGCCGAGCGTTAGCCCCCCGGTGGATCAAGGGAGCTCGCACCATGGCTGACGCGCTCGAGCGGCTGCTGGCCTGCCCGGCCTGCGTGGCGGGGAGCCTGGCGGGCCTGCCGCTCCCCCGCGGCGACGGCAAGCTCACCTGCCGCCGCTGCGGCGAGGTCTACGAGGTCCGCGGCGGCCTGCCGATCCTGCTGCCGCCCGGCGGCGCGGCGGGCGAGGCGCACGACGAGCTCGACCACGGGCACAAGCGGCGCCAGGCCGGCTGGTTCGACCGCTCGGTGGCCGAGCGCTTCGAGGTCGAGCGGCCCCACGGCGCCCCGCACGCCTACCGCTGGCTGCTGGGCCACAAGCTCGACCGGGCGGTGGCGAAGCTGCCGCCGCTCGCCGGGGCGACCGTGGTCGACGCCTGCTGCGGCAGCGGCATGGAGGCGGAGTACCTGGCCCGCCGCGGCGCGGCGGTGCTCGCGGTCGACCTGTCCGAGGGGGCGGCGCGGCGCGCCAGGGCACGGGCCGTCCGGTTCGGGCTGGACTACCTGGTGGTGGTCGGCGACGCCGAGTGCCTGCCGGTGCGCTCCGGCTCGTGCGACGTGGCCTTCGTCCACGACGGCCTGCACCACCTCGACGACCCGCTGGTCGGCGTGAGGGAGCTCGCTCGGGTGGCGCGGACCGCGGTGAGCGTCAACGAGCCGGCGGCGGCCGCGCTCACCCGGGCGGCGGTCGGGCTCGGCCTCGCCCAGGAGCGCGAGGAGGCCGGCAACCCGGTCCGCCGCCTGCGCCCCGCCGCGGTCGCGCGGGAGCTGGAGGCGGCCGGCTTCGCCGTCCAGGCGGAGCGCTACCTGCTGTACTACGGCCACCAGCCGGGCGGCGCCATGCGCCTGGCCTCGGCGCCGGGGCTGTACGCCGCCCTCCGCCTCGGCGTCGCCGCCGCCAACCTCGCCGCCGGCCAACTCGGCAACAAGCTGTGCCTCACCGGCGTGCGGCCCCACGCCGCCGGCGGCGTGGGGAGCTAGCCCGGCTACGGGCTCCTGACCGCGAGACGGCCATCGAGGTCGGCTAGTCGTCCTCGCGCTCGCGGCGCAGGTCGGCGTCGACCATGTCACGGATGAGCTGCTCGAAGGTGACCTGCGGCTTCCAGCCGAGCCGCTGGCGCGCCCTGGTGGCGTCGCCGACCAGGTGGTCGACCTCCGCCGGGCGCAGCAGGCGCTGCTCGCTGACCACGTGGGGCGACCAGTCGGCGATGCCGGCGTGGGCGAAGGCGACGTCGAGGACGTCGCGCACCGAGTGGCTCTCCCCTGTTGCCACCACGTAGTCGACCGGCTCGTCCTGCTGCAGCATCAGCCACATCGCCTCGACGTAGTCGCCGGCGAAGCCCCAGTCGCGGCGCGAGTCGAGCGTGCCGAGGCTGATGGTGTCCTGCAGGCCGAGCGCGATGCGGGCGGCGCCGCGGCTGATCTTGCGGGTGACGAACTCCACCCCGCGCCGCTCCGACTCGTGGTTGAACAGGATGCCCGAGCAGGCGAACGCCCCGT
Organism: Actinomycetes bacterium; assembly: GCA_036377075.1. Taxonomy (GTDB): domain Bacteria; phylum Actinomycetota; class CALGFH01; order CALGFH01; family CALGFH01; genus DASUZB01. The sequence continues at coordinate 27,936 of DASUZB010000331.1, read as the reverse complement.
ACGACTCGCGGTAGTTGACGGTGATGTAGTGGCCGAAGGTCTTCGCGACCCCGTAGGGCGAGCGCGGGTAGAACGGGGTCGTCTCGCACTGCGGCGTCTCGCGTGCCTTGCCGAACATCTCCGAGCTGGATGCCTGGTAGAAGCGGACCTGGTCCATGCGGTTGGCGGTGTGGATGCGGATCGCCTCGAGCACGCGCAGCACGCCCAGGCCGGTGATCTCGCCGGTCAGCTCCGCCTGCTTCCAGGAGAGGCTGACGAAGCTGATGGCGCCGAGGTTGTAGACCTCGTCGGGCTGGGCCAGCTCCATGGCGCTGATGAGGCTTGGCAGGTCGGTCAGGTCGCCCTCGACCAGCTGGGCGCTGGGGATGATCCGCTCGACCGTGGCGATCTTGGGGTTGCTCTGTCCGCGGACCAGGCCGTACACCTCGTAGCCCTTGGCGGCCAGGAACTCACCGAGGTAGAGCCCGTCCTGTCCGGTTATCCCGGTGATCAGCGCCCTGGTCACCGCTGACCCCCGGCGACCGCCGCCCGCCCGGTACCGGGTCGCTGCAGCGCGCCAGCCCGAGCCCGGTCGCCGAGCTGCTCGCAGATCCAGGCGTAGGTGCGCGCCAGGCCGTCCTCGAGGCTCACCGTCGGCTCCCAGCCGAGCACCTCGCGCATACGGCCGATGTCGGCGTTGCGGCCGCGTACCCCCTGCGGCTTGGAGGGGTCGTGGCGCTTGGCGATGCGCTTGCCGGCGATGCCGCTGACGATGTCGACCAGCTCGTCGATCGTGACCATGCGGTCCTGGCCGAGGTTGATCGGGTCGTGGTGCTCGGACCGCATCAGCCGGTGGATGCCCTCGACGCAGTCGGACACGTAGCAGTAGGAGCGGGTCTGCTGCCCGTCGCCCCAGACCTCGATCTGGTCGTGCTCCTCGGCCACGGCGACCTTGCGGCAGATGGCGGCAGGTGACTTCTCGCGGCCGCCGTCCCAGGTCCCGAGCGGTCCGAAGATGTTGTGGAAGCGGACCACGCGGGTTTCCATGCCGTGGTCCTCGCGGTAGTGGCGGCAGAGCCGCTCGGCCATCAGCTTCTCCCAGCCGTAGCCGTCCTCGGCGTCGGCCGGGTAGGCGTCCTCCTCCCGCAGCGGCACCACCTCGGGCCGGCGTTGCAGGTAGCCCGGGTAGACGCAGGCCGAGGAGGTGTAGAGGAAGCGGCTCACCCGGTTGGCCCTGGCCGCGTCCAGCATGTGCGTGTCGATCAGCAGGTTGTCGTGGACGATCGCGGCCTTGTTGCTCTCGATGAAGCCGATCCCGCCCATGTTGGCGGCCAGGTGGTAGACCTCCTCGACCCCGTCGGTGGCTTCCAGGCACGCCTCGTGGCGGCGCAGGTCGAGGAAGCGGAACTCGGACGCCCTGGACGGCTCGTACTCGGGGAGCTTCAGGTCGACCCCGCGGACCCGGTGGCCGAGGCCTGCCAGGTGGCTGGTCAGGTGGTGGCCGATGAAGCCCCCCGCCCCGGTCACCAGCACGTTGGCTTGCTCCGTCATGCTCCCCCCAGGCGGTCGGCGGCGGCGCAGCAGTGAGGTCGGACAAGATGCCATAAGTTCTCGATCCTGTCACTTCTGTCCGAGCACCGGCGTCCGGCGGGCGATTCGGGGCACTATTTCCGCAGCCGTCCGCTGCGGCTCACGCCGAAATACGTAGGCAAGCCGGCCTGCACGTACGCAGAGGCGTAGGGCGCCGCCCCTAGAATAGCCACTGAGAAAACTTGTCGGCTCTTTTCGAGAGCCTTGAGCGATTCGCTTCCCCCAGAATTTGGCTGACGAATTCCGGCGCGCCGCCGCCGGGTCCTTGCTTTCGATTCGGGGGACCTGTGCTTCGCGGCCGACGGCGCCTCGCGCTGACGCTCAGCCTCGCCCTACTGCTCGGCCTGGTCGGCGGGCTGCGCGCACCGCTTCCCGCGCAGGCGACGCCGCTTCCAGACGGCTTCTCGGAGGAGGTCGTCGCCGCCGGCTTCGCCAACCCCGTCTCGGTGCAGTTCTCTCCCGACGGCCGCATCTTCGTGGCCGAGAAGAGCGGGCTGATCAAGGTGCTCGACGGCGTCGGCGACCCCACCCCCGCGGTCTTCGCCGACCTGCGCCCCGAGGTCTACAACTACTACGACCGCGGGCTGCTCGGCTTCGCCCTCGACCCGGGCTTCCCGTCCAACCCGTACGTCCACGTGCTCTACACCTACGACGCGCCCATCGGCGGCACCGCGCCGAGGTGGAACGACCTGTGCCCCAACCCGCCCGGGGAGAGCGAGGACGGCTGCGTGGCCAGCGGCCGGCTCTCGCGCCTACGGGTGGACGGCAACACGGCCACCTCCGAGCAGGTCCTGATCAACGACTGGTGCACGCAGTACCCCAGCCACTCCACCGGTGACCTGCGCTTCGGCTCGGACGGGTCGCTGTACGTCTCGGGCGGCGACGGGGCCAGCTTCACCTTCGTGGACTACGGGCAGCGAGGCTCACCGCGCAACCCGTGCGGCGACCCGCCCCGTGGGTCGGGCGCCACGATGACCGCGCCCACCTCGGAGGGCGGCGCCATGCGCAGCCAGGACCTGCGCACCGCCGGCGACCCGGTGGGCCTCGACGGCGCCGTGCTGCGGGTCGACCCGGCCACCGGCGCCGGCCTACCCGACAACCCGCTGGCGTCCAGCTCCGACCCGAACGCCCGCCGCATCGTCGCCTACGGGCTGCGCAACCCGTTCCGGATGACCTTCCGGCCCGGCACGGACGAGATCTGGCTCGGCGACGTCGGCTGGACGGGGTACGAGGAGATCAACCGGATCCAGGATCCCGCCGGGTCGGTGAAGAACTTCGGCTGGCCCTGCTACGAGGGCAACGGCCGCCAGCCCGGCTACGACGGTCCCGACTTCTCCATCTGCGAGAACCTCTACGCGCAGCCGAACGCGGTCACCGCGCCCTGGTTCACCTACACCCGCGACGGCACCGCCATGGCGGGCGAGGCCGAGCGCTGCCTGTCCAACGGGCTCGCCTCCACCTCGGGCGTCTCGTTCTACTCCGGCAGCTCGTACCCGGCCCGCTACCGCAACGCCCTGTTCTTCGCCGACTACGCCCGGAGCTGCATCTACACCATGCCGGTCGGGGCCAACGGCCTGCCCGACGCCGCCCAGGCCGAGGCGTTCGCCAGCGCCCCGCAGCCCGTCTACCTGACGATGGGCCCCGACGGCAACCTCTGGTACGTCAACTTCGGCGGCACCCTGCGGCGCATCGTCTACGCCGGCGGCGAGGTGAACCGGGCCCCCACCGCGGCGGTGAGCGCCACCCCGACGCAGGGCGCCGCCCCGCTCACCGTCCAGTTCGACGGCGGCGGCTCGAGCGACCCCGACAGCGGCGACGCCGTCGCCGGCTACGACTGGGACCTCGACGGCGACGGCACCTACGGTGACGCGAGCGGCCCCAACCCGACCCACGCCTACCAGCAGCCTGGCAGCTACACCGCCGGCCTGCGCGTGACCGACGGCCACGGTGCCCGCTCCAACCCCGCCACCGTGCGCATCACCGCCGGCAACACCAGCCCGACCGCCCGGATCACCGCCCCGGCCACCGGGACCACCTGGCAGCCGGGCGACCCGATCGCCTTCGCGGGGAGCGCCGGCGACGCCCAGGACGGCACCCTGCCGGCCTCCAGCTTGTCCTGGACGATCACGCTGCAGCACTGCGCGATCGGTGGCGGCTGCCACGCCCACCCGGTGCAGGACCTGGCCGGCGTGGCCGGCGGCTCCTTCCCCGCCCCGGACCACGACTACCCCTCGTACCTGGAGATCCAGCTCACCGCGACCGACTCCGGCGGGTTGAGCGACAGCACCACGCTGCGCCTCGACCCGCGCACGGTCGACCTCACCTTCACGTCCGACCCGCCAGGGATGAACCTGACGGTCGGATCCAGCAGCCAGGTGACGCCGTTCACCCGCAGGGTGATCATCGGCTCGCGCAACTCCGTCAGCGCGCCCACCCCGCAGGCCCTCGGCGGAACCGACTACCAGTTCGCCTCCTGGTCGGACGGCGGCGCCGCCAGCCACGACCTGACGGCACCGGCGACCGCGACCACCTACACGGCCCGCTACCGCCAGCCCGACCCGCCGCCCTCGCCGACGACCACCCCGCCGGCTCCCGTGCCCGCGGCCACCGTGTCCGCCAAGGTCGACGTGCCGAGCATCCCGATCGGGAACAGCGCGCCGGTCAGCGGCACGGTCACGCCCGCGTCGCCAGGGGAGACGGTCGCCCTCGAGCGATGGAACGGCGGCGGCTGGGAGCGGCTCGGCACGGGCGCGCTCGACCAGGACGGCAGGTTCCACCTCACCGCGACCCCGACCACGACCGGCCTGGTCAGCCTCAGGGTCCGCAAGCTGGCCGGCCCGGCCTCGGCCGAGGGCACCAGCGCCACCATGTCGCTGAAGGTCTACCAGGTCGTGGTCGGCGGCATCCGCATCGTCGGCCCGGGCCTCAACGGCGAGTACCTCGAACTGCGCAACGTCGGTACCACGGACGTCAACCTGGGGACCTGGACGGTCCAGCACGCCCGGCTCGGCTGGACGCTGCACCTGCGGCCCTACACCCTGCGCGCCGGCGCCCGGGTGCGGATCTATTCCGGCAACGGCGTCAGCGGCGCTGGGCGCCTCTACCTCAACCGGCGCATCTCCGTGTGGCGGTCCAGCCGCAACGGGGACGCGATCGTCGTCCGCGACGGCTACGGTCAGGCGGCCGCGATCGCCCGTTTCCAGCATTGAGGCGGCGCGCGCGTCCGCGGCCCACACGCCCGGCGGCCAGGACGCGCGCTCGGGCCGTCCCGCCTCTAGGACGGCCCAGGCGGCGAGGAGCGGTTCCCTTCGCTCCTCGCCGCTGCCATGTCACCGCAGCACCTCCTCGCCGTCCGGGATCGGGCCGATCACGCGGACCGGGTTGCCGGCGGCGACGGTGCGGTCGGGCACGTCGCGGGCGACCACGGCGCCGGCGGCGACCAGGGCCTCGCGGCCGACGGTCACGCCGGGCAGGACCACCACGCCGGCGCCGAGCCGGCAGCCCCAGCGCAGCACCGGACCCACCAGGTTCTCCCGCACCCCGGCGCGGCGGTGCAGCATGCGTGGGTCGTTGGCGGTGACGCAGGCGGGCCCGACGAACGCGTAGTCCTCGACCACGGTCAGGCCGGCGAGGTGGGCCTGCGTCTCCACCAGGACGTGGCTGCCGATCCGGATGCGCTCCTCGACGGTGGCGGCGGTGCCGAGCACGCTCTCCTCCCCCACCTCGGTGTCCTCCCGCACCACCACGTGGTGCCCGGTCTGCGTGCCAGCGCCGAGCCGCACGCCGCTGTAGAGCACGGTCCCGGATCGGACCAGGCAACCGGGGCCGACCACCACCGGCCGGCGCTCGCCCGAGCGGGTCGGGTGGCAGACGTCCACCCCCGCCTCCACCACCGCGTCCGCCGCCAGCACCAGCCATCCCGCCGTCGTGCAGCGGTCCAGGTCGTCCGCGGTCTGGACCACGCTCTGGGGCTCGTGCAGCGCGGTCACCATGGCCGCGTCGGCGCGCTGGCTCACGGTGCCTTCCTGACGCGCTTGTAGCGGGCGCTGTGCTGCTCGCCGGCGGCGAACTCGACCTTGACCGGGACCTTGAAGGGGGCGAGGCGCCCGCCGCAGAAGGCGCGCATGCGCCGCTTGAAGGCGGCCGCCTCCTCCGGCTGGTCGAGCGTCACCCGTGCGACCACCACCTGCCCGGTGATCGGGCTGGGCTCGCCCCGCACCACCGCGTCGCGGACGCCGTCCATGTCGAGCAGGACGCTCTCCACCTCGGCCGGGTACACCTTGAGCCCGCCGACGTTGACCACCTCGGAGCGGCGGCCGAGGAAGCGCAGCCATCCCCCGTCCGTCTCGACCAGGTCGCCGGTGTCCAGCCAGCCGTCGGCGTCGAACGGGCTCGGGTGGTTGAGGTAGCCGAGCATGGCCGAGCGCGCCCGGATCCGCAGGGTGCCGTCGACCACCTTGGTCTCGAAGCCCTCGCCGCCGACCCTGACCCAGAGCGAGGAGGAGTCGCGCGACTTGGCGCGCAGGATGCCGACCTCGCTGAGGCCGTAGGTCTGGGTCAGGGCGACCCCGGGCAGGACCTCGCCGAGGCGCAGCAGGGTGCTGCGCGGCATCACCTCGGTGCCGTAGGTGACCCGCCGCAGCGACGACAGGTCGTGGCGGGCGTAGGCCTCCGACATGAGCAGCAGGTTCAGGAACGTCGGGGAGGTCGGCAGCAGCTCGACCCGGTGCCGCGCGACGGCCTCGCAGACCGTGTCCGGGTCGCGCTCGCCCACCGAGACCACCGTGCCGCCGCTGGCCAGCACGTGGAACAGCGTGTTGAGCCCGCCGATGTGGTCGAGCAGCAGGAAGGCGAGCGTCCGCTGGCCGGCGCCGGCGCGGGTGGCCTGGAACTTCTCGAGCAGCACCGCCAGGTCGTGGAGTGCGGCCTTGGCCACGCCGGTGGAGCCGGAGGAGAACAGCACCAGCCCGGGATGGCCGCGGGCGACCAGCGCGCGGGCCAGCTCATGGCACGGCCCGCCCGGCGCCGGTCCGGGAAGGACCATCCACTCCTCCTCCTGGCTGGCGAGCACGCGCTCGCCGACCTCGGCGACCTGCAGGAACCCGGCGCGCTCGCCGCGCACCGCGCCGGTCAGGGGCACCACGACGGCGGCGCGGTCGACCAGGGCGAGCAGCATGGCCACGGCGTGGGGGGCGTAGTCGGCCTCGAGCGAGACGACCCGACCGGCCCCGACGCCGTAGGCGTCCAGCGCCCGCCCCGCCTCGTCCCAGAGGGCGAGCAGGTCGGCGTAGCGGTAACCGGCGCCGCGCCAGACCATCGCCTCGGTCCCGGCGGTCACGACCATCCGCGCCCGCAGCCAGTCGAGCGCCCCCATCAGGCCCCTCCGAGGTAGACGACCTGGCCGGTGACCAGGCCACTCTCCGGCCGGGTGAAGAACTCGACCACGTTGGCGACGTCGGCGAAGGTGCCGCGGCGCTTGACGGCCTGGCCCTGGACGAGGCGGTCGACGCGGTCGCTGGGGACGCCGCGGAGCAGGTCGGTGTCGACCGGGCCGGGGCCGACCACGTTGACGGTGATGCCGAGCGGGCCGAGCTCGCGCGCCAGCACCTGGCTGAAGGTGACCACCGCGCTCTTGGAGGCGGCGTAGAACGCCTCCCCCTCCAGCCGCAGCGGCACCGCCACGGTGCCGAGGTTGACGATGCGGCCGTAGCGGCGGCGCATCATCAGCTTGGCCGCCTCCCGGCAGACCAGCGCGGTGCCGCGGAAGTTGACCGCCATGATGCGGTCGGCCGTCGCCGTCGGGGTCAGCAGGGCGGCGTTCATCGCCGCCACGCCGGCGTTGTTGACCACCACGTCGAGCCGCCCGTGGCGCCTGGCCACGGTGCGCAGCAGCCCCTTCACGTCGCGTTCGTCGGAGACGTCGGCGATGTGGTGCTCGTAGCCCGCCGCCCGCCAGCCGGCCGGCTGCCGGCTGCAGCCGACCACCCGCGCGCCGCGCGCCGCGAAGCGCTCCGCCAGGTAGCGCCCGATGCCGCGGCGCGCCCCGGTGACCAGCACCACCTCCTCGCCCGCTTCAGGCATTCGGGCCTCGCGCGCTTCAGGCATGCGCGTCTAGCAGGTCGAGCGCGTAGTCGGCGAGGGTGCCGACGGTGCGGAAGGGGCTGTGCCTGGCCGAGACGGCGCGGTCGTCGCCGATGGTGAGCGCCGCGCCGGTCTCGTCCTCGAGCGCCTGCTCGACGTCGACCAGCAGGTTGACCAGCCCGAGCGAGTCGAGCAGCCCCTCCTCGCCGAGCAGTGAGGTCTCCTCGGTGACCTTGCTCCCCTGGGCCAGGCCAGGCGGGCCGAGCTCCGCCAGGCGCTCGGCGATCAGCGCGACCAGCGCCTCCCGTTCCATGCTCCCCCCTTGCGGCATCCCGCTGGCGATCGTGCGGCGCACGGCCGAGCACCATGCCACAACGTCTCGAACTTGTCATCTAGGACAGACCGCGCTGGGGATGGCCGTTACCATGCCTACGACAGGCCCCGAGCGTCGAGGAAGGGATCTCCCTGACCGAGCAGCGCATCCCCCTGGTCGACCTGCGCGCGGCGCACGCACGCCTGCGCACCGAGCTGGACGCGGCCGTGGCCAGGGTGGTCGAGCAGGGCCGCTTCATCCTGGGACCCGAGGTGGCCGCGTTCGAGGCCGAGTTCGCGGCCTTCTGCGGCGCCCGCCGCGCGGTCGGGGTCGCCTCCGGCACCGCAGCGCTCCACCTGGCCCTGCGTGCCCTCGGGGTGGGGCCGGGGGACGAGGTGGTGACCGTGGCCCACACCTTCGCCGCCAGCGCCGAGGCGATCGGCCACGCCGGCGCCCGGCCCCGCTTCGTCGACGTCGACGAGGCCACCGGCGGCATGGACCCGAAGGCGCTGGGGGGCGCGCTCGACGGCGCGGCGGCGGTGATGCCGGTCCACCTCTACGGCCTGCCGGTGGACATGGCGGCCATCGGGGCGCTGGCCCGCGAGGCGGGCGTGCCGGTGCTGGAGGACGCCGCCCAGGCCCACGGGGCCAGCGCCGTGCTGGCGCCGCGCACGCCACCGCGGCGTGCGGGGACGCTCGGCCGGATCGCCGCCTTCAGCTTCTTCCCCGCCAAGAACCTCGGCGCCTTCGGCGACGCCGGCGCGGCCACCACCGACGACGACGCCCTCGCCGACCGGGTGGCGCGGCTGCGCAACCACGGCCGCGTCACCAAGTACGAGTACGCCGAGGAGGGCTTCGGGGAGCGCCTCGACGCCCTGCAGGCCGCCGTCCTGCGGGTGCGGCTGGCGGACCTGGAGGCCGCCAACGCGACCAGGGCGCGCCTGGCCGCCCGCTACCACCAGGCACTCGCCGGCGTCGGCGACCTGGTGCTGCCGCCCCGGCCCGACGGCCGCACCAGCGCCTGGCACCTCTACGTGGTGCGCAGCGGCGAGCGCGACGCCCTGCTCGCCCACCTGGACGCGGCCGGGATCGAGGCCGGCGTGCACTTCCCCCTACCGCTGCACCTGCAACCGGCCTGGCGCCACCTCGGCCACGCGCGCGGCGACCTGCCGGTCACCGAGGCCTGGGCGGCGGAGTGCCTGTCGCTGCCGCTCTACCCCGAGCTGGACGAGGCCGCCCAGGACCGGGTCGTCGCGGCCGTGCGGGCCTTCTTCGCGGAGTCAGGGTGAGCAGCGCATGCCTGGAGCGCGCGAGGCCTGCGGGCAGACCGGCAGGGTGGCCGCTGCGCTCCGCAGCTCCCGGCCTGCAACAATGGACCTCCCGTCGGGCGCCGCCAGGTTGGCGGCCGAGCGGAGCAGGATAGAAGCAGCGCAGTGACGGTGGCGAGCGAAGGACCGGAGCAGGCGTGGGCAACGAGCAGGCGGGTGTGGCCGGCGACCTGGTGAGCGTGGTCGTACCGGCGCACAACGAGGAGACCACGGTCGCCGTCTTCGTGGAGCGCACGGCCAAGGCGTTCGCCCAGATCGGCCGGGCGTGGGAGCTGGTCTACGTCGACGACGGCTCCACCGACGCGACCGCGGGCCGGGTGCTGGCCGCCGCCGACGCCGAGCCGCGCGTCCGCCTGGTGCGGCAGCGCCGCAACCTGGGGCTGACCGAGGCGCTCAACCGCGGCTTCCGCGAGGCCAAGGGCGAGGTCATCGTCTTCCTCCCCGCCGACCTCGAGTCCGACCCCCAGGTCGACATCCCCCTGCTGCTCGACAAGCTCGACCAGGGCTACGACGTGGTCGCCGGCTGGCGCCAGGGCCGGCGGGACGGCAAGCGCTTCGCCTCCAAGCTGGCCAACGTCGTCTGCCGCGCCCTGTTCGGCCTGGACGTCCACGACCTGAACTGGATCAAGGCGTTCCGCCGGGAGGTCACCGACGCGCTCGCGCTGCGCTCCTCCTGGCACCGCTACATCCTGGTGATGGCCCAGAACGAGGGCTTCCGCATCGGCGAGGTGAAGGTCCCCTACCAGTCCAGGCGCAGCGGCCGCTCCAAGTTCGGCTTCTCGCGCCTGCCGGTCTCCTTCATCGACGTCGTCACCCTCAAGTTCCTGCTCACCTTCCAGCGCAAGCCGATCATCTTCTTCGGCGCGGTCGGCCTGGGCATGGTCGCCTTCGGCACGCTGCTGTGGGGCTACCTGATCTGGTCGTTCCTCTCCACCCACACGCAGTACCGCCCGCTCATGCTGGTCGCCGGCATCGCCCTGCTCGCCGGGCTGCTGGTGATCCTGGTCGGCTTCCTCGCCGAGCTGGTGGTGAACGTCTCCGAGCGGGTCGAGCGCCTCGAGCGCCGGCTCAGTGACGCGGACCGGCGTTGAGCACCACGGCGGCACCGCAGGCGGGGACGGAGGCCCCCACGGCCGGCGTTGCCGCCGTCGCGGTCCGCGGGCGCGAGGCCCACCGGTCACGCTGGTGGTTCGGGGTGGCGGTGGCCGCGCTGCTCGCCTGGGTCGCGTTCACCTGGCCGCTGGTGCTGCACCCCGACCACTTCTGGACCATGAAGGGCAACCAGGCGGTCCGCGACCAGCCCAACTTCGTCTCCCGCCCGGGCGCGATGGCCAGCGGCGACCACATGCAGAACGTGTTCATCCAGTCGGTGGTCATCGACAACGTGCGCGAGCTGCGCAACCCCTACCTGGACCTGCGCGAGGGCGTGGTCGGCCTGGCGTCGCTGCGCACCACCTCCCTCGACCTGCCGTGGACCCCGGTGGTGGCGCTGCTGTGGCCGCTGATCGGGCTGGTCCCGGCGTACAACGTCACCCTGCTGCTCGCCTCGGTGGCCACCGCCCTGGCGGCGTTCGGCTGGCTGCGGCGGCAGCTGCGCTGGCCGCTGGTGGCCGCCGCCGGGGCGCTGGCCTACGCCTGCATGCCGCACCGCATGTTCCAGCTCACCAGCCACTTCAACGCGGTGCTGTGGTGGGCCTTCCCGGCGGTGCTGTGGGCCTTCGACGTCATGGTCGAGCGCCACCGCGCCGGGCGGAGCTGGTGGGCGCCTGCCGCCGGCCTGGTCGCGGTGGTGCTGACGGTGGCGCTGAGCGGCGAGTACCACCTCGCCCTGTACGTCACCGGCCTGCTCGTCTTCGTGGCGCTGTGGGCGCTGTGGTCGGCGCGGTCGGCGCGGCGCCCGCTGCCGGTGCGGCCGGCGGTGGTGGCGGTGGCGGCGGTGGCCGCCGGGGCGTGCTACGCGGTGCTCTCCTTCCGCTACGCCTTCCACGGTGCCGTCTCCGGCGAGAACGGCGACTACGAGCAGGTGGTCCTGTACGCGCCGGCGTCGCTGCTCGCGCTGGTCCGCAAGAGCTTCGGCACCCAGGGGGAAGGGCTCGTGTACGTCGGCGCCGGGCTCGCCCTGCTCGCCGCGGCCGGGCTGGCGCTGGCGGTGGCGAGGCGCCGGCCCGCCACGCTGGGGTACGCCGTCCTCGCCGTTCCGCTGCTGATGCTCACCTACGGCCCGCGGGCGGACCTCGGCCCGATCAAGCTCTACCGCTTCCTCTTCGACCACCTGCCGTTCCTGTCGATGCAGCGGGTCCCCGAGCGGCTCATGGTGGTCACCGCGCTGGTGCTCGTGCTGCTCGCGGCGACCGCCGTCGAGGAGCTGGGCCGGCGCTGGCTGGAGCGCATGGAGCTCGCCAGGGCGACCGCGCCGGCCAACCCGGCCGCCGCCGGGGCCGGGCTCGCGGGGGACGGCATGGCGGCCGGCGGCACCGGCGACGGGGCAGCCGGCGGTCCCGCCGAGGACGGGGCGGCGGCCGTGCCCGCCGCGGCACGTGCCAGCCGCCCGGCCGCCACCGTGGCGGTCGGCGAGGAGGCACGCGGGCGGCCCCCGGCCGGCGAGGACGGGCCGCCAGGCGAGGCGGGGGCCGCGGGCGAACCGGACGACGCCGGCGCGGCCTCGGACGGGGAGCACGGCGACGAGGCCGCCGGGCGCGAGCAGGAGCAACCGGCGTGGCTGCGGCAGGTGGTGACGGCGGCACCGGCGGCGGAGGTCGAGGTCGCGCCGCCGCCGCGCCCGGCGGCGCGGCGCGGCGCCGAGGCGCTGGCGGGGCGCTGGCCCCGGCTGTGGTCGCTGCTGGCCTGGTGGGACCGGAGCAGCCTGACCCGGCCGCACCGGGTCGCCGCCGCCACGCTCGTCCTGGTCACGCTGCTGCTGCTGGCCGACTACCGGGTCTCGGACAACCGCCTGCAGCCCGACCTGTCCCACAACAAGGTGGTGTCCGCCCTGCGCAAGGCCGGCGACGACGCCGGGCCGGTGCTCGGCCTCCCCGCCCTGAAGCCGACCGTCACCTGGAACTCCGCCACCACCTACCTGGCCGCCCAGAGCCGCAGGCGCACCCTGAACGCCTACAACCAGACGCCCGCCCGCTGGCTCGAGGACCGCATGGACCGGCTGGCCGGCCTCAACCGCGGCGTGGTCGAGCCCGACGCCCTCATCGTCCTGCGCATCACCGGCACCCGCCAGGTGGTGGTGGTCGACGAGCCCAGGGTGTTCGCGCCCGGGCAGTGGCAGGAGGTGGTGGACCGGCTGGTCGGCTCGGGTGCCTTCCGCCTGGTGATGACGGACGGCCCGCTCGCCCTGCTCGAGGTCACCGGGGCGCAGCGCCCCAGCTCCGCCGGCAACCGCCCCAACTCCGGCTTCGACCCGGTCACCCAGGTGTAGGGAGCCGGTCACGTACCGGTGCCGCGCCTCCATCACCTGCAGCGACCGCGCATGGTGACGGCGTGCACCGCGGGTACGTGACCGGCTCCCTGTACCTCAGCGGGCCACCTGGTGGGCGCCGCGGTCGCGGTCGCGGTCGAGCAGCTGCATCACGCCGGCACCCAGCAGCTCGACCAGCATCATCCACAGGCGGGAGAGGAGCGCCACCGCCAGCGCCGTGCCCGCCGGCATGATCTGCGCCAGGGCGACGGTCAGCACGCCCTCGCGCACGCCGAGCCCGGCCGGGGTGACCAGGCTCAGGAAGCCGACCGCGTAGGCGGCGGCGTAGGCCGCCACGGCGAGCGGGACCTCGCCCGCCGCGAGCGGCCGCAGGCTGTGGATCAGGGCGGCGAAGGCGAGCCCGGTCACCACCCAGTAGAGCCCGTACCCGGCGGCCAGCGCGGCCGCCGCCCGCGGCGAGGGCGCGAGCTCGCCCGCCCCGACCTCGGGGTAGCGGCGCCGCAGGAGCGCGGCCAGGCGGTGCCGCAGTGCCACCGCCAGGACTGCCGCCAAGGCGACGGCAAGGCCGCCGAGCGCCACCGCCGGTCCCAGCCGGGTCCTGCCCGCGACCAGCACCGGCAGCCCGACCAGCAGCGCGGTGCCGACGGAGAGGAGCTGGGCGAGGGTCATCACCGCCAGCGTGGTGCGCCGGGCCACGCCGTCACGGCGGGCCAGCTCGACCGCGCCGACGAAGCTCCACACGTTGCCGGGGATGTACCTGGCCAGGTTGCTGGCGAACCAGATGCGCATCCCGCGGGGCAGGCCGAGCCCGGCCGCGCGGCGCAGTGCCGCGGCCCACAGCGCCGCGACCATCGCGTAGGAAACCGCGAGCAGGATGGTGGCGAGCACCAAATAGCCGGGGTCGGGCTCCCATTTGCGGGCGGTAACGTCCCGCCAGCGCGCTGCCAGGGCGATCCCAAAAAAGGTCAACACCGCCACGGCGACCACCGCGGTGCGCCAACGAGAACGACCCGAACCTGTCGGGCCGAAGGGACTCACGCCCACAATGCAGACACCCCTTGGATAACGTCATGGCATCGTAGCTGAGGTCTGGCGTTGCCTGCGGCATTCACTTTCGACTACCGTTTGCCATGCAGGAAGCGTGCCGGACGGGGGCCCGACAGCTACGAGCGTGCCCGAAGCTGCGTCGAATGCGTCGAACAAGGCTCCAAGGCACGCTTACGTCGGGCCGCCGGGTGCGCTTTGGACGCTGGGGTCGTTTTCCTGAGGAGGAACCCACGCTGATGGCAGTGAAGGTCGTCCACGTGTCCGACATTTCTGGCAAGGAGGCCGACGAGCAGGAGCTCGGCAGGCTCGTGATCCACGAGCACCCGGACTATGCCGACCTACCCGTGACACTGGAGGTCCTTCCGGAAGAGGTCGAAGGCCTCAGCAGCTCCAACCGTTTCGTCACGGTCGAGTACTTCCAGCCTGGCGCCCGCAAGGGACAGCGCTTCACCGTCGGGCTCGACGATTTCAACCTGCTGGCCAATCCGGGCGCGATGGACTCGGCAATCCAGGACGCGCTGATCGACAAGCACCGCAGCCGTTCGCGCAGCGCCGGAGAGGGCGGCTCGCGCCGCGCCAAGATCAACTACGCGACCCTGGAACATGCCGGTGAGCCACACCGTGGCCGTATCACCGAGGCGGAGAAGGAAATCGTCCGGAACAATCTCGACAAGGTGAACCAACGCCTGCGCGAGGGCGGCAAGCGGGAGATCAGTCCCGACGACCCGGAGATGCAGCAGCGTTACGGCCTGTAACCGGACCCGCCGGTGGCCGTCCTGGTCGGCACGTCCGGCTGGCAGTACCGCCACTGGCGGGGTCGCCTCTACCCCGAGACGCTGCCGCAGCGGGCGTGGCTGGAGCACTACGCCAGCCGCTTCGCGACGGTCGAGTCCAACAACGCCTTCTACCGCCTGCCCGAGCCGGCCACCTTCGCGGGCTGGGCGCGGCGCACCCCCGACGACTTCGTCATGGCGGTCAAGGCCAGCCGCTTCCTGACCCACGTGCGGCGCCTGCGTGAGCCGGAGGAGCCGGTCCGCCGCCTGCTCGACCACGCCGGCCACCTCGGCGCCAAGCTCGGCCCGTTGCTGCTGCAGCTGCCCCCGACCCTGCGCGCCGACCTGGACGCCCTCGACCGCTGCCTCGCCTGCTTCCCGCCCCCGCTGCGCGTCGCGGTCGAGCCGCGCCACCCGAGCTGGTTCGCCGACGAGCTGCGGGCGCTGCTGACCGCGCGCGGCGCCGCCCTCTGCCTGGCCGACTCCGCCGGCCCGCTGACCCCGCTGTGGCGCACCGCCGACTGGGCCTACCTCCGCTTCCATCGGGGCACCGCCACGCCCGCTCCCTGCTACGGCCGCACCGCGCTCGCCACCTGGGCCGACCGCGTGGCCGACCTGTGGGGACCCGCCGCGACCGTCTACGCGTTCTTCAACAACGACCCGGCCGGCTGCGCCGTCCGCGACGCCCGCCACTTCGCCCTCGCCGCCGCCCGCGCGGGCCTCTCCCCTACCCGCGTCCCCCCGGCGACCGAGGTCCCGGTCGGCTGAGCTCGGCAACCGTGGCCTGGCGGGTGGATACCATCACCTGGTGAGCGAGCATCCCGACGGCCCGCGGCGCGGGCGCTGGCCGACGCCGTGGCAGGCGGTGAACGAGCTGGTCGGGCGCTTGCGGGACGGGGTGGTGGCGGCGCTGGGCGAGCGGCTGGTCGGCCTCTACCTGAGCGGCTCGCTGGCCGCCGGGGGCTTCGACCCCGCGTCCAGCGACGTCGACTTCGTGGCCGCGGTCACCGAGGAGCTGCCGCCGGACCTGGTCGCGGCCGTCGGCGGCGTCCACGCCGGGTTGGCCACGGGCGGGCTGCCCCTCAGCGACCACCTGGAGGGCTCCTACATCCCCCTGCGCGCCCTGCGTCGTTACGACCCGGACGACGCGCACCACCCGACCATCGGCGCGGACTGGCCCTACGGGGTGCGACGGCACGGGCCCGACGGCGTCCTCAACCGGGCCATCCTGCGCGAGCACGGCGTGGTGGTGCTCGGCCCCGACCCGGCGACGCTGGTCGACCCGGTCGGCGCCGAGGAGCTGCGGGCGGCGGTCCGCGCCGTGCTGCGGGAGTTCTGGGCCGCCCAGGACGAACGCTCGGCCTGGCTGCGCCCGCGTGCCTACCAGGCCTTCGCCGTGCTCAGCATGTGCCGGGCGCTGTACACGCTCGAGCACGGCCGGCTCGCGTCCAAGCCGGTCGCCGCCGCCTGGGCGCGGCAGCGGCTGGACCCGCCGTGGCCGGCGCTGGTCGACCGCGCCCTCGCCTGGCGCAGCGACCCCCGCGACGACCAGGCCGCCCTCCCCGAGGCGCTCGCCTTCGTCCGCTTCGCGGTGGAGCGGGCCGAGGGTCCGTAAGTGACCACCGCCCGGCGTCGGCCCTACAGCCCCAGCGACCGCCCGATCAGGATGCGCATGACCTCGCTGGTCCCCTCGCCGATCTCGAGGACCTTGGCGTCCCGGTAGAAGCGCGCCACCGGGAACTCGTTGACGAAGCCGTAGCCGCCGTGGACCTGGACCGCCTCGCGGGCGGAGGTCACGGCCGCCTCGGAGGCGTACAGCTTGGCGATCGCGGCCTCCCTGGCGAACGGCTGCCCGGCGACCAGCCTGGCCGCGGCGTGCTGGTAGGCCAGCCGGGCGGTGTGGGCGCGCAGCTCCATGTCGGCGATCTTGAACGCGATCGCCTGGAAGGACGCGATCGGGCGGCCGAACGCCTGGCGCTCGCGGGCGTACTTGACGCACTCGTCGACGCAGCCCTGGCAGAGCCCGGTGGCGAGGGCGGCGATGGCGACGCGGCCCTCCTCCAGGGTGCGCAGGAAGTTGGCGAGGCCGGCGCCGCGCTCGCCCAGGGTGTTGGCCAGCGGCACGCGGCAGCCGTCGAACACCAGCTCGCGCGTGTCCGAGGCGTGCCAGCCGACCTTGGAGTAGTTCCTGCCGAGGGTGAACCCGGGCGTGCCCAACGGCACCACGATGTTGGTCACCTCGGGGCGGCCGTCCGGCCGGGTGCCGGTGGCGGCCGCGATCGTGGCGATCGCCGAGCGCGGCAGGCCCGCGTTGGTGATGAACGCCTTGGTGCCGTCGATCACCCACTCGTCGCCGTCCTGCCGCGCCCGGGTGCGCACGGCGCCGGCGTCGGAGCCGCCGCCGGGCTCGGTGAGCCCGAACGCGGCCAGCTGCTCCCCGGCGGCCAGCGGCGGCAGCCAGCGGCGCCGCTGCTCCTCGCTGCCAAAGCGCCAGATCGGCATGGCGCCGAGCCCGACCGCGGCCTCGAGGGTGATCGCCACCGAGGAGTCGACCCTGGCCAGCTCCTCGATGGCCAGGCAGAGGGTGAGGAAGTCGGCGCCCATGCCGCCGTACTCCTCGGGGAACGGCAGCCCGAACAGCCCCATGCCGGCCATCTGGTCGAGGACGTCCTCGTCCAGCTCCTCGGCGCGGTCCATGGCCTCGGCCTTCGGCGCGACCACGGTCTGGGCGAACTCGTGGACGATCTTGCGGAATTCTTCCTGTTCGGGCGTGAGCGTGAAGTCCATCCTTGCTCCCTCGTGGGGCGGCGACGTTGCCGGCGCTCGTGGCGCTAGGCCCATGCTAACCAGTCCGGCGATCGCCTCGAACCCGAAAGCTCGCTAGCCGTGGCCCCGGGGTGGCTCGGGCGCGTACTCGAGGCCGAGCAGGGCGAGGTCGTCGAAACGGCGGCCGGCGCTGTGCCGGTCGGCCGCCTCGACCAGCCGGTCGAGGGCCTGGGCGAGCGGGTGGTCGCGCAGCGCCCGCTCCAGGGTGGCGCTGTCGATGAAGCGGCCGCGGTCGTCGCGCGCCTCGACCAGCCCGTCGGTGTAGCAGACCAGCCGCTGGCCCGGCCGCAGCGTGCTCTGCGACTCGAAGGCGCGGGTGCCGAGCCCCAGCGGCGCGCCCACCCGGGTGGCGCGCGGAGCCGCGCCCAGCGGGTAGGGATGGCCGGCCGAGGCGAGCACCACCCGGCCGCTGGGGTAGGCGCGGCCGACCAGGGCGGTGACGAAGTCCTCGTCGCCGCCCTCGCGCGCGACCAGCCGGTCCAGCCGGCTCAGCACGTGGGCCGGGCCGACGCCCTCGCCGGCCAGCGTGCGGAAGGCGCCCTTGAGCACCGAGGCCAGCGAGCTGGCCTCCAGGCCCTTGCCGCGCGCGTCGGCGAGTATGAAGGCGATGCCCTTGCCCTCCCCCACCTCGACGAGGTCGTAGAAGTCGCCGCCGATCTGGGCGAGGCCACTGGCCGACTGGTAGCGCACCCCGACCTCCCAGCCGGAGACCCAGCCGGGCGGGGTGGTGAGCAGCAGCGCCTGGACCCGCTCCAGGACCTCGGCCTGGGCGCGGGCGCGTTCCGAGCCGGAGATGGCGCGGGCGCCGAGGCTGGCGAACTGCTGGGAGGCCTCCAGCTCCTGCTCGGACAGGCGCGGGTCGGGACGGCGCCAGGCCAGCGCGATCGTGCCGGTCTGCACCCTGGACGCGTCGATCAGCGGCAGCCACAGCACGCTGCCGAGGCCGCGCGCCTCCAGCATGGTCGCCTCCGGCGCGATCAGGGAGCGGACGCTGGCCTGGAAGGGCCGGGCGGTGAAGGCGGCCGGAAGGGTGGCGCTGGCCAGCCGGCTGGGCAGCGGCGGGACCTGCGGCTCGCGGTGCTCGGCGACCAGCAGCATACGGTCGCCCTGGCGCCGGTACACCGCGGCGGCGTCGGCCGCGTACAGCGTCCGGGCCGAGCGGGCGAGCAGCTCGTAGGCCTCCTCCGGCTCCATACCGGCGCCGAGGGCGACGGCCAGCTTGACGGTGTCGGCGGTGCGCTCCAGCGCGGACTGCTCGCGCTGGCGCACGCCCCAGTTGACCAGCGCGATCCCGGTGCCGACCACGATCAGCGCCAGGCGCAGCTCCCACTCGCCGGTGGCCAGCGCGCCGGCGTGGACGCCCAGGAGGATCCCGGTGGCGAGGGCGACCAGCCCGGCGGCGACCACCTGGCGCCGGTCGGAGGAGAGGCGGCTGGCCAGCAGCGGCGCGAGCACCAGGAAGGCGACGGTGGTCAGCCGCCCGACGGCCAGGTCGATCGCCACCACCGCCGCGACCACCGCGTACGGGGCCAGCCAGCCCCGTGACGCAGCGGGCAGGCGCTCCCGCGACCAGCTGGAGGAGGCCGGCGGCTGCGTCACGCCGACGCCCTCGCTCTGGTCCATCGGGGCCACCGCCTTCGGCTCCATCGCTGTCCGGACTCCGATCCGCACGGGCCGCCGCCCAATGCATGCCTCGTAGCCGGTACCCTGCACGACCCACGACCCAGGCACAAGACCGACATCCGGGCGAATCGCGCCGACCGGGGGCACCGCGGCGCCCGCACCTATCGGGGGCCACCTGCGTGGGTACGATGACGGCGCTTCGACAACCGCGGGACAGCGTCCTGGAGGCCGCGCCGGCACCTCCCGCCTCCGGGCCAGAGCGAAAGGGCTTGGCGCATGCGCACCCTCGTGACCGGTGGTGCCGGGTTCATCGGCTCCGCGCTGGTCGACCGCCTCGTCTACGAGGGCCACGAGGTGGTCGTGCTCGACGACCTGTCGGGCGGCAACCTCGAGAACCTGGCGGACGCGCTGGCGTCCGGCCACGCCGAGCACGTCGAGGTGGACCTGGCGGGGCCGGAGCTCGGCGCGGTGCTGTCCGAGGCGCGCCCGGAGGTGGTCTTCCACCTCGCCGCCCAGATCGACGTGCGCAGCAGCGTCGCCGACCCGGTGGCCGACGCGCGCACCAACGTGCTCGGGTCGGTCGCCCTGGCCAAGGCGGCGGCCGACCACGGCGTGCGGCGGCTGGTGTTCGCCGGCTCCGGCGGCACCGCCTACGGGGAGCCCGACCCCGCCGACCTCCCCGTCGACGAGGACTACCCGCCCCGGCCCACCAGCCCCTACGGCGTCGCCAAGCGCGCGGTCGAGGACTACCTCGCCAGCTTCGTCCCCCTGTACGGGCTGGAGTCGGTGAGCCTGCGCCTGGGCAACGTCTACGGGCCACGCCAGGACCCCCACGGGGAGGCGGGGGTGGTGGCGATCTTCTGTACCCGCCTGCTCACCGACGAGCCGGTGGTGGTGTTCGGCGACGGCACCCAGACGCGCGACTACGTCTACGTCGACGACGTGGTGGAGGCGTTCCTGGCCGCGGCGGCCGCGCCGCAGGCGGTCGGGCAACGCCTCAACGTCGGCACCGGCGCCGAGACCTCGGTGCTCACGCTGTACGCGGCCCTGCGGGAGGTGACCGGCTTCGGCCCGGAGCCGAGCTTCGCGCCGCCGCGGACCGGGGAACTGCACCGCATCGGGCTGGACGTGCGCCGGGCGAAGGAGGTGCTCGGCTGGCGCGCCCAGGTGGACCTGCCGACCGGCCTCGAGCGCACCTGGGTGTGGGCCTTCCAGCAGGTCAACGCGGGCAGCGTCGGCGGCTGACGCTCAGTCCGCCGCTTCGCCACCAACCTGCGGGGCGAGCTGCTGGCGCAGCTGCGCCAGGAAGGTCGCGCGGTAGGTCTTGACCTCCTCGCTCGGCTCCAGGATCGCCTGCTCGGAGTCGTGCGCCCAGCGGTCCAGCTCTCCCAGGAGGCGCTCCAGCTCCTCGCAGCCGGCCAGCAGGGCGGCCACCTGCTCGTCCGGGACGACCAGGCGGGTGCTGAAGGCGGGCTCGTGGCCCAGGAAGGCACGGTCGACCACCGGGTCGACCTGGGCGTCGACCACCTGCCTGAAGAGCCGCTCGTTGAGGTCCTCCAGGCGCCGTGGCGCCGCCTCAGGCCGCAGCTCGAGCAGTCGCGCCTCCCGCCGAACCGCCTCGTAGTGATCCCGACTGCGCACGTGGAGCACTGGGTCGAAGGGACCGACGACCAGCTCCATCCGCCTCGCTCCTCCCTTCGAGATCGAGCTCGAACCAGACCACCCGGCCGCTGGGGCCGCCGGCGAAGCCCCAGCCCGACGAGAGCGCCTCGAACAGGTCGAAGCCGCGGCCGGTGACCGACTCGACGTGGTGGACGCGGCGGTGCGGGTCCAGGGTCCCGCCGTCGTCGTGGATCTCCACCCGCAGCCGGCCGTTGCGCAGGCGCCAGCTCACCCGCACGCTGCCGGCCTCCGAGCCGGAGGCCGAGTGCAGCAGGGCATTGGTGACCGCCTCGCTGGTGAGCAGGCAGGCGGCGTCGTAGCTGGCCGTCATCGGGTCGAGCACGGCCGCGACGAAACCACGGGCCGCCCCCACCTGATCGGGCCGCCCGGGGAAGACGCGCTCTCCTCGCAGCTCCGCCATCCTCGTCTCGCGCACTCCAAGGGGGCCGCTCACAGGCCAGGCTCAGGATCCCCCGCCACCGCCGCCTCCAGGATGATCACGGTCTCACCGGCAGAGACGGCGTCTCCGACGCTGGATCTTACCTCCGTCACCTTGGCTTGAAACGGAGCCCGCAGTGGCGTCTCCATCTTCATCGCCTCGACGACGGCGAGCAGGGCGCCGGCGGCCACCTCCTGCCCCGCCTCCACCTCGACGCGGGCCAGGGTGCCGGCCAGCGGCGAGGTGACCCGGCCGGCGTCGGCGGCGGACGCCGCCAGGTCGGCGGGCCGCTGCCGGTAGAGCCGCACCGGCCAGGCGGTGCCGTCGACGGTGACGGTGAAGTCGGGCGCCGCGCCCTCCGAAGCGTCGGCCGCGGCCAGGTCGGAGAGGTCGACCCGCTCCTCCAGCCAGGTGGTCCAGTGCCCGCCCGCGGCGAAGGTCTCCTCGGCGACGATCCGGGCGAGCGCCGGCACGGTCGAGGCGACCCCCTCGACGCGGGTCAGCTCGAGCGCCCGGGCCATGCGGTCGAGCGCCTGGCGCCGGTCGGGCCCCCAGGTGCAGACCTTGCCGAGCAGGTCGTCGTAGTAGGCGGTGACCTCGTCGCCGGCCTCGTAGCCGGCGTCGACGCGCACGCCCGGCCCGCCCGGCCAGTCGAGCCTGACGAGCCGGCCGGCGCTCGGCAGGAAGCCGCGACCAGGGTCCTCGGCGTTGACCCGGCACTCGACCGCGTGGCCGCGGACGCGGACCTCGTCCTGGGTGAGGCCGAGCGGCTCGCCGGCGGCGACCGCCAGCTGCGCCGCCACGACGTCGACGCCGGTGACCAGCTCGGTGATCGGGTGCTCGACCTGCAGGCGGGTGTTCATCTCCAGGAACCAGGCCCCGCCGGAGGCCGGGTCCCAGAGGAACTCGACCGTGCCGGCGCCGACGTAGCCGCAGGCCTTGGCGACCGCCACCGCCCAGGTGGTGAGCCGCTCGCGCACCTCGGCGGGCAGGCCGGGGGCGGGGGTCTCCTCCACCAGCTTCTGGTGGCGGCGCTGCACCGAGCAGTCGCGCTCGCCGAGGTGGACGATGCCGCCGTGGGCGTCGGCCAGCACCTGCACCTCGACGTGGCGCGGGCGCTCGAAGAAACGCTCCAGGTAGCAGGTGCCGTCGCCGAAGGCGGCGGCCGCCTCGCGCGCCGCCGCGGCCAGGGCCTCGCCCGCCTCGGCGGGATCGCGCACCACCCGGATGCCACGGCCGCCACCGCCGGCGGCCGCCTTGATCGCCACCGGCCACCCGTGGCGCCGGCCGAACGCGACCACCTGGTCCGGCCCCGTCACCGCCTCGGTGCCGCCGGGCACCGGCTCGACGCCGGCGGCCAGCACCGCCCTGCGGGCGGCGAGCTTGTCGCCCATCTGCTCGATCGCCGCGGCCGGCGGCCCGACCCAGACCAGCCCGGCGGCCTCGACCACCCGCGCGAAGGCGGCGTTCTCGCTGAGCAGCCCGTAGCCGGGGTGGACGGCCTCGGCGCCGGCCTCGCGGGCGGCGGCGAGCACCCGGTCGGCGTCCAGGTAGGACTCGCCGACAGTGGTGCCGCCGATGGCGACCACCCGGTCGGCCTCGCGGACGTGCAGGGCGCCCGCGTCGGGGTCGGAGTGGATCGCGACGCCGACCAGCCCGTGCTCGCGGCAGGCGCGCAGCACGCGCACGGCGATCTCGCCGCGGTTGGCCACCAGCACGGTGCGGAACGGGCGCTTCGCGTGGACCATCAGACCGGCGGCACCCCGTGGCGGCGGCGGCTGAACTCCCGCTCCTTGCCGCGGGCGGCCGCCAGCCGCCTGGCCAGCTCGCCGCGGAGCTGCTCCGGGTCGACCACCGCGTCCACCACCAGGTCGGCGGCGAGCCGCACCAGGTCGACGTCCTCGCGGTACTCGCGCTGCAGGCGGGCGACCTCCGCGGGGCGCTCGGCCTCGGGCAGGGCGGCCAGCTTGTTGTAGTAGACCGCGTTGACGGCGGCCTCCGGCCCCATCACCGCGATCGACGCGGTCGGCAGGGCCAGGGTGGCGTCCGGTTCGAAGCCCGGCCCGGCCATGGCGTACAGCCCGGCCCCGTAGGCCTTGCGGACCACGACGCAGAGCTTCGGCACGGTCGCCTCGCTGACCGCGGTGATCATCTTGGCGCCGTGGCGGATGATCCCCTGGCGCTCGACCTGGCTGCCGATCATGAAGCCGGGCACGTCGGCGAGGAACACCAGCGGCAGGTTGAAGGCGTCGCAGAGCCAGATGAAGCGGGCCGCCTTGTCGGCGGAGTCGACGAACAGCACCCCGCCCTTGTGCAGCGGCTGGTTGGCGACGATCCCGACCGCCTGGCCCTCGATGCGGGCGAGCCCGCAGATCAGCTCGGGGGCGAACTCGCGCTTGACCTCGAAGAAGCTGTCCGCGTCGCAGACGGCCGCGACCAGCGGGAGCATGTCGAACGGCTGCGCCTCGTCGAGCGGGACCAGCGGCGCCACCGGGCCGGCGTAGGCCGGGCCGCGTGGCGCCTGCGCCGGCGGGTCGCCGCGCCAGGAGCTGGGGAAGTACGACAGCCAGGTGCGGGCGGCCTCGATCGCCTCGTCCTCGTCGGCGGCCAGCAGGTCCCCGCAGCCGGAGACGCGGCAGTGCATCGCCGCCCCGCCCATCTCCTCCAGGGTGGTGCGCTCGCCGATCACCATCTCGGCCATGCGCGGCGACCCCAGGTACATGGAGGCGTTGCCGTCGACCATGAAGACCACGTCGCAGAAGGCCGGGATGTAGGCGCCGCCCGCCGCCGAGGGGCCGAACAGGCAGCAGACCTGCGGCACCCGGCCGGAGAGGCGCACCTGGTTGTAGAAGATCTTGCCGGCGCCGCGGCGGCCGGGGAACATCTCCACCTGGTCGGTGATGCGCGCCCCGGCGGAGTCGACCAGCCACACCATCGGGATCTCGTGGCGCAGGGCGTACTCCTCGACACGGATGATCTTCTCGACCGTGCGAGCGCCCCACGAGCCCGCCTTCACGGTGGAGTCGTTGGCCATCACCGCCACGTCACGGCCGCCGACCCGGCCGACCCCGGTGACCACCCCGTCGGCCGGCAGGTCGCCGGCCATGGCGTTGGCCAGCAGGCCGTCCTCGACGAAGCCGTCGGCGTCGTCGAGCACCCGGCGCAGCCGCTCGCGCACGAACAGCTTGCCCTGCTCCCGTGCCTTCGCGTGGTACTTCTCCGCCCCACCGGCCCGCGCCTGCTTGGCGAGCGCCCGGAACCCCGGCTCGGGCCGGCTTGATTCATCCGGGGGGGAGCCCGAAGACAGCTCCCCCCCGGAGGCCCCCCCATCGGGTACTGCGCCGGGATCCTTGCCTGGGCCTCGGGTCGCTGTGTCGGGATCCTGTTGAGTCTCGGGGGCCCTGACGGGGTCCCTTTCGCTCATGCCCTCACCCCCCGATCGGTCAGCAGCCTGGTACGGGGCCCGGCGGTGGCGACGCGGCCGCGCAGGGGGTGGTCGACCAGGCCGGCGGCGACCTGGGCGGCGGCGAGCAGGGCGTCGAGGTCGACGCCGGTGGCGACGCCCATGTCGTCGAGCATGTGCACCACGTCCTCGCTGGCCACGTTGCCCGCGGCACCGGGCGCGGTGGGGCTGCCGCCGAGGCCGCCGACGGCGCTGTCGAAGTCGGTGCAGCCGGCCTGCAGGGCGGTGAGCAGGTTGGCGAGGCCGGTGCCCCTGGTGTCGTGGAAGTGGCAGTTGAGCGCCGGCACCTTGCCGTCGAGCGCGGCCAGCAGCGCCTCCACCCTGGTCGGGGTCGCCATGCCGGTGGTGTCGCCGAGGGAGACGCCGGCGCAGCCCATGCCGGCGAGCCGCTCGGCCAGGGCGACCACCCGCTCGCGCGGCACCTCGCCCTCGTAGGGGCAGCCCCACGCGGTCGAGATGGTCGCCTCGACCGGGGTGGTCCCGGCGAGCGCGACCACCCCGGCGATCTCCTCCATCGTCTGGGCCACCGCGCGGTTCACGTTGGCGCGGTTGTAGCTCTCCGACGCGGCGACCACCACCTGCAGCCGGTCGGCGCCGGCGGCGAGCGCGTCCGCGGCGCCGCGGCGGTTGGGCACCAGCGCCGAGTAGGTCACGCCCGGGCGGCGGCTGAGCCCCGCGAATACCTGGCTACTGCCTGCCATCGCGGGCACCGCCCGCGGGGAGACGAACGAGCCGACCTCGATGCGCCGCACCCCGGTGGCCGAGAGCGCGTCCACCAGCCGCACGCGGCCGTCGACGGGCACGGGCGGCTCGCTCTGGAGCCCGTCGCGCGGGCCCACCTCCCGGATGCTGACCGACGCTGGAAGCTGCACGGGAACCTCGGCTCGGGCGTGGCTGG
Source organism: Actinomycetes bacterium (assembly GCA_036377075.1). Taxonomy (GTDB): domain Bacteria; phylum Actinomycetota; class CALGFH01; order CALGFH01; family CALGFH01; genus DASUZB01. Next base: position 2,487 of record DASUZB010000331.1, on the reverse strand, counting down.
GCCACGATCGTACCGGCGCCGGCCGGGGCACGCGGGCTAGATCCGATCCAGCAGGTCGCGCTTCTTGCGCTCGAACTCCTGGTCGGAGATCAGGCCCCGGTCGCGTAGGGCGGCGAGCCGCTCCAGGTCGTCGAGGGCGCGGTAGGGCGCGCCGGACGCGGGTGCCGGCGGGTCGTACGGGCGCGGCGGGGTACGCGGCGGCGGCGGCTGCGAGGGGCCCTCCTCCATCCGGTGGTAGATCTCGAGCTGCACCGCTTTGGGGTCGCGGATCTGCTCGAAGACCACCTGGCCCTGCTCGCCGCCCGACTGGACGTGCAGGTCGCCGATGCCGATCAGGCGGCCGAACAGCGACTGCGAGTAGGTCACGTCGTCGATCCGCTCGAGCGGGATCTCGCGGGCGTACTTGGCGACCATCCCGGTGCGGTAGATCAGCCGGTCGGTGGTGAGCACCAGGTGGGTGGTGGCCCAGCGGGCGACCCGGGGACCGACCCAGATGACCAGGACCGCCGCGGCGATGACCTGCACGACCATGCGGCCCGCGGCCTGGAAGGTGCCGCCGGGCATGCCGCCGTACGCCAGCGTGGCGACGACCGCCACCAGCAGGGTCATCAGCACCGAGGGGAGCAGCGTCCACCAGTGCGGCCGCAGGTCGTAGACGACGTGCTCGTTCTCCCCCAGGAGGCGTTCCGGGAACGCCACTCGCGACCTCCTCCTCTCGTCCACCCAGACGAGCGTAACAACGGGTCTGGTCCCCCTCAAGGACGGTGGGAGGAGGTCCCGGAGTCTCGCGGCGCGGCGCTCGGCGCCGTACTGCATCCGTACCGTTGCGGTTTCGCAATCCACCGGGGAGACCGTAGGGATTCCTCAGCGGCGTGCCACCTTCGCGTGCAACCGGGTTTCCGCCAACCGCCGGCGGCGCCCAGGCGATCGGCCCGCCGCGAGACGGGAGCCTGGCCGCGGCTCCAGGGAGCGCTCGAGGCGAGGTTCGCGTATGCACGGAGACGTTGCGCGGTGCTCCCTCGTCGCGTTGGCACGGTTCCTCCTGGTCGTGGTGCTGGCGGCGGGCTGCACCGCCGAGGTGAGCTCGGCCGCGCCTCCCGACGGCCACGAACGGGACCAGATCAGGCCCGAGGCGCCGGCCCGCGGTTTCACCGTCCCGCCGGACGGCCAGGCCGACCGGCGGGTGCCGCTGACCGTGTACTACCTGCGCACCTTCGGCAGCGACCGCTACCTCGTCCCGGAGCGGCACCAGGTCCGGTTGGCCGTCTCGGCCCCGGAGGCCGCCGTGCGCGAGCTGCTCACCGGGGACCCCACCTACCCCGGCTCCACCCGGCCCTTCCCGGCAGGCTGCCACCTGCGCGGCTTCGCGCTCGAGCGGTCGAGGGCGGTGGTCGACCTCTCGCGCGAGGCCGCCCGGGTCGCCGGCGGCCCCGAGGCGGCGCAGCAGGCGATGCAGGCGCTGGTCTGGACGGTGACGCGGGCCGCCGACGTGAAGCGGGTGCTGGTCAAGGTGGAAGGCCGCACCGCCGGCGCGGTCGACGGGCGGCTGCTCGGCGACCTCTGGGGGGCGCACGCGAGCCCGGCGGGGCTGACCCGCGACGAGCACGCCCGGGTGGCTCCGATCGCGCTGGTCGAGCCGGTTCCCGGGGCGCGCGTGGAGGGCGGCCGGGTGGTGGTCCGCGGCGAGGCGAGCGTCGCCCGCGGCGTGGTCAGCCTGCGCCTGCGCGACAGCGCGGGCACGGTGGCGGCGCAGGGCTTCGGCGACGCCGTGGCGGCGGCGCCGGCCAGGACGCCGTTCTCCGGCTCGCTGGCGTTCGACCCGCCCGCCCGGTCGGAGCTATGGGTCCTCGAGGTCTTCGAGGCCAGCCGTGTCGACGGCTCGGTGGGCTACTCGGTCGAGCTGCCGGTCAGGGTCGGCGGCTGAGGGACCGCCGGGAGGCGCCGCTACAGCCGCAGGTGCTCCACGTCGCCGCTGGCGACGTGGACCTCGGCGCTGGCCGCGGTGCGCAGCGCCAGCGCGCCGTCGGCGCCGAGGCCGACCGCGACGCCCTCGACCGCCTCGCCGCCGAGCAACTCCACCCGCACCTGGCGACCGAGCGTGTCGAGCCGCTCCCGGTAGGCGGCGAGCGTCGGGCCCGCCTCCCCGGCCGCGAGCGCGGCGTAGCCGGCGGCGAACCGCGCACCCCACGCGCCGAGCAACGCCACCCGGTCGACCGCGGTACCGGCGACCAGGCGCAGGCTGGTCGCCCGGCCGGCCAGGTCGCGGGGGAAGTCGTCGGCGCCCTGGCCGACGTTGACCCCCATGCCGAGCAGCACCCAGTCGAGCCGGGCCCCCTCGCTGTGCGCCTCGGCCAGCAGGCCGGCCGCCTTGCGCCCGTCCACCAGCAGGTCGTTCGGCCATTTGAGGCCAACGGCCGGCGGCGCCCCGGCGGCGCCCGGCCGCGCCTCCGCCACCTCGGCCAGCACCGCCGTGGTCGCGTCGACCAG
>DASUZB010000330.1:0-4589 GCA_036377075.1 Actinomycetes bacterium | reverse complement strand
GCGCGGCCAGCGACGACGGTGGACATGCCGACCGGTCGCCGCCGCTGCATCGGCCCGCCGCCGATGCCGGCGGGCGAGGGGGGTGCCGCCGCCTCGAGCCGACCCAGCAGCGACGGGGGCACCTCGGGCAGGGGCGCGTCGAGACCGCGGACCCAGACGTAGACCGCGCCGGTGGCGTGGCGGCTCGGCGGGGCCGCCACCCAGCCGCCGCGCCCGCGCCAGTTGACCTTGGCCAGCCCGCGCACGCGCGGGTCGTGCATCCCGGTCGGCGCCAGGTAGAAGTGCCAGCCGTCGCCGCCGGTGCGGACCAGGGGGCCGCGCCTGCCGAGGACCTGCGTGACGGTGGACCAGCGCGCGGTGTCGCCGCTCTCCGGGCCGTCGACGTCGAGGACGTCGAACAGCCAGCCGGTGGCCAGCCCGACGTTGGACTCGGGGAAGCGCCGCCACCACCACACCAGCTTCGCCGGGTCGGTGGTCGCGTCCTCCACCCCACCGGGGGTCATGGGGTGCTTTGCGACCACCGCGCAGGCCGGGTCCTCACACGAGCAGCCGGGTGCGAGCTGGCTGCAGCGCGCTAGCTCGGCCGGCTCCTGGTCCGCGGACCACCGCACCACCGGGTGGTGCAGCGGCAGGACCGGGATGCCGCGCGCCGCGTACGCGAGGGCCAGGCGGAGTCGCTCGTCGCGGTCGCCAGGCACCAAGGCCATCGGCTCCTCCTCGTGCTCTGTCCTGAGGTGGAACCGAAGGGTTCAGCACGCCACCAACGAAACACTCACGTGGTCGCGCGGCTGAGGGCCACGCAGGGGCTACGCAGAATCGCTGATGCCAGAATCCGGGCTCATTCGAGCAACACAAGACGTTCTGCTAGTTTGCCCAGCTCAGAATGCGTCGAGACCGTTTCGCGGCGCCATAGACTACCTGCCATACTGCACGTACAGCCCCCCAGGGTTGAAACAGGGAATCCAGGCAACATAGGCAGACGTCTCGTTCAGCCAGGCGGGCGCACGGGTCACGGTCACGACGGCGTGCATGACCGGCGCTCACCAAGCTCCCAACGGGAGACCAGCATGACCCAGCCCTCGGCTGTGGTGGTCGCCGCATGACGGCCCCGATCGAGTTCCTCCTCCTCGGCCCCCTCGAGGCCCGTCACCGCTACCGCAGGCACACCCTCCGGCTCGGCAGCATCAAGCACCGCATGCTGCTCGCCAAGCTCCTGCTCCACCCCAACCAGGTGGTCTCCACCGACGAGCTGATCGACTCGGTCTGGGGCGAGGAGCCGCCCCCCACCGTCAGGCAGTCGCTGCAGAACCACGTCGCCTCGCTGCGCAAGACGATCGAGTCGGGCGGCGCGCGCGCCACCCCACCGCGGACGCTGCTCACCCGCGAGCCCGGCTACCTGCTGCGGATCGACCCGGAGCAGCTCGACATGCACCGCTTCCAGCGGCTCACCGAGCAGGGGAGGCACGCGCTGGCCGAGGGCGACCACGCCGTCGCGTCCAAGCTGCTGCACGAGGCGCTGTCGCTGTGGCGCGGCCCGGTGCTCGCCGACGTCATGGCGGCCAGCGGGGTCGCCTGGCCGGAGTTGGTCGGGGTCGACGAGCTGCGCATGACCGCGCTGGAGGCGCGCATCGAGGCCGACCTCGCCCTCGGCAGCCACCAGGAGCTGGTCGCCGAGCTGGAGGCGCTGGTCCGCCAGCACCCGCTGCGCGAGCACCTGCACGGCCAGCTGATGCTCGCCATGTACCGCTGTGGCCGGCAGGCCGACGCGCTCGCCGCCTACCGCTCCGCCAGGGAGACCCTGGTCGACGAGCTCGGCATCGAGCCGAGCATCGGCCTGCAACGCCTGGAGCAGGCGATCCTCGCCCAGGACGCCGCGCTCGACCTGCTCGCCCCGGCGCCACCGGCGAGGGAGCCGGTGCAGGAGGCGGCGGCGCCTGGTCGTCAGGCCGCCGACGCCCTGCCCCCGAGCGCCGAGCGCAAGCTCGTCACCGTGCTCTTCTGCGACGTCGACGAGCCCGTGGCCGAGGTCGACGAGGACGAACGCGACCCCGAGGACGTGTCGAGCATGCTCGCGCGGCACCTGGAACGGGTCCGCGGCGAGGTGGAGAGCTTCGGCGGCACCGTCGAGTACGCGGTCGGCGGAACCACCATGGCCGTGTTCGGCGTGCCCCGCACCCGCGAGGACGACCCCGAGCGGGCCGTGCGCGCCGCCCTCGCCATCCGCGAGGCGCTGCTCTCCAGCCGCGGCGACGACGCCCAGCAGGGCGTGCAGCTCCGCATCGCGGTGACCACCGGCGAGGCGCTGGTCAACCCGGGCGCGGGCAACGGCTCGCAGCACGCCGGCTTCGGCCGGGTCGCCGGCGACCTGGTCACCACGTGCGCCCGGCTGCAGCAGGCCGCTCCGCCCGCAACCGTACTGGTCGCCGAGGCGACCGAGCGGGCCACAGAGCGGGTGATCTCGTACGGGCCGGGCAGCCTGCTCGCCCTCGGCGGGCGGGCCAGGCCGGTGATGGTCTACAGCGCCCTGGAGCCGCGCAACCGCACCAGCCTGGACCTCAGCCGGGCCACCGGCGCCCCCCTGGTCGGGCGCGAGCCGGAGCTCGCCAGGTTGCGTGCCGCCTTCGAGCGCACCCGCAGCACCCGGACCCCGCAGCTGGTCACCCTGGTCGGCCCCCCCGGCATCGGCAAGAGCCGCTTGGTGGCCGAGTTCGGGCTCGCCGTCGAGGCCGACGCCGAGCTGGTCTCGTGGCGCGTCGGCCGCTCGCTGCCCTACGGCGAGGCGATGGCGTTCTGGGCGCTGGCCGAGATCGTCAAGGCGGAGGCCGGCATCCGCGAGAGCGACCCCACCGACCGCGTCGAGCGCAAGCTCGCCCAGGCCGCCCGCCACGCCCTCGCCGACGACCCCGAGGCCGTCGCGTGGGTTACCCGCCACCTGCGCCCGCTGGTCGGCACCGGCAGCGACGAGCCGCCGAGCGCCGAGCGCCAGGAGGGCCTGACCGCCTGGCGCCGTTTCCTGCTGGGGCTGGCCAGCCGGCGGCCGCTCGTGCTGGTCCTCGAGGACCTCCACTGGGCCGACGACGCGTTGCTCGACTTCGTGGAGGGCCTCGTCGGCCAGGCCGACGGGAGCGGAGTGGGCAGGGCGAGGCTGCTGATCGTCGCCACGGCGCGTCCCAGGCTGCTGGAGCGCCGCCCCAAGTGGGCTGGTGGCGATGGCCGCACGGCCGCAAGCACGGTCGAGCTCGGACCGCTGTCCGAGAACGACACCACCCGCCTGCTCGGCAGCCTGCTCTCCCGACACGACCTCTCGGCCACCTTCGGCGCGGACCTGCTCGCCCGCGTCGGCGGCAACCCACTGTTCGCCGAGGAGTACGTCCGCATGCTCCGCGACCGCAGGCCGCCCGGGGACGAGCTGCCCCTCCCGGAGACCGTCCACGCGATCATCGCGGCACGCCTCGACGCCCTGCCCGTCGACGAGAAGGCGGTGCTCCAGGACGCCGCCGTGCTCGGCAAGGTTGGCTGGCTGGCGGGTCTGGCGGCGATCGGTCGGCGCGACCGGAGGCAGGTGGAGGCGTGCCTCACCCACCTGGAGGCGATGGAGTTCGTGCGCCGGGTGTCGCGATCGTCGCTCGCCGGCGAACGCGAGTACGAGTTCAGCCACATCCTCGTGCACGACGTGGCCTACGGGCAGATCCCACGCGCCGAGCGGATCGACAAGCACCGCCTCGCCGCCGACTGGATCGAATCGCTCAGCGCCGACCGGGTGGACCGCCGCAGCGGCCGTACCGCAGCCGATCGGGCCGAGCTGCTCGCCCACCACTACCAGCGTGCCCTGAGCTTCGCCCGCGCAGCCGGCCGCAGCGATCCCGAGCTGGCCGGTCGGGCCGCGGCGGCCTTCCGCGACGCCGGCGACCGCGCCGCGGCGCTGGGCGCCAACGCCAGCGCCGCCAACTACTACCTCCAGGCACTGGAGCTATGGCCGGTGGACAGCCCCGAGCGGCCAGAGCTCGAGTTCCGTGCCGGCAAGGCGCGCTGCTACGGCGAGGGCGGCGGCGAGGACCTTCTCGCCAGGGCACGGGAAGGCCTGCTCGCCGCCGGTGAGCAGGCGCGTGCCGCCGAGGCCGAGATGCTGCTCGGGCAGCTCGCCTACGTGCGCGGGCAGCGCGAGCGCGGGATCCACCTCAACCGGGCGCGTGCCCTGGTCGCCGATGCGCCGTCGTCACGCTCCAAGGCGGCGGTGCTGGAAGGCTGCATGATGCACCTGGTGGTCGCCGACCGGCACGGCGAGGCCGTCGACGTCGCCAGGGAGGCCCTTACCATGGCGCGCGAGCTCGGTCTCCGCGAGCTCGAAGCGAGTGTCCTAGGGACCAGCGCGGTCGCTCGGATCACCGGCGGCGACCCAGGCGGAATCGCGGACCTGCGCCGTTGCATCTCGATTTGCGAGGAGCTGGGATCGTCCCGGGTGATCAGCTGGAACATCAACCTGGCCTTCATTCATGCGATCCTCGGCGACCTTTCGAGCTGCTTCGAGGCCCGGAACGCGGCCTGGCGTGCGGCCGAGCGGTTCGGATCGGTGCGCTGGATGCGGTGGG
>DASUZB010000329.1:0-11786 GCA_036377075.1 Actinomycetes bacterium | reverse complement strand
CTGCAACTCCTCGGGCGAGATCGAATCTGGCACGATCTCCACGGGCGGCTTCCCTTCCCGCCCGGACCCCGCACCTCCCGGCGCCTCCGTCGCCTTGGGCGCCTCCGTGACCTTGGGCGCCTCCGTGACCTTGGGCGCCTCCGCGGCCCGCGACGCTCCGGCGTTGCGACCGGCGGCCGATTCGGCGAGGCCAGCGGCGCCGTCGATGGTGACGGCGATCTTGATGCTCTCCTCACCCCAGGACTGCACCGCTTTGCCGAACTCGAGCACGGCGCCCTCGCGGTCGCCACGCTTGTACAGGGTCTCGGCCCTCTCCAGGTGTTGCGCGGCTGTCGAGAAGGGGACGTGCTTGAGGCCCTCGTCCAGCGCGCTGATCGTAGCTTCACGCGTGCTGGCGCCCTTCGACTTCTCGTCCAGGAAGGTGCGCCCAGCCTCGAACCCGGCCGGATACAGGCTCTCGTAGAGCTTGTTGAGGTCCTCCTTGGCCCGTTGCTCCGCGGCGGCCTTCGCCGCGGGGTCGCCGGACCAGGCATCCTTGACGTCGCTGACCTTGCCGGCGACCTCCCGCAGACGGTCCGCTGTGCCTTGGACGTTCTGCACCTCCGGGCTCGACGTCAGGAAGCCAACCGCGACGGCCTTCAGGACCTGAAGGTTCTTGTCCTCGCTGACCTGCTTGTCAACCTTCTCCGCGACCTGCTTCGCGGCGTCGAGCTTTTCCCCGGCGGCCGCCTTTGCATCACTGACCTGCTTCCCGAGCGCGTCCAGCTTGGCCGCGACGGTGTCGGCCAGGCCGCCGTCGGGCCCTGCCGGCGCGTCTTGGTTGGCCGCGTCGGGAGCTGGTCGCGTGGGTGTGCCCTGCTCGAGCACGAGGCTCGGCCGGTCTTGCGAATCCGACGTCGGCGGCCCGGCGCCACCCGCCTTGCTCGGCGTCGCGCCGTCGGAACCGCCCTTCGCGGGCAGGCCGGCGTCGTCGCTTCGCTGCGTCGGCCCGGCGTCGCCGGAAGCGGAGGGTGGAGCCTCGGAACGGTCGCTCTTGGTTTGCCGCTCGGCTTCGAGCTCGGCCATTGGTTCGCCTCCTGGATGCTCCTGTGTGGCGCGGGTCACAGGACCTTCGCCCTAGATATCGAGAGGTTGGAGAACTGCTCACCGGCCGTGTCGGAGGTCTCGTCGGCGCCGGCAGCGGGCAGGGAGGTCCGCCGGTCCAGCTTGCTTCCGCGACCGTCGAGCGGATCACCCGCCAGCGGATCGCCATCCAGCGGGTCACCAGCCAGCGGATCACCGCTGAGCGGATCACCCGCCAGCGGATCACCCTCGAGGCCCTTCAGCCGGGTGTTGTCGAAGCCGTCGTCCCCCTTGGCGCCGTGCCGACCGCCCGAGCCGGATCCGAGGCCGACGCTCGGCTCGAGGTGCAGCCCGAGGTCGACGCCCGTGCCCATCTGCGGCTTCGACGACCCCGCTGCCAGCAGTCCGGCGGCTGGGCCCTTGGCCTCCTTCTCCGCGCCGATCGCCGCGGCGTCCCCGCCCTGGAACCTGGTCTGCTGCAGCGAGATGTCCCGCTGCATCACCTGCTGCATGGCGTCGATCGACCGGTCATTCGAGTCGAGCATCTGCAGCTGCGCGGAGGCGCCCCGGTCGCCGTTGGACGCCGCCCTCGCGAGCCGTTCCTTCTCGCTCTTGGCCATGTCCTTCAGGCCCTTGAACATCAGGTCGAGCGTGGGGCCGAGCTCTTGCATCATCCCAGGCCAGCCTCCCCGAGCACGCGGGCCAGGACGCGGCGGGCGGTGCGGGGCACCTTGCGGCGGTCGTCGGCCAGCATCTGCTGCTCGAAGCACATGCAGACCCGCCGTGCCGCCAGCTCGACCTCCTGCTGGACGTCCGCGGTCATGTCAGGGTCGGGGAACTCGACCAGCTCGTAGGCCGCGTCCTGGCAGACCTCCCAGGTCTGCCGGCACCGGTGGTCCTTGTCGCTGCGGTCGCGGTCGTCGGCGTCGCGCCACGACGGGTGGTAGCGGCGGCTGGCGACCAGGTCGGCGACGGCGGAGCGGTACAGGCACAGCGGCGGATCCTGCTTGCAGACGAGGTGGCATGCCGGGTACGGCTCCAGCTCGCGAGCGTGGAGGCGCTGCGCCAGCGTCCTGAACGAGGCCAGGAGCTGGGGGACCGCCTGGTCGCCGTCGACCTTGGCGAGCAGCACGCGGCGGAGGCGGTCGCGGAAGCCGGCGGTGTCGGCGTACGGCCACACGCCCTGCACGCCGCGGCGGTTGGCGAGCCAGTCGGAGCCGTGGCCCGCGAAGGCCCGCAGCAGGTCCGCCTCCGGGACGGTGACCGGCCGACGGGCGCGCACCACCACCGTCAGGTCGTCCCACAGCCGCTCCAGCGCGCCCGGTTCGTCCACCATCGACAGCACCAGCCGTGCCAGCGTCTGCCGCACGTACTCGTCGTCGGCGAGGCGGCGCGCTGCCGCGCACGCCGCCGGCGTCGCGCACGCCTCGGCGCAGAACGCCTGCGGCAGGAACAGCTCGTCGAACCCGTTCGCCGTGCGCCAGCGCGTCATGTGCTCGGCCACGCGCGCGTCCGGCGGCGGCGTCGGCGACAGCGCGTCCTTGACCAGCGGGATCCGCACCAGCAGCGGCGCGTCGTCGCCGCCGCTGAACACCGCCGCCTCCCCCACCTCCAGCGAGGTGAGCGCCTTGGCCTGCTCCTCGTCCATGGCCATGGCACCGGCCAGGGCCTGGCGGTCGTCGGCGGAGACGACCCGGTGGGCGACCTTGAGGTTGGTGTTCTTCATCACGTCGGGCGCCAGCCGCACCGGGACCTGGTCGGCGATGATCACGCCCTGCCCGTAGGCGCGGATCTCCGACAGGAGGTTCGAGAAGGTCTCCACCGCCTCGCCGCGGGGGTTGGCCATCTCCTCCGACGTCGAGGTCGGCACGTTGGCGAGCAGGCGGTGCGCCTCCTCCACCACCAGCAGGTGCACCAGGTCGCGTGCCTGCCCGCGGAAGCGGCGGTACTCGGCCAGGCGGATCAGCAACAGGCCGCTGAAGAATGCCTTGTCGCCCTCGTCGCCGAGGGCCTCGAGCTCCACGACGGTAGGCTGGCCGAACAGCTCCTCGGCGGGCAACGAGCGGGCGACGTCGAGCATCGCGCCCTTGGACCCCTGCCGCAGCGAGTCCAGGCGGGTGATGAGCGCGGCCTTGAGGTCGCCGGTGACCCGCTCGTCGTAGCCGAGCGCCGGGATCACCTCGTCGGCCTTGGCGATCAGGTCCGACAGCGTCGGGAACGCCGGAGCGGTCTCGTCGCCGCTCGCCAGGCGGGCGTTGCGGTTGGTGCGCAGGTCCCAGCCGCGGTCCACGTAGACGTCATGCAGGCAGCGCTCGAGGAGCTGCGGCAGCGGCGTCCACATCCCGAACGCCGCGGTGAACACGGCCCGCAGCAGGTTCAGGTGCTCGCTGACGGTGGTGCCCGCCGGCACCTCGAACGGGTTGAGCACCAGCGGCCCAACCGTCGCCTTCCCCGCGGTGAACACGCGCACCCGCGAGCCGAGCCTCGGGTGGTCGATCAGCGCCCGGTACTCGGTCTTGGCCGGCTCGACGACCAGGAACGGGACGTCGTGCCCGGCCGCCTCCAGCAGCATCGACAGGATCGTGTTCGTCTTCCCGGACCCGGTCAGGCCGGCGACGAACGCGTGGCGGGTGAGCGACCGGCGCGACACCTCGTAGGTCCCGCCGGTCGCGCGGCGGTGCTGGAGCACCTCACCGACGACGAACCCGGTCCCGTCGCCCGCCGGCTTGGCGACGACGTCGAACCGCGGCACCAGGTCGACGGTGAAGCCCGGGGCCTCCAGCTCCGGCAGGTGGACGCACGCGGCCAGCTGCGCGGTCGACAGGAACGTCTGGCACTCGAACGGCCGCCGGTACAGGCCCGACGGGCTCTCCCCCGGCTGGTCGGGCATCGCCCAGGCCTCGGCCAGCTCGTCCACCTCGGACCGGTCGAACACCCGCACCGGCTCGGGCAGCGACCGCTCGCCCGACATCACGCTGCGCCACGCGCTGGCGAGGCTGGGGTAGCTGTCCTGGTCCCCGCGCAGGTACACGGCCGTGCGCCAGGCCCCGGTGGCCAGCCCCTCCCCGGCCGACGCGAGCGCGACCTTGAGGAACTCCACGTACTGCTCGGTCAGCGGGCTGGGTGCCAGCTCGTTCTTGGCCGCCGACTCCACCGCGCGCATCTCGTTGAGGACCGAATCGCGCACGTGGCCGATGGCGTCCTCGGGCAGCGGGTAGGCGAGCACGAGCGCGCTCCAGCTGGCGCCCGTCATGGAGCGGATGATCCGGTCCATCGGCGCGGCGCCGTCGCTGCGATCGATCCCCGCCGGCGCGGGCACCCCGAGCGCCATGCCGCCCAACGGCCAGCTCCACCGCTCCACCCCGGCGGGCTCCAGGTCGACCACCGGGTACAGCCCCCGCAGGACCGACTCGATCACCGCGGCGCGCCTGGCCTGCAACGGGCTCGACCCCGCCTTGGCCGACCACGTCCCCAGGTGGATGCGCACCCCCTCCGCCGAGCCGAGCACCCAGAAAGCCAGCGGGATGCGGTAGCCGTACAGGCCCGTGATCAGCTCGGCGGTCGCCGGCCGCCAGCGGTCCGGCTCCGCCTGGCCCTGCCGGCTGGGGCGGCCCTGACGCTGCTTCTCGGGCCGTCCCACACCCTGCACCCGCAGCAGCCGGCGCGAGCCGGCGGCGCCCTCCGTGCGCGGGCCGCCGGCGATGCTCGGCCCCGGACCGCAGCGTTGGAGGTAGTCCACCATGCTGGTGGTGACCGAACCCATCGACATCCCGAACCGCCTCCCTGTCCGAACCGCCATGCCGGGCGCTAGCAACCGGGCGGAGCGGAGCCCGACTGGCTGGTGGCCTCCTGGCAGAACTCCTGCTTGGCACGCTCGGTCTGCCGCTGGAACGAGGCGTTCCCCACGACCACGAGGGTGACGAACCCCACCACCATGGCCAGGAAGATGGCCACGAACGCGATCGCCGCCTTCTTGAACGACTTCGGCTTCACGGTCGCGCGGGTGGTCAGGTTCTCGACGCGCTCGCCGTGCAACGTGCCGTCCTTCCAGGTGCCGATGACCCGGACCTCGTCGCCCTCGCTCAACGACCCGTCGAACGCGACCGCCCGCATCTGCGCCGCGACCGGCGGTAGGCGATTGCCGGCGCGGTCGTACCGCTCGATCCGGAACGCCCACAAGGTCGAGCTCGACTCGCCCATGCTCTCCGTGCGCTCGCGAATGCCGCGCACCTGCCCCTCGACGACACCCCGGCCCCGCCGCGGCCCGGTCGTGGCAACCGGACCTCGGCGGTCGTCGGCCGCCGCCGCCGACGCGGAAGGCGACCCGGGTGGGACGGCGGGCGCCGCCCCGCGCGGTGGGGTCAGGACCCCGTTCGACGCCTCGGCCTCGTCCTGCCCCATCCAGCCAAGGTCGACGCCGGTCAGGTCCGACTCGTCCTCCAACAGCCCAGCTGCGGCCGAACCTGCCGCCACGTCCTGCTGGGAGGTCGGGTCCACGACCTCGAGCGTGCTCTCGCCCACCTCGATGAGGTCACCGGCGCGGAGCGGCTGGCGACCGGTGACCCGTGCGCCGTTCAGCAACGTCCCGTTCGTCGAGCCGAGGTCCTCCACGAACAGCCGCCCCTGGCCGTCCCGGATGACCCTGGCATGCCGGCGCGACAGCGTGCGGTCACCTCCCAGCCGCCCGGCTTGGCCCGCTTCGCGACCGAGCAGCAACTCGCCGGGCGGGACCGGGATCATCGTCCCCTCCGCCAGCCCGGCGACGACGAGCAACGTCGCCGGAACGACCACCATGTCGAGCCTGGTCTCGTCCATCACCCCAACCTCTCCCCTCGGCGCCCTACGCCTGGACGTTGCCTGCGTGGGCCATGGGCCACGCTTCGTCTCCGTTCCATCCCGCACGGCTTCGTCAGGTTGCTACGGCTGCGTTTCTCCCTTCGCCGTGGTCACCGCGGGATGCTGCGCGCGGGCGCTGACACTTGGCTGACACTTGGCTAGACAACCTGGTCAGAGACCACCGGCGCGGGTGGCGCATAGCCCTACCCAGTTCCATTGGCGCTCCCCGGGTGCGGCGAACGACGCGTTTGTAGCCCGCGACCGTCCTGGGGCCGTCACCGGATCGTTACGGCCGACCCCTCGCCCTGCCACGCATCCCGACCCCCGACCCGGCAGCGGCCGACCGCCCCGTGCGCCGGTCAGGCCCTGATGTCGGGCCCGACCGACAACTGTTCGCACCATGGGTGGCGCGGTCGCGCTCACCGCCTACCTCGCCGTGCTGGCCGCCCCTGCCTGCTGTCGGTGACCCGGCGCGTCGTCCGCTGAATCCCAGGCAGCTCACGCCGCCCTCTCCCACCGACGCCGCGCTCGCGGCTGGGCCACCAGGGAATGTTGCGCCGGCAAGTATCCTTGTAGTGGACGAGCCCACCTGCGCTCGCCCAGCACGCAAGGAGCCCGTGATGCCCGCCATCAGCGCCGACACCCTCGCCCTGCCGCGCCTCCCAGACCCCGACCCCACGGCGGCCGACCGGTCCGTGGTCTCGGTCACCACCGCACCAAGCGGCCTGGAGGGCGAGGGCTTCCCCGTCCGCCGCGCCTTCGCCGGCGTCGACCTGCGCGCGCTGGACCCGTTCGTGCACATGGACCAGATGGGCGAGGTCGACTACGCCCCCGGCGAGCCCAAGGGGACGCCCTGGCACCCCCACCGCGGCTTCGAGACCGTCACCTACATGATCGACGGCATCTTCCAGCACCAGGACTCCAACGGCGGCGGCGGCCTGATCACCGACGGCGACACCCAGTGGATGACCGCAGGCTCCGGGATCCTGCACATCGAGGCGCCGCCGGAGGAGGTGGTGGCGCGTGGCGGGCTGTTCCACGGCTTCCAGCTGTGGGTCAACCTGCCGGCGCGGCTGAAGTGGAGCCCACCGCGCTACCAGGACATCCGCGGCCGCGCGGTGACGCTGCTCAGCTCCCACGACGGCGGCGCGCTGCTGCGGGTGATCGCCGGGGAGGCCGCCGGCCACCAAGGCCCGGGCATCACCTACACCCCGATCACCCTGGCCCACGCGAGCCTCGCGCCGGGCGCGCAGCTCCGGCTGCCGTGGCGGCGTGACTTCAATGCGCTGGTCTACGTGCTCGCGGGTTCGGGCTCGGTCGGTGGCGAGCGGCGTCCGGTGCGGATGGGCCAGCTCGCGGTCTTCGGCCCCGGCGAGGTCGTGACGGTCGCCGCGGACGCCAGTCAGGAGAGCCGCAGCCCGCAGCTGGACGTGCTGCTGCTCGGTGGGGAGCCGATTCGTGAGCCGGTGGCCGCCTACGGGCCGTTCGTGATGAACACCCGCGCCGAGCTGATCCAGGCGTTCGAGGACTACCAGGCCGGGCGGCTCGGCACCATCCCGGCGGAGCCGCGGCCTGGCCACGACGTCCTGAAGGACACCACCGAGCCGGCGTAGCGCCTGGCGCTACGAGGCGATCAGGCCGTACTCGATCGCGGTGGCGGCGAGGGCGGGAGCCGCCAGCAGCGCCAGCGCGAGCACGACCAGCAGCGCCACGCTGAGGGTCGTGAGGATCCTGCGCATCGTTGACCTCCGGTTGGCCGGGGCCGCCGCGCGGGCTTGCCGGGCGCGGCGGCCATGGCGGGCTTGATGCCAGTGGTTCGTGGTGGCGGCCGCTTCGGATTGGGTCTCGCCGGTTCACGCTTCGGGGATCGCGCCGGCGCTGGGGTGGCTCAGGGGGTGCGCTCCAGGAGGCCGGCCAGGTACCGGCAGGTGGCCGGGAGTGCCTCCTGCGGGTCGCCGCGGAGGCGGCACTCGAGTGCGAGCCAGCCGTCGTAGCCGCTGGCCCGCAGGGCGCCGAGGGCGCCGACGAGGTCGAGGTGCCCGGTGCCGGGCTGCAGCCGGTTGGAGTCGTTGACCTGGACGTGGGCGATCCGCCGGCCGGCCCGGGCGATCGCCGTGCGGAGGTCGTCCTCCTCGATGTTTATGTGGAACAGGTCGGCGCACACGCGCACCGCGTCGAAGCCGGTGCGCCGCTCGACCTCCTCGGCAAGGCTGGCGGCCTGGTCGAGCCGGTTGACCATGTGGTCCTCGTAGCGGTTCAGCGGTTCGAGCGCCAGCCAGACGCCCTCGTGGGCGGCGTGCTCCGCGAGCGTGGTGAGCGCGTCCAGCAGCACCTCGCGGTCCCCGGCGGCGTCGCGCGGCGGGGTGAACGGCGGCAGCCGCAGGCTGAACATGCCCCAGCTCGCAGGGGTGAGGACCCCCTCACCGCCCAGCTCGGCGATGACGCTGAGCTGTGCCCGGAGCTGCGCGATCGCGTCGCGGCGCCGGTCGGCGTCGAAGTCGCCGATGAAGTGGTCGGTCTGTGGGCAGGCGGTTGGCATGACCACGCCGGCGCGGGCGGCCGCGCGCAAATCGGGGAGGCGCGCAGCGAACTGGCCGTCGCCGCGGGCGCGCAGCTCGATGCCGGCGAAGCCGGCCCGCGCGGCGAAGTCGAACTTGGACTCGAGGCTGTCGCCAGGCAGGAGCTGTTCCTGGCAGGAGAGCTTCATGGCTGCGGCGACCTTCCCCTGGGGTACGGTCTGGTGCCGAGCATTGTGCCGATCCCGGGAAGGCTGAGAAGGAGGAGCGGCGATGGCCCGCACGCTCGTGCTCGACGGGCCGCGGCGGCTCCGCCTCGAGGACCGGCCCGGCCGCGCGCTGCAACCGGGCGAGGCCCGGCTGCGGGCGCGGCTGAGCGGCATCAGCCACGGCACCGAGATGGCGCTGTACCGGGGCTCGTCCCCGTTCACCGACAAGGTCTTCGACCGGGGCCTTCGCACCTTCGTCCCGAGCGCCGGCGGCGACGCCGCCTACCCGATGACGCTCGGCTACGAGATGGTCGGCGAGGTCGTCGAGGTCGCGCCCGGCGTCAGCGAGCTACGTGTCGGCGACCTGGTCCACAGCGGCACGCCGCACGAGGAGGAGACCGTGCTCGACGTGGCCGCCTCGCTCCGGTCGGCCTTTCCGCCCGTGCGGCTGCCGACCGCGGAGCGCCCGAGCGGAGTGTGTTCGTCAGCCTTGCCACGGTGGCGCTGCAGGCGGTCCACGACGCGGGGCTCAAGCTCGGCGACGCGGTCAGCGTCCACGGGCTCGGCGCGACGGTGGTGGCGGCCGGCTTCTACCAGGGCGGCGCGGCCGGCCTGCGGCTCGGTGAGGAGTTCCACCACAACCGGCTGACGCTGGTCGGTTCGATGGGCGCGTGGGGCGCACCCCACCGGCACGCGCCGCTGTGGCACCGCCGCCGGGTCGTGGGCACGGCCACGCAGCTCCTCTACGCCGACCACGTCTCGGTCGAAGGGCTGCTCGAACGCCGCTTCCCGTTCGCCGACGCGCCGGACGCCTACGCCTGGATCGACGCGCACCCGCAGGGGGCGGTCAAGGTCGCCCTCGTGTACTGACCCACGCCGACGCGGTGCCATCTCGCCGGCGACCTCGACGCGCCCGTGCCGTGGCGGTCGTGCCGCCCGGCGGTGGGACGTAGCATGGTGGCGACCGCGTAGGGAGCTGCCATGGCACGACGGTTGCGGCGTTCGGGAGCGGCGGGCCGCCCGGGCGCGCTCGGGGTGGTGGCCGCCGCCGTGCTGGTCGCCGCCCTGGTCGTCACCGGTCGTGGCCTGGACGTGCGCGGCGGCGCGCGCCACCCGCCCGCCGCCGCCAGCCCGGTGCCCGGTACGGCCGACACCACCCAGGCGCCGTCCCGGCTCGGCTGCCCGGCGTTGTGGCCGGTGCTGGCCACCTCCGACCACGCGAGCTACCCGGCCGGGCACCCCAGCAGGCCGCCGCCTGGCGCCAGGGCGGTCGCCTGCTACCAGACCAGCGCCCAGGCCGCCGGTGCCGGGTACGCCGAGGCGCCGCTGCCTGACGGCGCGATGGAGGTCGGTGGCGTCTACCTCGTCCCGACCGGCCGGGCGTTCCGGGCCAGCTGCCGGCAGGCCGCCGGCCGGCTCGGCTTCGCGGTCCCCTGCCCGGGGCTGCTGCCCACCGCGCCGCCCGGCGCGCCGCCGCCGCGGCTGTGCGCCGTGCCGGCCACCTGCCGGCGCGGGCACGCGCTGCGGTTCCTCCAGGGCGGGTTCGTGGTCCCGCCCGGCTACGTCGGCGCTCCGGGCGGCTTCAGCGCCCTGTCGGTCGCCGCCACCCCGACCCGTGACGCGGCCGGCGGGTTCGCCCTCCGCTGCCAGGACGAGCACTGGATCGCCACGCCGACGGTGCACCGCACCCAGGGGGTGCTGGCGGCCTGCGTCGACGACCCGCAACGGTCGTCCCTCGGCGGCAGCGTGCTGCTGCGCTGGTCCGAGCAGGGCGCGATCGTGGTCGTCAGCGTGCTGGACTGGAGCAGCGCCGGCCGCTGGAGCGACTCCAGCCGCTGGAGCGAGGTCAACCAGCGCCTGGCCGTCGCGGTGGCCGACCGCACCCGCCTGGTCGCGCCCGCGGCCTGAGCCGCCCGGGTGGCAGGCCGGACCTTCTTACCTACCTCTCGAGCTGCTCGTGGGGCGGCCTTACCTGGCGCTGCGATCGTCGCTGTCGCCCGGATGGTGCCGGGCGGAGCGACGACGAAAGGCAGGCAGCATGGTGGATCCAGCCTCATTGGCCGACTGGGTGCAGGCGTCGTGCATGGCGGGGGTGGTCGTGGGGCTCGCCGCCGCGGGCAGGTGGGCGCTCGCGCAGGACCAGCGCGAGTCCTCGGCGAAGCCCGTCCCGGAGTCCCAGGTGGTGGCCGTGGCCAGGAGGAGGTGACCCGATGCGGCGACTGGCCGCATCATGGGTCCGCCATTCGCTGTCGGCTCGAGGAGGCGCCCGATGGCAGTCCCGCTGTCGCTCGGCCCGGTCCACCACCTGCGGCTCACCGTCACCGACGTCGAACGGTCCCGGGCGTTCTACACCGAGCTGCTCGGCTTCCAGGTCGCCATGGACGCCCCGCCGCCGGCCGACGACCCCCACCACGACCTGACCGTGGACCTGCTCCAGGACGGCATCGTCATGGCCAACGGCGACCTCCTGCTCGGGCTGCGCCCGGTGGACGCCGAGCGGACCAGCGACCGCTTCGACCCGTTCCGCTGCGGCCTCGACCACCTGAGCTTCAGCGTGGCTACCAAGGCCGACCTGGAGGCGGCGGTGCAGGCCTTCGACGAGCGCGGCGTGGAGCACAGCGCCATCACCGACCTGCCGCCGTTCGGCATCGCGGTACTGCCGTTCAAGGACCCCGACGGGATGGCGCTGGAACTCACCGCCCCGCTGTAGCCGCGAGCCGCACCGCCCGGTGCGAGGCTGGCTCAGTCGGGGATCGCAACCTGCAGCGATGCTGCCAGTTCTGCCGCCAAACGGGGAACGCCCCCACCGTCCTAGTGGCCAAGCCGCCGGAGGCGGCGCGGCAGCTGCCACACGGCCACGACCTCATCTTGCGCTAACAGGTGCTCGGGCGAGACCCTGACCTCGTCGGTTCGCTAGGTCAGATGACCTTCCACTGCGACCGAGAGGGGTTCGGCATGGGGTCCATTTCGGAGCGCGAGAGCAGGGAGATCGAGGCGGCAAACGCCTCAGGCAGCACTCCGGTCGTCTTCATCCACGGCCTCTGGCTGCTGCCGAGCAGCTGGGCCAACTGGGCGGACTTCTTCAAGCAGGCCGGTTACGCGCCGCTGACGCCGGACTGGCCAGACGATCCCGAAACGGTTGAAGAGGCGCGGGCGAACCCGG
>DASUZB010000328.1:0-17060 GCA_036377075.1 Actinomycetes bacterium | reverse complement strand
TGGTCACCACGCCCTTCGCGCTCGGCGAGTCCGAGGTCTTCGTGACCATGAGCGTCGGCATCGCCCTCGGGCAGGGGCAGGAGTGCCGCCCGGAGGCGCTGATGGAGAACGCCGACGCGGCCATGTACCGGGCCAAGGCGCACGGCGGCAACCGGCGCGAGCTGTTCGACCAGGCGATGCGGGCGCGGGCCAGGCGGCGCCTGGCGCTGCACAGCTCCATGTACCGGGCGATCGAGCGGGACGAGTTCCGCGTCTTCTACCAGCCCAACGTCGCGCTGGAGTCGGGCGAGGTCGAGGGGGTCGAGGCGCTGGTGCGCTGGCAGCACCCCACCCGCGGCCTGCTCGAGCCCAAGGAGTTCATCGCCTTGGCCGAGGAGACCGGGCTGATCGTTCCCATCGGCACCTACGTGCTGCGCGAGGCCTGCCGCCAGGCGCAGCGCTGGCGCGGCGCCGGTCCTGGCGGCGCGCCGCTGACCATGAACATCAACCTGTCGGCGCGGCAGTTCGCCCGCCCGAGCCTGCCGGGCCTGGTGGCCGAGGTGCTCACCGAGACCGGGGTCGACCCGGCCTCGATCTGGTTCGAGATCACCGAGAGCGTGCTGATGGAGGACGCCGAGTCCACCACCGCCGCGCTGGCGCAGCTGAAGGCGCTCGGGGTGAGCCTGGCGATCGACGACTTCGGCACCGGCTACTCCTCGCTCGCCTACCTCAAGCGCTTCCCGGTCGACAAGGTCAAGGTCGACCGGGCCTTCGTCGACGGGCTGCTCGGCGACCCGGAGGACGCGGCGATCGTCGCCGCCGTGGTCAACCTGGCCCACAACCTCGACCTGCGGGCGGTGGCCGAGGGCGTCGAGACCGCCGAGCAGGCGGCCAGGCTGCGCGACCTCGGCTGCGACCTCGGCCAGGGCTTCTACTTCGGCGTGCCGGGCACCGCCGAGCGCGTGAGCACCTTGCTGCGCCTGAGCGGGAAGTGAGCGGACCGCCCCGCCGCGACCATCGGCGGTGGCGCATCCGGCAGACGCAGCAGGAGCGCTGCGGCACCCGCGCGTTGACGCTGGTGACGGGCTCCTAGCACACTGGCGGTCCGATCGTTTGCAGTGGCGGGTGCTCACCCAGCGAGACGGACGAGGCGATCGTGACGGCCGATCGAGCGGCGGTACGCAGGCGGACGGCAGCGGTTCGCGAGGCACTGACGCTGCCGGCGTTGCTCCTGCTCGAGGTCGGGGCGGTAGTCGGCCTGCAGCGCCTCGGCCAGGTCCAGGCGCTGCGCATCCCATGGGGCCACCTGGGGCGCGAGCTCGGACCGTGGTTCGCGCACAGCCCGGTCGAGGTCGTCCTCGGCGCCGTGGTGCGCCAGATCGCCCTCGTGGCGGCGTGGTGGCTGCTGGCGAGCACCGCCCTGTACCTGCTCGCCAGCCTTTCCCGGGCGCCGGCCCTGATCCGCGGGATGGCCCGGCTCACCCTGCCGGCGGTGCGCCGGGCGACCGACGGGGCGGTGGCCGTGGCGCTGGCGACCTCGCTGCTCGGCGTGAGCAGCAGCGCGGCGGTGGCCGCCACCGCCCAGGCGCCACCGGGCCGCGCCCTTGCCGTGGCCACCGCGGCCGCTGCCCAGGCCGGGCCGACCAGCACCACGAAGGAGCCGGCCCCGCCCGGCTACCAGCCCGCCCCGGCGGACACCGCCACCACGCAGCCCGCGCCGGGCACGCCCGGTTACCAGCCGGCCCCGGCCGGCACCACCACCAGCACCGCCTCGACCACCAGCACCACCGGCGCCACCACCAGCAGCACCGCCTCGACCACCAGTACCACCGGCGCCACCACCACGACCACCAGCACCACCGGCGCCACCACCACGACCACCGAGGCCACCACGACGACCGCCGCGCCGACCACCACCAGCAGGGCGCCGACGACCACCACGCCGCCGACCACCAGCGCCCCGACCAGCACCAGCAAGGCGCCCACCTCCACCGCCGCGCCGCTGCCCACCAGCGCCCCGACGACCACGACCAGGGCGCCCACCACGACAAGGGCCGGCGCCGCCCCGGCGCCCAGCGCGCCGGCCAGCACCACGCCGCGACCGCCCGGCTACGTCCCCACGCCGGCGGGCACCCACCCGCCGGCGGCCAAGCCGCCGCCGGCCACGCAGCCGCCCGCGCCGGCGCCACCGCCGGCGGCGCGGCCGCGGCTGCACCGGGTGGTGCCGGGGGACAGCCTGTGGAGCATCGCCCGCAGCAACCTCGCCGCCGGCACCGGGCGCGGCGAGTCGGAGGTCGGCACCCGCGAGGTGGCCGCTTACTGGCTGCGGGTGCTGGCGGCCAACCGGGCGCGCCTCCGCTCGGGCAATCCGGACTTGATCTACCCCGGCGAGTACGTCCGCCTTCCCGCGATCAAGCGCTCCACCGGGTCCTGACGGTTCCCGTTCCGGTTCGCGGCGCGGCTCGCCACCGAGCCGCCGCCACATTCCCCCGTGCCGTTCCCGAGCCGCCGACCTTGGAAATTGCCGTAGAAGATAAGAGCGCCGGCGACATTGGAATCGTTACCGAGGCATCCTCGGACCTGCGTCTTCGCTGCTCAGAGTCCTAGGACAAAGTGATCAGTCTACGAACGACTACAGAGACTGCTGCCCGATTTGCCCTCTGATTACCAGCGATGGAAGCGCGAAGACCCGAGTTTGTCCGGCTTCGGGTATTACGACCTCGGGCTAACGCTCGATGCCCAACCTGCCGATTCCACATTCCGAGTCGATTTATGAGAACGTTGCGCCACCGATGCGCGGACCGAATTCCTCTAGGTCCGCCCCCCGGCATCGGCCGCTGGGCCTTCCCCCAAAGCCCGGCGCCGTTCGTCGGCTCTTAGGCTGACGGAACAGGAGGTCCCTGGTGTTGAAGGACGCCATGGCTCACGACGTCGTGGTCCCGCCGGCAGCACCGCGCTACAAACCGGCGCGCCCCCAGTTGTCCATCGGGCTGATCGCCCCACCCTGGTTCGAGCTGCCGCCCAAGGGCTACGGCGGCATCGAAGCGATGATCTTCTGGCTGGTCCAGGGGCTGGTCGCACGCGGCCACCACGTGACCCTGATCGGCGCCGGCCGCGACCACACCGGCGCGCGCTTCCTGGCCACCTACGCCGAACCGCCGACGGCCCGCCTCGGGACTCCCTTCCCCGAGGTGGTCCACGCCCTCACCGCCTACGAGTGGATCGACCAGCTGGGCGACGTCGACATCGTCCACGACCACACCCTCTGCGGCCCCTTGCTGCTGCGGGGCAGCGGCCTCCCGGCGGTCGTCACCGCCCACGGCCCGATCGCCGGCGAGCTGGCCGAGTACTACCGGATGGTCAACCGCCACGTCCAGCTGGTTGCCATCTCCGACTTCCAGCGGTCCAAGGCGCCGCACCTCGACTGGGCCGGCACCGTCCACAACGCCATCCCGGTGGAGGAGTACCCCTACCGTGCCGAGAAGGACGACTACTGCCTGTTCCTCGGCCGCATGAGCCCCGAGAAGGCACCCGACCTGGCGATCAAGGCGGCGCGGGCGGCCGGGCGTGAGATCGTGGTCGCCGCCAAGTGCAACGAGCCGGCCGAGCACGAGTACTTCGAGCAGCGGGTGCGGCCCCTGCTCGGGCCGGACGCGCACTGGTTCGGCGAGGCCGACAGCGCGCAGAAGAAGGAACTGCTGGCCCGGGCGCACTGCCTGGTCTTCCCGATCGAGTGGGACGAGCCCTTCGGCATCGTCATGGTCGAGGCGATGGCCTGCGGCACCCCGGTGGTCGCCCTGCGCCGGGGCTCCGTCTGCGAGGTCGTGGCCGACGGGGTCACCGGCTTCGTGCGCGACCACCCTCGGGAGCTGCCCGCCGCCATCAACCGCTGCCAGGAGCTGTCGTCGCTCGCCTGCCGCCGGCGGGTGAAGCTGGGCTTCGACGTCTCGGGGATGGTCAGCCGCTACGAGGACATCTTCTGGCGCGCGCTCAAGGCGCCGATGGAGGTGGCCTGACCCCTGACGGGCCGGGCTGTTCGGACGGCCGCAACCAGAACGGGCTGGCGTAGGCCAGCGCCCTGCCGAGCCCGGCCCACTCGCCGGCGGCGGGAGGGTCGGCCGCCGCCTCCGGGTCGGTGACCCGCAGCACCACCCAGCCGCCCGCCGCCCCGCCGAGGTCGACCTCGAACGCGACCAGCGGCTCGTCCGGGCCGGGCACGCGCGCCTCCACGGCCGCGGCGAGGGTGGGCAGGCCGGGGCCGCTGCGCAGCACCTGCACGCCGAGCCGGCGCCCGGTCCAGCCGGCGCGGTCGACGTCGACCTCGAACCGCGCCGGCCCGCCCCGGACCGGCACGGTGCCGCCCATGCGCACCCCGTCGAGCGCCGCGTCCAGGCGCAGCCCCTTGACCCGGCTGGCGAAGAAGCGCCGGGCGGCCAGCGCCTCGTAGACGCCGGCGCGGCTCAGCTCGTGCACGTACAGGCCGGCGCGGCCCTTGCCCTCCGGGTAGCCCCAGTCGCCGCCGTGCTCGTCGGTCACCCCGAGCAGGCCCACCCGCCAGCCGGCGTCGAGGCACTGCACCAGCGGCGACGGCCGGCCCCGCTCGGTGCCGAACAGCAGGTGCTCGTCGGTCTTGTTGAAGATCTCGAAGCTGACCACCCGCTCGGCCACGGCGGGCCGGTGGCGGAAGCGCCCGAAGCGCAGCGCCGTCGAGCCGGCATGGTTGAAGCCGGCCAGGCCGTCCTCGCCGTGCCGCTCGAGCCAGCGCCAGAACGGCGCCATCGCCACCACGCCGCTGCGCAGCGGGTCGGTGAAGCGGGCGCTGCGCCACACGTTGGCGTGGCCGTACAGCGCGCTCGACCACTCGAAGCCGCGCATGGCGACGAACTCGCCCGGGTCGTCGGCGGCGTCGGCGACCTGCCTGGCCGCCTCCCAGCCGAAGCGGTCGATGCCGCTGTTGCCCGGCATGTGCACCAGGCCGGCGGCCACCGTCGCCCAGCGGCTGTGGTCGGTGATCGCCGCCACGTCGAGGCCGGCCGAGCGCATCGAGTCGAAGGCGTCGGCCGGGTCGCCCTTCCCGTCCGACAGCGTGGTGTGGTTGTGCAGGTCGGCGTGGACCAGCCAGGGGCCGGGGAACAGCCGCGAGTGCCTGCTGGTGCCCCAGGCGTCCGTGTCCGGCCCCACGAAAGCGTCCTTTCCGTCCGGGCCCGGTCACTGCCGGGCGGCGCCGCCGGGCTCATCATGCGGCACCGGCGCGGCGTCCGCAGCGCGCCTGTACGGTTGGGGCGCGCAGCGGCAGCGAGCGGAGGCAGGCGGCCATGGCAGCACAGACGACCGTGCACATCGTCCCCCACACCCACTGGGACCGCGAATGGTACGAGCCGTTCCAGCGCTTCCGCCTGCGCCTGGTCGACCTCGTCGACCGCGTCCTCGACCTGGCCGAGGCCGACGAGGGCTTCGCCTTCACCTTCGACGGCCAGACCGCGGCGGTGGAGGACTACCTCGAGGTCCGGCCGGAGGCCGAGGAGCGCCTGCGCCGGCTGACCGAGCGCGGCCAGCTCGCGCTCGGGCCCTGGCGCATCCTCAACGACGAGTTCCTGGTGTCGGGCGAGACGATCGTGCGGAACTTGGAGAGCGGCTGGCGCCGCGCCGAGGCGCTCGGCGGCGCCATGCCGGTCGGCTACCTGCCCGACCAGTTCGGCCACGTCGCCCAGCTGCCGCAGGTGCTGCGCCGCGCCGGGCTGGCCTCGGCGGTGCTGTGGCGCGGCGTGCCCGCCGCCATCGACCGCCACGCCTTCACCTGGGAGGCCCCGGACGGCTCCCACGTCCGCGCCGAGTACCTGCCCGCCGGCTACGTCAACGCGGTGCCGCTGCTCGCTCTCCCCGAGCGCCTGGCCGAGCGCCTGGCGCTGTTCGAGCGGCTGATGGGGGAGTTCTACGGCGAGGACGAGCCGCTCGGGATGTACGGCAGCGACCACTCCGAGCCGCTGCCCGAGCTGGTCGCGGTCGTCGAGGAGCTCAACCGCAGCCAGGACCGCTACCGGATGCGGGTCGAGACCCTCGCCGCCTACGTCGCCGGTCAGGCCGGCGCGCACGACGGCGAGCTGCCGCGCTGGCGCGGCGAGCTGCGCTCCGGCGCCAGGGCCAACCTGCTGATGGGCGTCACCTCCGCCAGGGTGGAGGTGAAGGCGGCCTGCACCAGGGCGGAGCGGGTGCTGGAGCGCTACGCGGAGCCGCTGCAGGCGCTGTGGGGCCGGTCCTGGCCGGACCGCTTCCTCGAGCTGGCCTGGGGCAGGGTGATCGAGAGCTCCGGCCACGACTCGGTCACCGGCTGCGGAGCCGACGCCGTGGCCGCGCAGGTGCTGGTCCGCCTCGGCGAGGCCGAGCAGCTCGGCGGCGCCCTGCGCGACCGGGCGGCGGCCGCGGTGGCGCGGGGCGCCCCCGCCGGGTCGGCGGTGGTGCTGAACCCGACGCCGGCGCGGCGTAGCGGCCTGGTCGAGCTGGACCTGCCCGTCCCCGCGTCCTGGGAGGCGGTCGCGCTCGAGCTGCCCGACGGCCGCCACCTGCCCACCCAGGAGAGCTGGGATGCTGCAGCGAGCCAGCCGGCAAGGGAGAGCGCCGTGCTGCTCGCCGAACGGCTCCCGGGCCACCTCATCCCGGAGATGCTCTGGCGCCGCCTCCACGGCCGCGAGCTGCTCGGCGCGGTCGTCAACGGCTTCCGGATCCAGCCGGGGGCGCCCGGGTTGCCGCGGCTCACCATCCAGGTCGGCGACCACCCCGACCCGGCCGCGCTGGACGTGGACGAGCTGCGCCGCGAGGTGCAGGACGCGGTCGACGCCGCGCCGGGGCGTGCCTGGTGGTTCCAGGTCGAGGGGGCGCCGCGCCGGCGCCTGCTCGCCGACGTGCCGGTGCCGCCGCTCGGCTGGACGACGGTGCGGCCCTCGGCACCCACGCCGGACGGGGCTGGCGCGCTCGAGCCAATCAGCCCGGTCGGCGCGACCGGCCAGCGCCTGGAGGGGGCTGGCGCGCTTCAGCCAATCAGCAACGGCCTGGTCACGGTCGAGGCGGCCGGGGACGGCACGCTGCGGATCCTCGCCGCCGGCCGCCAACTCTCCGGGGTCGGCCGGCTGGTGGACGGCGGCGACGCCGGCGACCTGTACAACTACGCGCCGCCGTCCGGCTCCGACGAGCTGGTCGCCGAGCCCGCCGAGGTCGGGCTGCGCCTGCTCGACGCCGGCCCGCTGCGCGCCCGGCTGGAAGTGGCGCGCCAGTACCGCTGGCCGCGCGGCCTCGCCGCCGACGACCTCTCGCGCGCGCCCGAGCGCCTCCCCGTGGCCACCACGACCATGGTCGAGCTGCGCGCCGGCGAGCCGTTCGTGCGCCTCAGCGTCGCCGTCGAGAACCGCTGCCGCGACCACCGCCTGCGCCTGCACGTGCCGCTCGCTCGAGGGAGCGACCGGTCGGCCGCCGAGGGGCAGTTCGCCGTGGTGGAGCGCGGCCGCGAGGCCGAGGGCGGGCACGGCGAGGTGCCGTTGCCGACCTTCCCGGCCCGCGGCTTCGTCGCCGCCGGCGGCGTCGCCCTCCTGCTCGACCAGGTGACCGAGTACGAGCTGCTCGACGGCGAGCTGGCCGTGACCGTCCTGCGCGCGGTCGGGCAGATCAGCCGCAACGCCAACCCGTGGCGCACCGAGCCGGCCGGCCCCGAGCTGCCCACCCCGGGCGCGCAGTGCCTCGGCCGCCGCGAGCTGCGCCTCGCCGTGATGCCGCACGCCGGGGCGTGGCACCAGGCGGGGGTCCTCGAGGCCATGGAGCGCTACCAGCACGACCTGGTCACCGCGCCCGGCCGCGGGGCACCCACGGCGGGCCTCGGCGAGGCGACCGGCGTGGAGGTCGCCGGCGACGGCGTGGTCCTGTCGTCCTTGCGACGTCGCGACGAGTGGTTCGAGCTGCGGGTGGTCGGCGAGCACCCCGCCGAGACGGTAGCCACGATCACCGGCCCGTTCACTGCTGCCCGCCGCGCCGACCTGCTCGGCCGGCCGGGCGAGGACCTGCCGCTCAGCGGGGGGCGGGCCCTGCGCCTGCCGCTGCGGCCGTGGGAGATCGCCACGGTGCAGCTCCGCCCCGAGGGCTAGGGCGGCTCAGGTGGGGGCACCCTCGGTGCCGGGCTGGCCGAGAGCTCGCCGCCGCCGCGGTAGACCAGCGCGCCCGGCCGACCGGAAGCCGATCCCGCCGCGGGAATTCTGCGCGTCGACGGCCAGCACCCGCTCCCGCCGGTGCAGCGCCAGCAGCGTGCCGCCAATCCCGCCCGTGATCTCACCCTTGGCGCACCTTGCGGACCGCGGCCGGCCCACGGGCGTGGTTGCGGTCCTGGCCGGGGTCTGCGACCGTCAGGGACCCCGCTGGTGCCCGGTCGGCGCACCGGCCGGCCAGGACAGGTCCCCAGCTCGGAGGTGAGGTGGCGCAACCACCGCGCGGGTCGCCGCCGGCCACGGGCGGCGGCGACGGCGAGGAGCTGGTGGTGCTGCTCGACCCGCAGGGGCGGCCGATCGGGTCGCTCCCCAAGGGCCGGGTCCACCACGCCGACACGCCCCTGCACCTGGCCTTCTCGGTGTACGTGTTCGACCGTCGGGGGCGCGTCCTCGCCACCCGCAGGGCGCTGACGAAGCGGACCTGGCCGGGGGTGTGGACCAATTCCTGCTGCGGCCACCCGGCGCCGGGCGAGGAGGTGGCCGCGGCCGCCAGGCGGCGGCTGCGGCAGGAGCTCGGCCTCGAACCCGGGCGGCTCGACCTGGTCCTGCCCGAGTTCGCCTACCGCGCGGTCGCCGCCGACGGCGTGGTCGAGAACGAGCGCTGCCCGGTGTACTTCGCCCAGGGCGGCGGCGATCCCCACCCCGACCCCGCCGAGGTCGCCGAGTGGCGCTGGGTGCCCTGGCCGGAGTTCCGCATGGTCGCGACCGCCGCGCCGTGGGCGCTCAGCCCGTGGGCCGCCGAGCAGGTGCGCCAGCTCGACCAGGCCAGGCAGCCGCCCACCCCGGCGACCGGGACCTAGACTCCTGCTCGCTGCGTCCGAGTCGCGCGAAGATTACCGAGTGCTCGGTAGCTTGTGAAGACGCGTGGCGGGGTTGCTTCAGGCCGCTTGCTTGCGCCTGCGGGACCTGCGCGGCGCCGGACGGACCTTTGTGTCGTCACCGTGCAACGCGGCGGGGTGTTTCGGGTCGCCGCTGTCATCCCAGCGCCATGCCGCGCGCCTCTTGTCGTAGATGAGCCGCCGCGCGCCGTTGCGAACGTCCTCGGGACGCTTGCACTTTGGCCGCCCTCTCGACGGCATGCGGCCGAAGTGGCGATCGAAGGCGCTGTCCGAGGCGAAGCACTGACCGCATGCCGCGCACCGCGCATAGCTCGGATGCTTCGTGAGGTCACACATCTGGTCCCCCTGGAGGAGGAAAGCGCCCCGCCAGCCCGTCGCTGCCCTGGGCTGACGAGACGCTGCCTATCTCGTTCCTGGGGTGATGCTACCTACTTGGTGTGACAGTCCCTTCCTTCGCCAGGTAGCCCGTGACCAGCAGGAACGCGAGCACGGCGCCTGGTCAGCCAGCGGTGGCGATCAGCCAGATCAGCGCGTAGTGGCAGGCGCCGGCCGCGATGGTGAAGGCGTGCCACACCTCGTGGTAGCCGAACACCCGCGGGTTCGGGTCGGGACGGCGGCGGATGAGGACCACCGTGCCGACCGTGTAGAGGATCCCGCCGACGCTGCCGAGGGCGAGCTTGCCAAGCCCGAGCGAGGCGGCCAGCTCGGGCAGGATCACCACGGACATCCAGCCGAGCCCGAGGTACAGGACCATGCGCAGCACGCCGACGCCGCGGGCGCGGGTGCGGATCAGGACCAGGGCGATGCCGGCCGCGGCGACGGTCCAGACCAGCGCCAGGAACGCCACCCGCCAGCCGGGGCGCAGGGCGAGCAGGGTCACCGGGGTGTAGCTGCCGGCGATCAGCACGTAGATCATCGCCCGGTCGAGGCGGTCCATGCGCAGCCACGCCCGCGGCGACCAGTGCAGCCGGTGCAGGGCCGCGCTGGTGCCGAACATGGCCGCGAGGCTGGTCGCGTACACCAGCACGGCCAGGCGCGCGACCAGGGAGTGGGCGGCCCACACCAGCGCGATCCCCGCCGGGATCGACGCCACGAACGCGCCCTGGTGCAGGCGGCCGCGGAACCGCGGCCTGGCCGGCGGGCGAACCTCGACGCTCGGATCGCTCATCGTCCTGTCCAGAGTATGGGCGGTTCCGGTACGCCTGTAACCAGGCAAGCTCGTACCCCCGCCAATCTCAGTGTCTGGCTCGGTACCAGCCGGCCTCCCGCGCCCGGGGCGGATCAGTCCGGGCCGCGGCGCAGCAGGACCAGCGGGTAGACCGGCCCGGCGCCGGCCTCGCGCAGCAGCGCGCCGGCGGTGGTCAGGGTCCACTTGGAGTCGGCGGCGTCGTCGACGAGCAGCACCGCGCCGGCCGGGACGGGAGCGGTGACGGCGAAGGCGCCGTGGACGTTGCGGCACTGGTGGGCGCTGTTGGCCATCTCGAGCTGCGGGGGGCCGTCCCTGGTCCGCTCGAGCACCCGCCGGAGGGGCAGCCGGCCGACCTCGGCGATGCGGGTGGCGAGGTCCTCGACCAGCTTGGGGTGGCGCCGCGACGGCACGAACGTCACCCACGCCGGCCGCTCCTGCCAGTCCCAGCGGGCGAGCACCCGCACCACCGCGTCGACCAGCTCGTCGGGCACGGGCCCGTCCGCGGTGAGCAGGTCGCGGACCAGCGGCCCCCAGCCCGGCCCGCCCAGGGTCGCCAGCGCCCGGCCGGGCTCGACCCTGAGCCCCTCGGGGATGCGGCCACGCACCCCCGGCACCCCCTGGGGCCACTGCAGCCGCGGCGTGAGGGTGAGGTCCTGGCCGGCGAGGAAGCGCGCCGCCTCGGCCGCCAGCCCGGGGTCGACCGAGGAGGAGGGCCCGCGGCCGGTGCAGTTGGCGCAGCGCCCGCACGGGGTCGGGTCGAGGTCGTCGAGCTGGCCGCGCAGGAACGCCATCAGGCACTGGTCGGTGGTGGCGTACTCGACCATCGCCCGTTGCTCGGCGGCGCGGGCGGCGGCCACCCGGGCATGCCGGTCGGCGTCGTAGGTCCACGGCGCCTCGGTACGCTCCCAGCCGCGCGCGACCCGGCGCACCGCGCCGTCGACGTCGAGGACCTTGAGCATGAGCTCCAGGCGGGTGCGGCTGAGGTTGGCGACCTCCTCGAGCAGGCCGATCGAGACCGGTTCGCCGGCCGCCTCCAGCGCGCCGAGCACGGCGGCGACCTGCTCCCGCGGCGGGAAGGCGGTGGAGGCGAACCACTCCCAGATGGCGCGGTCCTCCGCGCCGCACAGCAGCACCACCTCGGCGCGGTCGAGGGCGCGGCCGGCACGGCCGATCTGCTGGTAGTAGGTGACGGGGGAGTCGGGCGACTGGAAGTGGACGACGAACGCCAGGTCCGGCTTGTCGAACCCCATGCCGAGCGCGGAGGTCGCCGCCACCACCTTGACCTGGTTGGCGCGCAGGGCGTCCTCGACCGCGAGGCGCTCCTCCGGGTCGGTGCGGCCGCTGTAGGCGCGCGCGTCGATGCCGTTGGCGCCGAGCCAGGCGGCCACCCGCTCGGCGTCGCCGACGGTGAGGCAGTACACGATCCCCGACCCCGGCAGTTCCGGCAGCCGCTGGGCGAGCCAGGCCAGCCGCTCGGCCTGCGCCGGCAGGCGCAGCACCGACAGCACCAGGCTGTCGCGGTCGAGCGCGCCCCGGAACAGCTGCGGCTCGGCGCCGAGCTGCTCGGCGACGTCGGCCATCACCCGCTCGTTGGCCGTGGCCGTGCAGGCCAGCACCGGCACGCCCTCGCCGAGGTCCTCGAGCACCCGGACCAGCCGGCGGTAGTCGGGGCGGAAGTCGTGGCCCCAGTCCGAGATGCAGTGGGCCTCGTCGATCACCAGCAGCCCGATCCTGCTGGACAGCTCGGGCAGGACCTGCTCGCGGAACTTCGGGTTGTTGAGCCGCTCGGGCGAGATCAGCAGCAGGTCGACGCGGCCGGCGGCGAGCTCCGCCTCGATCCGGCGCCAGTCGTCCACGTTGGTGGAGTTGATGGTGGCCGCGTGGATGCCGATGCCCTCCGCCTTGGCGATCTGGTCGCGCATCAGCGACAGCAGCGGCGAGACCAGCAGCGTCGGGCCGGCGCCGGCGTCGCGCAGCAGCCGGGTGGCCAGGAAGTAGACGGCCGACTTGCCCCAGCCGGTGCGCTTGACCACCACCACGCGGCGCCGCTCGACCACCAGCGCCTCGACGGCGGCGAGCTGGTCGTGGCGCAGCCTCGCCTCCGGACCGGCCAGCACGCCGAGCAGCGCCTGGGCACGCTCGGCCACCCCCTCTGGAGGGGGCTGGTCGGCTGCGCCAGGCATGGCGGGCTCGGGTGGCAACGCTCGGTCCTCCTCGATCGGACTCGCCCGAGCAGCATACGGACTGCCCGGACAGCGAGCCGTCGCCCGTCCACAGCCCCGGCCGGAGGCGTGGTCGGAGGCTGTGGACGGCCGTGAGCGCGAGGCGTCCGATGCCGGCAGACTGGGACCGGGGGGGCCACCACCGACGGCACCGATGGACAACGACGAACCAGGAGGATCAGCAATGAGCCGCACGATCGTCGTCTCCGGTGGCGGCACCGGCATGGGCCGCGCCATCGCCCGGTCGTTCGCGCTCGACCACGACCGGGTGGCGATCCTCGGACGCCGCCGCGAGGTGCTGGCCGACACCGCCGCCAAGCTCAACGCGGAGGCCGGCGCGGACACCGTGACCTGGCACGGCGTCGACCTGACCGTGCCTGAGCAGGTCGAGTCGGTCGCCGCCGCGCTCGGCGAGGTCGACGTGCTGGTCAACAACGCGGGCGGCGTGTCGACCGCCGACCCCGGCACGCTCGAGCAGGTCCGCGAGGCGTGGCTGGAGGACTTCGCCACCAACGTCCTGACCGCCGCGCTGCTCACCACCGCCCTCCAGGGGCGGCTGCGCCGCCCGGGCGGCCGCGTGGTCAACGTCAGCTCGATCGCGGCGCTGCGTGGCGGCGGCGAGTCCTACTCGGCCGCGAAGGCGGCCCTGATCGGCTGGACCTACCAGCTCGCCGCGGTCCTCGGGCCGGAGGGGATCACGGCCAACGTGGTCGCCCCCGGCTACGTGGAGGACACCGAGTTCTTCGGCGACACCATGACCGAGGAGCGCCGCCGGCGGTTGGTCTCGCAGACGGTCGCCGGGCGGGCCGGGCGGCCCGAGGACGTCGCCGCCGCGGTCCGCTACCTCGCCTCGCGGGAGGCCGACTTCGTGACCGGCCAGATCCTGCAGGTCAACGGCGGCGCGCTGTTCGGCAGGTAGGCGGCGGCACGGCGGCTCCCCACGGGGC
The DNA here is from genome assembly GCA_036377075.1 of Actinomycetes bacterium. Lineage (GTDB taxonomy): Bacteria > Actinomycetota > CALGFH01 > CALGFH01 > CALGFH01 > DASUZB01. The sequence continues at coordinate 3,638 of DASUZB010000328.1, read as the reverse complement.
GGCACGACCCACCCGTACACTGGTCCGCGTGAGCAGACCAAGGGGCAGGCCCACCGAGACCAGTCGCGGCAAGCGCAGCAAGGACGCCATCGTGCAGGCCGCGATCCGCCTGCTGGCCCGGCGCGGCTACCGGGGAACCTCGCTGGCGGCCGTGGCCGCCGAGGTCGAGATGAGCCAGCCGGGCCTGCTGCACCACTTCCCCTCCAAGGAGCACCTGCTGCTGGCGGTGCTGGCCGAGCGTGACCGCGAGGACCACCAGCGCGTGGCCGGCACCGTGGCCGGCGGCGGCATCCGCTAGGCGCTGGAGGCGGTGGTGCGGCACAACCAGGCTGCCCGGGAGCTGGTGCGGCTGTTCACCATGCTGGTGGGGGAGAGCGTCGCGGAAGGCCATCCGGCGCACGACTACTTTCGTCGGCCGCTACCAGCGCATCCGCGAGGACCTCGTGGCGAAGCTGGGCCAGCTCCAGGCCGACGGGGAGGTTCGGGAGGACGCCGACGTCGAGGCGCTGGCCCCGGTGATCCTCGCCGTCATGGACGGCCTGTAGGTGCAGTGGCTGCTCGACCCGCAGGTCGACATGGCGGCGAGCTTCGAGGCGTTCACCGCCGTGCTGTGGCGGCAGCTCGCGCCGCCCGCCGGCTGAGCCAGGACGCGGACGGCACCGCAGCCTGACCCTGCGGCTCAACCAGCCGCGCCGACAGCCCGATGAGCCTGATGGAGCGGCCTGTGCCCCCCGGCTCGGAGGACAGCTCGGTGAAGCTCATCGGTTCGATCAGCGCGAAGGTGATCGCCCTGACCGCCCTCGGCGTCCTGGTCGCGATCGTGGTCGGCGCCGCCGGCACGGTGGCGGTCGACCGCATCAGCGGCCGCGTCGACCGCATGGCGCTGGTGCAGAAGGCGCTGCACAACCAGGCGGAGGTCGATGGCGCCAACTACGCCATCCAGTACGACGTGGTCGCCGCGGCCGAGGCCGGCAGGAGCGCCGTCGACCGCAAGCAGCTGCTCGACGACCTCGCCGAGCGGCAGCGGACGATCGAGGAGGGGACCAGCGAGAACCGCGCGCTGCTCGAGCGCGCCGGCGCCGGGGCCCAGGCGCGCGCCGCGTTCGACCAGGTCGCCGGGCCGCTCGACGCCTACGTGGCCGCCTCGGGCAAGGCGGCCGAGGCGCTCGCGACCGACCCGGCCGCGGCCGCCGGACAGGTCGCCGCGGTCGAAGCGGCGCAGGACGCGTTCGACGCGCCGTTCGACGGCGTCACCGAGGCGATCAACCAGTTCGCCGCGACCGTCCAGGGCCAGGCCCACGACGACGCCCGCCGCGCCCACCGGTTCACCCTCGCCGCCCTGGTCGGCGCGTGCCTGCTGATCCCCACGGTCGGCCTGGTGATCCGCCGCACCATCGAGCGCTCCACCGGGGCCATCCTCGAGGTGGTCACCACCGCCGCCGACGGCGACCTCACCCGCGAGGTCGCCGTAGGAGGCGACGACGCGATCGGCCGCATGGGGGCGGGCATGGCCAGGTTCCTCACCAACCTGCGCGGCAGCATCGGCGGGATCGGGCACACCGCCCAGGCGCTCAGCGCCTCCTCCGAGGAGCTCCTCACCGTCAGCGACCAGATCGCCGCCACCGCGGAGACCGCCTCGGCGCAGGCCGGCGTCGTCTCCTCGGCCGCCCAGCAGGTCTCGGGCAACGTCGGCACCGTGGCCGTCGGCACGCGGGAGATGGGCGAGGCGATCCGCGAGATCGCCCGCAACGCCAGCGAGGCGGCGAGCGTAGCGGCCCGGGCGGTGGAGGTCGCCGGCACGGCCAACCTCACCGTCGCCAAGCTGGGCTCGTCCTCCGCCGAGGTCGGCGAGGTCGTCAAGGTGATCGACGCGATCGCCGAGCAGACCAACCTGCTGGCCCTCAACGCCAGCATCGAGGCGGCCCGCGCCGGCGCCGCCGGCAAGGGGTTCGCGGTCGTCGCCAGCGAGGTCAAGGAGCTGGCGCAGGCGACCGGGAAGGCGACCGCCGACATCGCCTCCCGGATCCAGGCGATCCAGTCCGACGCCGGCGCCGCGGTCACCGCGATCGACGAGATCGGCAGCATCATCTCCCAGATCAACGACATCCAGACGATGATCGCCGGCGCGGTGGAGGAGCAGACCGCCACGACCAGCGAGATCAGCCGCAGCGTCGGCGACGCGGCCAGCAGCTCCCAGGAGATCGCCGGCGCCATCACCGGCGTCGCCCAGGCCACCGCCGAGGCGTCCAGGGGCGTCAGCGAGACGCGCCGCGCCGCCGAGGACCTCGCCGGCATGGCCGCCGAGCTGCGGCGCCTGGTCGGTCAGTTCACCTGCTGACGCGCCGCGGCCGGCCGCTCGGGCGGTCGCTTCAGCGCGTCCTGCGCGCCCTGACCACCGGTCCGCCGGAACCCTCCGCCACCACATCAGGCCAGATGCGCCCGAGCTGGTGGGTGGTCTACGGGCGCAGCAGGGTCTTGATGGCGCGGCGCTGGTCCATGGCGCGGTAGCCCTCGGCGGCCTGCTCGAGGGGGAGGGTCAGGTCGAAGACCCTGCCGGGGTCGATCTGGCGGTTCCAGATCAGGTCGATGAGCTCGGGCAGGAAGCGGCGCACCGGTGCCGGCCCGCCGTGCAGGTGGACGTGGGAGAAGAACAGCTCCTCGCCGGGTAGCTCGACCTCGTGGGCGACGCCGACGTAGCCGACGTGCCCACCGGGCCGGGTGGAGCGGATGGCCTGCAGCATCGACTCCTGGGTGCCGACCGCCTCGACCACCGAGTGCGCCCCGAGCCCGCCGGTGAGCTCCTTGATCCGCGCCACGCCCGCATCGCCGCGCTCGGTGACGATGTCGGTCGCGCCGAACTCGACCGCGAGCTGCTGGCGCGGCTCGTGCCGGCCCATCGCGATGACGCGCTCCGCGCCGAGGTGCTTGGCGGCCAGCACGGCGAGCAGACCGACCGCGCCGTCACCGACCACCGCGACGGTCTTGCCGGGGCCGGCCTCGGCGGCCACGGCGCCGAACCAGCCGGTGCCGAGCACGTCGGAGGCGGCCAGGAGGCTCGGGATCAGGTCGTCCGGAGGGATTTCCGGGGTGGCGACGAGGGTGCCGTCGGCCAGGGGGACGCGGAGGTACTCGGCCTGGGCGCCGTTGGCGCCGATGGGCTCGCGGTGCAGGCAGGAGCTCTGGTAGCCGGCCCGGCAGATTTCGCAGGTGTTGTCGGAGGCGAAAAACGAGCCGACCACGAACTGGCCGGGCCTGATGGTCCTGACCTCGCTGCCGACCTCCAGGACGACGCCGGCGTACTCGTGGCCCATCCGGGAGGGCCCGTCGACCGGTTCGAGCCCGCGGTAGGGCCACAGGTCCGAGCCGCAGACGCAGGTCGCGGGCAGCTGGATGATCGCGTCGGTCGGCGTGAGGATCCTCGGGTCCTCGCGCTCCTCCACCCGGACGTCGCCGGGGGCGTACAGGACAGCACCACGCATGGTGGCGTGCTCCTCTCAGCGGGGGATGAGCCGCAGGGTGGCGGCGGTGGCGGCCGGGCTGACCAGGCTGGCGCAGGCGGTGTAGAGCGCGACCCCGCCGGCGACACCCAGCCGGGTGTACGCGGTGCGCTGCGCCGCGGCCATCGCGGCGGCCGCGCC
>DASUZB010000327.1:0-18150 GCA_036377075.1 Actinomycetes bacterium | reverse complement strand
ACCAGGCGGTAGAGCAGCAGCAGGATGATTGCGCCGACGATCGCGGTCAGCCAGGTGCTCAGGTCGAAGAAGTTGTCGAGCGTATCGACGCTGAAGATCGCCTGGGCGAGAAACCCGCCGAGCAGCGCGCCGATGATGCCGATGATCATCGTCACGATGATCCCACCAGGGTCGTCGCCTGGGAGCAGTGCCTTGGCGATCGCTCCGGCGAGCAGACCGAGGATGATCCAACCGAGGATACCCACGAGGTTCCCCCTCCTTGGCCGTCACGGTCATCCCGGACGGCGACGTGGCGTCCGAGCACGACGACCTCGCGCCGCCGGCGCCCGGTTGGCGCCTGCGTTACGCCCCATACGGTCGCGTCGATCACAGGATGACCTGATTTGGGCGGAAGAAACCCGCGGAAGCAAGGGAGGCCTCCGGGCCGGCCAGGCCGAGCTGGGCCCGGCCGGCCCGCCCCCCGGACGGCGGCCCCCACCTGCCTGGGCCGCGTACTGGCGATGGTGCACGGCTGGGGCCGGCGCCGTCAGTGCCGTGCGTCACAGGCGGCCGAGGGGCCCGGTCGACCGGGCCCCTCGGCGGCGGGGTTGCGGGTGGCCGGGGTCAGCCGCCCATGCCGGGCAGCGCGGAGGGGTCCACCTCGGAGGCGGTGGCGCGGACCACCACCACGGAGGTCACCAGCGCGAGCGCGGCGAACGCCACCGCCAGCAGGAACGCCGAGGAGATGCCGTGGGCCAGCACGTTGCTGGCGTAGGGGGCGGGGAGCTGGCCGGTCTGGGCGAACTGGGCGCGGAGCTGCGGGGTGGCGTTGGCGAAGAACCGCGCCACCTGGGTCTTCGCCTCGTTCCTGCTGGCCGTGCCGAACACGGTGACCAGGATCGACAGGCCGAGGGAGCCGCCGACCTGCTGCATGACGTTGAGCAGGCTGGAGGCCGCGCCCGACTCGTGCCGGTCGACGCCGGAGACCGCCACGATCGTCAACGGCACGAACAGCAGGCCCATCCCGAAGCCGAAGATCATCATCGGCCCGAGGATGCCGTCGAGGTAGCCGCTGGTCACCGAGATCTGCGAGACCCAGCCGAGGCCGACGACCGCCAGCACGGCGCCGGCCGTCATCAGCGGCTTGGGCCCGAACCGCGGCAGCGTCCGCGAGGCGAACTGGGCGGTGAAGATCAGCGCCGCGGTGACCGGCAGGAAGGCGAAGCCGGCCCTGAGCGGGCTGTAGCCGAGGACCTGCTGCACGAACAGGGTGAGGAAGAAGAACATGCCGAACAGCGCGGCGGCGAGCGCGAGCATCACGACGTAGCTGCCCGCCCGGTTGCGGTTGGCGAACATGTGCAGCGGGGTGATCGGGTGGCTGGTCCTGGTCTCGATCAGGAAGAAGGTGGCCAGCAGGACGGCGGCGGCGGCGAAGGCGCCGAGGGTGACGCGGTCGCCCCAGCCTTCCTGCGCGGCCCGGATGAACCCGTAGACCAGCGAGGCCATGCCGGCCGTCGAGGTCAGCGCGCCGGCCACGTCGAAGCGGCCGGGCTGCGACTCCGACTCGTTGATGTACAGCCGCGCGAGCAGCGCGATGGCGATGCCGATCGGCACGTTGACGAACAGCACCCAGCGCCACGACAGCCACGAGGTGAGCATGCCGCCGGCGATCAGGCCGATGGCGGCGCCGGAGCCGGACACCGCGGCGAACACGCCGAAGGCGCGGTTGCGCTGGGGTCCCTCGGGGAAGTTGGTGGTGATCAGGGCGAGCGCGGTCGGCGAGGCGATGGCGCCGCCGACGCCCTGCAGGGCGCGCGCGGCCAGCAGCCAGCCGGCCGAGGTGGCGAACCCGCCCAGCAGCGAGGCGAGGCTGAACAGCAGGATGCCGGCGACGAACACGCGGCGGCGGCCGAGGATGTCGCCGGCGCGGCCGCCGAGCAGCAGCAGCCCGCCGAACGTGAGCGTGTAGGCGTTGAGCACCCACGACAGGCTGGTGGTGGAGAAGTGCAGGGCCTGCTGGATGTGCGGCAGGGCGATGTTCACGATGGTCGCGTCCAGCACGACCATGAGCTGCGCCCCCGCGATGACCGCGAGCGCCAGCCCTGGGTGGTGGCCGCGCCGTGCCGCGCCCGCGGCCGGTGGCCCCACCGACTCGGTGACCGTCATGAGATGCTTTCGCCCCCTGACCTAAGGTACGATTGCGTTCACTAGGCGGGCACCGTACACTGCCCGGATTAGGAACGCAAGCGTTCACTATTTTTCTTATGTGCGTCTCACGGAGGTCCACCGATGGCCGTTGAGGCGGACCCGACGGCGGGTGCCGGCCGGGCCGGCGTCCACACCCGGCGCCGCGGCGAGGCCCTCGAGCGCGCGATCTTCGACGCCGTCCTCGACGAGCTGCAGCGGGCCGGGCTCGGCGGCCTGACCATGGAGGGCGTCGCCAACTGCGCCCACACCGGCAAGGCGGCACTGTACCGGCGCTGGACGTGCAAGGAGGACCTCGTGGTCGACGCGCTCGACCAGGCCCTGCCGTCCGCCGACGACCTGCCCGACCACGGCGACGTCCGCGACGACCTGCTCGACCTGCTGCGCCGCATGGCGGCGATGATGAACTCGCCGGCCGGCTGCGCGCTGCAGGCCCTCTCGGCCGAGGTCGACAAGGGCCAGCCGCTGGCCCGCCTGGTCAAGGAGCGCGTCCTCGCGCCGCGCAAGGAGATGCTCGTCAACGTCCTGCGGCGCGGCGCCGAGCGCGGGCAGGTGCGGCCCCAGGCCGTCAACCAGGTCTGCGCGGAGGTCGGGCCGTCCATGGTGGCGCAGCGGTTCATGGCGGACGGCCCGCCGGTCCCCGACGACTACGTCGTCTCGGTGGTCGACGACGTGGTCATGCCGATGCTGCGTCCCTGACGCTCCCCCGCCCTCGGCGGCCGCGCCGGCCCGGCACGGCGATGCGGCACCTGTGGCGGCCGTTCGCCGCCGCCGGCATGCCAACGGAGCGGGTCGGCGAGCTGACCGCCGCCCTCGGCCGCCTCGGCCCGCTGGCCGAGGGCGTGGTGGTCGCCAGCCTGCGGCTGGCGCTGCAGGACGCCGCCGCGGCGTTCGTGGCCGAGCAGGCCAGGGTGCTCGACCAGGCGGGCCTGCCAGGGCAGGCCCAGCAGGGGTGACCCGGCCGGCGCCGCGACTCCAGAATTGGGACATGACGATTGCAGGACCGCCCCCGCGTCCTGCAGGAGTTCTCCTGCGTGACAAGATGGTGGAGCCGGTCCGCCTGCACCGGCGGCCTTCGGGGGCAACCGCGCCGCGAGGTCGCGTCGTCCTGGAACGCAGGGATCAGGGTCTGCAGCCCAAGGAGGGGCTCATGTTCCGTCGTCTCGCTGTTGCCGGGGCCGCCTGCCTGGCGGTCCTGGCGTTGCCGTCTCCAGCCTTCGCGGCCGACAGCTTCACGGCGCCGACCACGGTCGTGGCGCCGCCGTGCGCCACGCAGGGCACCGCCGACGCCGCTTTCGGCGGCGGCACCATCCGCGGCTTCGCCGGATTCGACGCCTGCCGCCGGGCGATCTACTACTTCCAGGGCGGAACCCAGGGATACACCCGGGTGCTCTCGCCGTACCGCGGGGTGGTGCTCGGGGTCGACGCCGACGAGTCCGCGACCTACCTCGTCTACCTGATGACGGACGCGGCGGGCAACCCGAGCGGGATCGGCGTCACCAAGCGCACGCATGCCGGCGCCTTCTTCCCCACCCGGGTGCTGTCCACCGCGGCCAGCAGCCAGGTGACGACCCCCACCGCCGACGTCAGCGCCGAGGGCGGCAAGTGGTGGGCGGTGTGGACCGAGCAGGTCGGCCCGGGTGAGTTCGCGCCGCTGCAATTGTTCCAGGCGAAGACGTTCGGGACGCCCGCCGACCACCAGCAGATCACCTTCACCGGGCCGGACGTCGACAACGCCCAGCCGTCGATCAGCTTGGACACCCGCGGCGCGGTCATGGCCTGGACCCGGCAGACCGCCCCCGCGGCGGACGGGCCGTCCGACCTCTGGGTGGCGACCAACCCGAACACCGCCTGGTCCAGCCGCGTGTTCAGCTCGCTCGGCACCCACAACAACAGCGCGGACGTCAAGCGGATCGCTGGCTTCACGTTCCTCACCTGGGTCCGCGACGGCCGGATCGTCGAGGCGGAGAACACCACCGGCGCGTGGACCAGCCACGTCTTCCTCGCGCCCGGGAGCGGGCCGCGGGTCGGCGCGACCTCCGGCTCGATCTTCGTGGTCTGGACGGCCTCCAACGGCGTCTTCTACGCCCGGGGCAACAAGGGCAGCCAGTCCTTCGTCGGGCAGTACGTGTCCGCGCCGGGCACCCACCTCGACACCATGGTCGCGGCGTCCGGCAAGGACACCCTGCTCATCCGGTCCGGGCTACGGCTCTACTCGATCACCTCGCGTACCGCCTGACCGGCCGGCCCGGCGGCCGCCGCCCGGTGGCCGCCGGGCGCGGGCCGCTCGCACACCTACGCCATCGGGCCGTACAGCTCACGCGCGCGGGCGGCGACCTCCTCGGGAAGCGCGACCAGCAGCCCTTTGGCCTCCACCCCCACGCCACCGCCGGGCAGGTGCAGCCGCGCCCAGGCGCGCAACCGCCGGCCGCGCGCGTCGACCAGGCCAGCGACCAGCGGCAGGGGCGCGTCGTAGGGAACCCGCGCGCGGTAGCGCAGGTCCATCGTCGCGGTTGCCGCCCAGATGCCGGCCAGCAGGATCGCGGAATAGCCCATGACCTCGTCCAGCGCCGTCGCCGACAGCCCGCCGTGCAGCACCCCCGGGTAGCTCTGGTACTCGGGCCGGGGGTGCAGGGTGGCGTGGACCTCCTCCCCCTCCCGCCGGATGTCGTCGAGGCGGAAGCCGATGGGGTTGTCCTTGCCGCAGGCGAAGCACTGCCGCGCCCCCGGCGGCAGCACGTCCTCGGCGGTGCGGCGGTCCATGGAACCCGGCATGACGCCAGAGGGTACCGGATCCTCCAAGACGGTAGGCTCCTTGGATCGCCGTGGCCGCGACGCAGACAGGAGGACCCGTGCCGGGCACCGCCGCCGCACCCACCGCCGAGTCCCTCCGGCGGCTGCCAAAGGCCGAGCTGCACCTGCACCTCGACGGTTCGCTGCGGCCGGCGACGGTCGAGGAGCTGGCACGCGAGCTGGGCCTGGTCGACCCCGACGCGCCGGCGGGGGCCGCCATGCGGCGCGTCCGCGTCACCCGGCGCGCCGGGCTGCTCGAGGCGCTGGCCGGCTTCGAGCTGCTGCTGCCGCTGCTGCGCGACCGCGGCCGCCTCGCCCGGGTCACCCGCGAGCTGGTCGAGGACCTGGCCGCCGACGGGGTGGTCTACGCCGAGTTGCGCTTCTGCCCCAGGCTGCTGGCCGGCGACGGCTTCGGCGTCGACGAGGTGCTCGAGGTCGCCGCCGCCGCCGCGGCCGAGGCCGAGGCGGCCACCGGCACCAGCGCGCGGCTGATCGCCTGCATGATGGGCGGCGTCGAGCCGGAGTGGAACCGGCCGGTGCTGGAGGCGGCCGTGCGCGCCGCCGGCGCCGGCGTGGTCGCGGTCGACCTGGCCGGGCCGGTGGAGGGGCGCTCGCCCGCCTGGGTGGACGCGCACGCCCGCCTGTTCGAGCAGGCGCGCGAGGCGGGACTGCAGGTCACCGTCCACGCCGGCGAGGCCGAGCCGCCCGAGGCGGTGCGCACCGCCGTCGACCGCTACGGCGCCACCCGCGTCGGCCACGCGACCAGCCTGGTCGCCGACCCGGAGCTGCTCGCCGAGGTGGTCGAGCGGGGCGTCACCCTGGAGGTCTGCCCGCGGTCGAACTACTGGACCCACGCGCCGGAGGAGATGCCCGGCCTGGCCGACCACCCGATCGGCCGGCTGCTCGCCGCCGGCGCGAAGGCGTGCGTCAACACCGACGACCGCAGCCTGTTCGGCAACGACCTCTCCTCGGAACTGGCCGAGGTGGCGGCCGCCCAGGGCTTCGGCAGCATGGACCTGGCCGCGGTGATGGCCAACGCCTTCTGGGGCGCGTTCGACCCCGACGCCGCCGCCATGGCGCTCGGCGCGGCCAGCGGGAAGGGGTGACGCGTGCCGAGCGGCCGGCGGGGCAGGCGGTGAGCCCGGACCCGGACCTGGCCGCCGAGCTGGACTGGCTGGCCCGGTTCACGCCCGCGACGGCGCGGGCGGCCGCCGCCCTGCCGCGGCTCGACGGCGAGCGGCTGCTGGTCGTCTGCCACCTCGACGCCAAGATGGTCCCCTACTTCGCCGCCCTGGTCGACGCGGGTGCCGAGGTGTGGGCCTGCGCCGCCAACCCCGCCACCACCAGGGACGCGGTCGCCGCGCACCTGGCCGGGCTCGGCGTGCGGGTGGGCGCCCGCGCCGGCGACCCGCCGGACAGGCACGCCGCCCTGCTGCGGGAGGCGCTGGCGGCCGCGCCGACGCTGCTGTCGGAGATGGGCGCCGACGCCACCGTCGCCGGCGGCGGCCGCACCCCGTCGGTCCGCGGCGGGCTGGAGGCGACCGGCACCGGGATCCACCGGCTCGCCGGGGTCGACCTCGCCTACCCGGTGTTCAACTGGGACGAGGTCCCGGTCAAGCAGGGGCTGCACAACCGCCACCTGGTCGGGTTGACGGCGATGACCACGTTCCTCAACGTCACCGGGGTCTCGCTGTACGGCCGGCGGGTGCTGGTGGTCGGCTACGGCCCGGTCGGGCGCGGGCTGGCCGACACGGCCCGCGCCTTCGGCGCGGTGGTGCGCGTCTGCGACCCCGACCCGGCCGCCCGGCTGGCGGCCGCGCACCTCGGCTTCCGGACCGTCACCCTGGCCGAGGGGCTGGCGGACGCCGGGGTCGTGTTCACCGCCACCGGCCGCGACGGCGTGATCGGCCCGGCCGACCTGGCCGCCTGCCCGGACGGGGTGTTCCTCGCCAACCTGGGCCACTCCAGCGCCGAGCTGCCGGTGGCGGCGCTGCACGCCGGCCGGGTGGCCTCGCCCCGCCGCGGCGTGGAGGTGTGCGAGCTGGACGGCCGCACGCGCTACCTGCTCGCCGGCGGCTCGATGCTCAACCTCAGCGCCGGCCCCGGCGACCCCTACGACACCTTCGACCTGGTCACCACGCTGATGCTGGAGGCCACCGGGTTCCTCGCCGGCGAGGGCCGCACCTGGCCGCCGGGCGTCCACCTGCTGCCCGACCACGTCGCCGCGCGGTCCGCCCGCCGCGTCCTCGGCGAGGCGTGAGCTACCCGCGGCTCAGTCGGCGATCCCGGCGCGGGCGACCACCCTGGTGGGGCGGAGCCGCACCAGCAGCTCGCCGGGGACGGCGTTGCGGCGGCCGAACGCCTCGGCCGCCTCGGCGCCCATGTACCGGGCGCCGATCCGGGTCGACCAGGGGAGCATCTCGTCGACGTCGTAGCTCACCTCGGCGGTGCCTTCGAGCAGCACGAAGGAGTACGGAGGGGTCTGGTCGTCGACGCAGAGCGACACCCGCGGGTCGCGCTTCAGCGCCTTGGCCTTGAGCGAGCCGCCGTCGACGTTGAAGACCAGCGCGCCGTCGTCGTCGAGCACGAACCAGATCGGCACCACGTGGGGGCTGCCGTCGGCCCGCACGGTGGCGAGCTTGGCCGTGCGGGTCCCCTCGGACAGGAAGCGCAGCCGCTCCTGCTCGCCCATCTCACGCATGGTCCTGCTCCTCGCGGTCGCGGCGTGAGGGCCGGCGCCGGCGCAGCCGGCGCAGGGCCTGCTCGGCGTCCTGGATCGGGGCGAGCTGGTCGAGCACCTCGCCGACGGCCTCGTTGCGGTGCTCGAAGTCGAGGCCGGCGGTGGCCACGGTGAGGTCGCGGGCGCGCCGCTGGGCGGCGTCGAGCGCCGCCGCGGTGGCGGCCTGGGCGGCGGCGAGCTCGGGCAGGGCCCAGCCTGGCAGCTCGGCGCGGGCGGCCTCGGTGCCGGCGAGGAACCCGGCGATGGCGGCCTCGAGCGGCGCGCCCGGCCGCCGGGCCGACGGCACCGTGGCCAGCAGCGCCCGCGAGCCCTCGTCGAGCGCGCTGGCGAGGGCGCAGAAGCTCTCCCAGGCGGCCTCGACCTCCGGGTCGGCCGTCCGGCGCAGGCGGATCCCGCGGCGGCCGCCGCTCCCCCGCCCGGTCATCGGGGGTCGGGAGCGACGCTGTCGGGGTGGTGCTCGCGGTGGCGGCGGCGGCCGCCGGTCAGCGCCCAGACGGTGACCCGGCCGAGCGCCTCGGCCACGATCTGCTTGCTCATCTTGGAGACGCCGCTGGCCCGCTCGGTGAAGGTGATCGGCACCTCCAGCACGCGGAAGCCCTCCTGCCAGGCGCGGTGGGCCATCTCGACCTGGAAGCAGTAGCCGTTGGAGCGGATCTCGCCCATCGGCAGGGCTTCGAGCAGCTCGCGGCGGTAGGCGCGGTAGCCGGCGGTGGCGTCGTGGACCGGCACGCCGAGCGCGAGCCGGACGTAGGCGTTGCCGCCGCGGGAGATCGCCTCGCGGGCCTTCGACCAGTTGACCGTGCGGCCGCCGGGCACGTAGCGGGAGCCGATCACCAGGTCGGCCTCTGCCAGGCCGTCGAGCAGCGCCGTCAGCCGGCCCGGCGGGTGGGACAGGTCGGCGTCCATCTCGACCAGGGCGTCGTAGCCGTGCTCCAGGCCCCAGGCGAAGCCGGCCCGGTAGGCGCTCCCGAGGCCCTGCTTGCCCTCCCGGACCATCAAGTGCGCCCGCGGTTCCTGGGTCCTGTCCTCCGGGGGGCTACCGCTCGGCTCCAGGTGGCCGCCCGCCGCCAGGGCTCCGGCCTCGCTCTTGAGCCCCCCGGACCCCCTCACCCCGGCGACCAGCTTGGCGGTGCCGTCGGGGCTGCCGTCGTCGACCACCAGCACCTCGACCCGTGGGTCGGCGGCGAGGACGCGGTCGATCACCTCCTCGATCGACTCGGCCTCGTTGTAGGTCGGGATGATCACCAGGGCCTTCAAGGACCACCTCGGGAGACGACGTTCTGCGGGCTGGAGGTGAGCGGCTCGGCGCCGGCCTGGGTGCGGCTGGCCGCGGCGGGCTCGGCCGGCTCGCCGGCGCGGCGGGCGCGGAGCCCGAGCAGGACGGCCGCCGCGAGCGCGAGCAGGGCCACCAGGGCCAGGGACCACTCGAAGAGCCGGCCGAAGCGGGCGTAGGGGGTCAGGCCGCCGCGCGGCGCCACCGCGGCGCGCACGGTGGCCTGCTGGTACAGGCCGGTGCGCTGGTGGGCGACGCCGTCGGGGGTGACGACCGCGCTGATGCCCGAGACGGCCGCGTGGACCACGGTGCGGCCCTGCTCGACCGCGCGGAGCTGGCTGGTGGCCAGGTGCTGGGCGGACCCCGGGGCGATCCCCCAGGAGGAGTTGTTGGTGATCACCACCAGGTAGCGGGCGCCGTCGCGGGCGAGCTGGCGGGCGTCCTCGGGGTAGGCGGACTCCCAGCAGACGATCGTGCCGAAGCGCACGCCGCCGACGGTCAGGGGTGCGAGCCGGTGGCCTGGGTGCTTGTCGACGCCGACCTCGTTGGTGGCGGGCACGAGCTGGCGCAGCACCCGGCCGCCGGGCACGTACTCGCCGAACGGGACCAGGCGGCGCTTGGCGTAGCGGCCGGTCAGCCGCCCGTCGCGGTCGTACAGCAGCGCCTCGTTGGACCAGCGGCCCTGGTCGTCCTGGGTCGACGCCCCGACCAGCAGGGGCGCGCGGGCCGCCGCGGCCGCGCGGCGGATGCCGTCGGCCAGCTCGGGGTTGCGCGTGGGGTCGTCGTTGGCCGCGCCCTCGCCCCAGACGACCAGGTCGGGTGCTGGCCCGCTGGCGAGGGCCTCGGTCGCGCGCCGGTGGTTGGCGAAGGTGACGGCGTCGGCCTGCGCCTGGTCGGGGCGGTCCTGCCTGCCGATGCCGGGCACGTTGCCCTGCACCGCGACCAGGTCGAGGGCGGGCCCGTCGGCGCGCGGCGGCGCCGGCGCGGCCAGCCCGGCGAACGGCAGCGCCACGGCGAGCGCGAGCCAGCCGGCGGCCGGCAACGGCCGACGCCGCCTCCGCAAGGCCTCCACGACCGCCAGGTTCACCGCGACGATCACCGCCGACACCCCGTACACCCCCGTCACCCGGGCGAGCGGGAGCAGCGGGCCGCCGCCGTGCTGGGTCAGCCCCAGGATGCCCCAGGGGAAGCCGCCCAGCGGCGCGTGCGCGCGCACCAGCTCGAGGGTTGCCCAGCAGGCTGGCAGGGCCAGCAGGCGCCAGTTGCCGAGGCGCCTGGTCGCCGGGACCATGGCGCCGAACCCGGCGAGGAAGGCGGCCTGGGCCAGGCTGAGGGCGCCCAGCGCCAGGTAGCCGAAGACGTTGATCCACCACAGGTGGATGGTGAAGAACACCAGCCCGGCGAGCAGGCCGAGCATGGCGGCGCGGCCGGGCCGGAGCTGCTCGACGGCGAGCAGCAGTGGGACCAGCGCGACGAACGCGACCGGCCCGAGGTCCGGGCCGGGGAAGGCCAGCACCAGGGCCAGCCCGGTCGAGGCCGCGGCGAGCAGCCGCAGTCCCCGCCGGGCCGGCAGGCGCCGAGCCGCGTCACCCCCCGCGAACGCGGGCGCGGTCACGCGCAGTCGCGGCACAGCTCACGCCGGCGGTCGGCCAGCTGGCTCCTGTGCTTGACCAGGTAGCAGCTCCGGCAGACGAACTCGTTCTGCTGGATCGGGAGCACCTTGGTGTTGAGCGACTCCCGTGCCTCGTCGCGTCCGAGCGTGAGCATCGACTCGTCGTCGTCGTCTTCCTCGACGACGGTGGGACGGTCGGTCTTCTTCGCGATCAGTTCCTCGAGCGACGCCTCGACCTGCGTCTCTTCCTCTTCCTCTTCTGGCACGTCGGTCCCTTTCCCCACACTGGATGGCGGCCTACCGCTCGCCGCGCCGGTCCATGTACCACATCCTCACCGCATGGGCAGGCGGCTACTGCCGATGCGGTCTACGGGGTAACCAGTCGAGTACCGGCTGTTGTTCCCGCTCGGTACGACACCGCACGATCTTCCCATTTCCTCACATCGCCCCAGCGTGCGGCGCAGTATGGGCGCACCACCACAGCAACGTCAATGGTGGTGATGTTCAGGAGGCCAGCACCGCGGCGGTGGCGCTGCGGTGCTGGCCCTTGCGCACCTCGATCGCGGCCGGCAGCAGGTCCTTGACCTCGTCGTTGTGGGTGACCAGCAGGACCTGGCGGAAACGCCCCGACAGGGCGGTGAGGGCGGCGAGCATGCGCTCGCGGCGCTCCCGGTCCAGCGCGCCGAGCACCTCGTCGAGGACCAGCAGCCCCAGCTCGCCCGCGCCCTCGGCGATCACCAGGCTGACCGCGACCCGCAGGGAGAGGCTGGCCAGGTCGCTCTCGGAGCCGGAGAAGCGGCTCAGCTCGTACTCGGTGCCGTCGTCGGCGATGCGGATGGCGTAGTCCTCCGGGTCGACCACCAGGTCCTGGTACTCGTGGTCGGTCAGCTCGCCGAACAGCGTCGCCGCCTCGGCGGAGAGCCGCCGGCCGAGCCGGCTGACCAGGTGCAGGCGGAAGGCGGCCAGCAGGTCGGCGAGGCGGGCGAGGTAGCCGGCCTCCTCCTCGAGCGCGGCGACCTGCTCGTGCCGCTCCCTCGCGGTGGCCACGGCGGCGCCGAGGTCGGCGTCGCGGCGGCGGGCGGCGGCCAGGACCGCGCCGGCCTGCTGGCTGGCGCCGTGGGCGAGGGTGGCGGCCTCCACCGCGGCCTGGCACCGCTGGCGGGCGGCGGCCAGGGCCTGCTCGGCCGCCGCCTGGCCGGCGGCCTGCTCGTCCAGCGCGGCGGCCTGCTGCTCGGCCTCGTCGGCGCGGGCGAGCGCCTCCTTGGCGGCGAGCCGGTCCTGCTCGGCCTGGTCTCGCCGGGCGCGCAGGCCGGCGAGCTGCCTGGCCAGCTCGTCGTGCCTGGCGACGGCGTCCTTGGCGCGCTGGTACGCGCCCGGGTCGAAGCCGGGGTCGGCGACCGCGTCGAGCGCGACCCGGCGCTCGGCCAGCTCCTCGCCGATCGCGGCGAGCGCGGCCTCGGCCGCCTCGACCTGGGCGGCGGCCCGCTCGGCGCGGCGCTCGGCCTCACGCGCGCCCTTCAACGACGTGAGCAGGTCGAGGCGACGGGCGGCCATCGCCATGCCGGCCGCCTTGGCCTCGTCGAGGACGGCGACCGCCTTGGCGTGGGCGCGGTGGGCGGCGTCGAGCTCCTCGTCGCGGTGGCGGCGCACCTCGGCGTAGCGGTCCCCGAGCGGCTGGCCGCAGGTCGGGCACGGCGCGCCGGGGTCGAGGCCGGCGCAGGCTTCGGCCGCCGCGCCGGCCGCCTCCAGGCGGGCGGCCGCGCCGCCCAGCTCGCGGCCGAGCGCGTTGTGCTGCTCGCGGGCGGCCTCCAGCTCCGTGTCCAGCCGCTCGAGGTCGGCCTCGGCCGCCTCCCGCACGGTGACCAGTTCGGCGGTCGCGGCCGCGTCCCGCCTGGCGCGGGCGAGGGCGTCGCCGGCGGTGCGCTCCCGCTTGGCGGCGTCGTCGAGGGCACGGGTGAGGGCCTGGCGCTCGGCGTGCGCCTCGCGCGCCCGTTCCAGCTCCTGCAGCCGCGTGGCGGCGCCGGCCAGCTCCTCGGCCTCGCCCTCGGCCGCCTCGATCTCGGGGTCGAGCGCCGCGGCGGCGCCCGCGCGGGCCTCGTGGCGCTCGGCCTCGGCGAGGGCGGCCTCGGCCGCCGCCCGCGCCAGGCCCGCCCGGTTGCGCAGCTCGGCGTACGCGGCGGCGGCCTTCTCCGCCTCGGCGAGGGCGGCCTCGGCCTCGTCCTGGGCGGCGCGGGCGGCCCGCTCGGCCGCGGCGGCGGCCTGCCCGGCGGCCTCGGCTTCGGCCAGCTCGGCGGCGGCGGCGGCCGCCGCCGCCTCGGCGGCCTCCAGGTCGGGCAGCTGGGCTCGTGAACCCATGGCGCGGTCGCGGGCGCCGCGGGCCTCCTCCCGGACCTTGGCGAGGGCGCGCTCCACCGGGCTGACGCCGAGCAGGTCGAGCACCAGCCGGCGGCGCTCCGACGGCACCATGCCGGCGAAGGCGGTCAGCTCCTTCTGCTGGGCGCAGACCGAGGCGAGGAAGGCGCGCTGGTCCATGCCGAGCACCCGGCCGAGGAACGCGTTGGCCTCGCGCACCGACTGCACGGCGAGCTGGTCGTTGCGGTAGACCTCGACCTCCGGGGTGAGGTTGAGGCCCTTGAGGCGGCGGCGCACGTCGTAGGTGTTGCCCTCGTGCTCGAAGACCAGCTCGACGCGGAGGTCCTCGCGCACCCCGGCGGAGCGCAGCTCCCCCTTGTCGGTCCGGGAATCACCATAGAGGGCATATCGGACAGATTCGATCAACGTACTTTTCCCAGCCCCGTTCGGTCCGTAGATGCCGACCAGGCCGTCGGGGAACTCCAGGTCGAGCTCCCGGTAGACGCGGTAGTTGCGCAGGCTGAGCGAGCGGAGGTGCATCTAGTGGGCCCCCTCCTCGACGCGTTCGAGGGCGGTGCGGCCCATCGCGGCCAGGCGGTCGCGGTCGTAGCCCTCCACCGGGACGCCGGCGAGGTAGCGGTCCCACTCCTCGGCGAGGCTGGCGACCGGCTCGGCGGCCGCCTGGGCGGCGCCCTCCTGCGCCGCGGCCTCGACGTGGACGGCGACGTGCAGGGCGCCGGCGAACGCCTCGCCGACCACGCGCCGGTCGAGCAGGCGGCGGACCTCGGGCCTGGCCTGGTCGACGAACAGGCGCACCACCGCGCCCTCGACCCCCTCCGGGGGGACCAGCTCGGTGACGGCCTGGTGGATCTCGGGCACGCCGAGGCCGTGGGCGTCGAGCCGGAAGCTGCGCAGCGGCCGCGCGCCGGGCACCGGGTGGTGGCGGACCTTGCCGGAGGCGGGGTCGAGCACCAGCACGCCCTTGGTGTCCGGCTCGTCGCCGCTGGGCAGGTCCTTGAAGCTGAAGGTGTCGGTCGAGCCCGGGTACCAGGCGTTCGGGGCCACCTTGGCGTGGTTGTGGAAGTGGCCGAGCAGGATGCGGTCGAAGCCGGCGTCCAGGTCGGCGAGGTCGACCTCCAGCTCGTTGACGTCGCCGTAGGTGTAGCGGCGCGACAGCACCGTGACGGCGGCGTGGGTGACCAGCAGGTTCAGGTGGTCGGCGACGCGGGCCTCGGCGGCCACGGCGATCTCCGCCTTGAGCTCCTCGTCGCCGGCGCACTGCGGCACCGCGTGGACGCGCACCTCCGGCAGCAGGTCGACCGCCTCGTAGCCGCCCCGGTAGGCGAAGCGCAGGCCGGGGAAGGCGTCGGCGAGCACCGCGTACGGCGAGCCGGACTCGCGCAGCCGCGGCGTGTCGTGGTTGCCGGAGATCGCCAGGGTGGGCACGCCCGCCTCGGCGAGCCGGCGCAGGCCCTTGGCGCCCTCGCGGAACGCCCGGTAGGTCGGCCGCGGCGCGTCGAACAGGTCGCCGAGCACCAGCACCGCGTCCGGGTCGAGGCCGAGGGCGGCGTCGACGGCGCGGTGCCACGACGCCGCGAAGTCGGCCTCGCGCTGGTTGATGCCGTGCTCGTCCACCGCGTGGTGGTGGGCGCGGCCGAGGTGCGCGTCGGCGATCGCGACGATCCGTGTCATCGGCGCTGCGTCCCCTCAGTCGTAGAAGCCTTGCAGGGCACCGGCCGGGCGCGGGCGGGCGGCCTCCGGCTCGGGCACGCCGTGCAGCCAGTCCTCGTAGTAGTGGACCTTGGTGGGCAGGGCGAAGGGGGCCTCCGGGTTGGTCACCAGCGCCTCGCCCGGCATCAGCGTCTGGATCTCGGGGCCCAGGTCGGAGAGGTCCTGCTTGGACGAGGAGCGCAGGATCGAGCGGTCGCGCTCGTCGGCCAGGCCGAGCACGAAGTAGGTGTTGAACTGGCTGAGCAGCTCCGGGTCGATCAGCTTGGGCTGCTGGGTGACGGCGCACAGGCCGACGTTGAACTTGCGGCCCTCGCGGGCCAGGCGCGGGAAGACGTTGAACTCGGCGTCGTCCAGGCGGGTGAGGACCCGCTGCGCCTCCTCGAGCGCGACCAGGGTGCGGGGCAGCAGCGCGAAGCGGTCCCGGTCGGCCCGGTACGCCTCGGCGCGCTCGGTCAGCAGGCTGCGGGTGAGCAGCGAGGCGACCAGGGTCTCCTCGACCGCTTCCAGCCCGGACGTGTCGACCAGCACCACCTTGCCGTCGGCCAGGTCGGCGAGGACCTTGCCGGTGAGCGACTGGGAGGGGTCCTCGGTCATCAGCGGCAGCCGCACGATGCGCCGGGCGCGGCGGCACAGCACCTGGATGGTCGCCAGGGCGTGGCGGCCCAGCTCGGCGTCCTTGAGGTCCTCGGGCTCCTCCTCGGCCAGGCGCTTGAGCCAGGTGCCCTGGTCGCCGAGGAGGGCGTAGGCGCTCTCCAGCGCCTCCGACTGCGGGCCCGAGAACTTCCAGGCGGTGCGCAGGTCGTCGACGCTCAGCTCGGCCAGCGACAGGCGCAGCAGGCTGGCCTGCCCGGCCTTGGCGCTCGGGGAGTAGACCCGCAGCCGCTCGGCCGCCCAGGGGTGGTGGGCGAGGCCCTTGCGGCCCGCTCCCCCGCCGTGCAGGTACTCGCCGTGCGGGTCGAACAGCAGCAGCGCGTAGCGCCCGTGGGCGAGCAGGAGCTGGCCGGCGAGCACCTTCATCAGGTTGGACTTGCCCATGCCGGTGGTGGCGAACACGCCGACGTGGCTGGGCAGCGTCTCGCCGCGGATGCCGACCGGCAGGTCGATGGCGTCCTCGCCGGAGCGCAGCCGGCCGATCTCGACGTCGCCCATCTGGGCGCGCAGGAAGGCCAGGTCGTCCTGGGCCGGGGCGGCGACCTCGCCGAACTGGGCGGGCAGGCTCTTGGGCTTGTGGAAGCGGCCCTCGGCGCCGACGTAGCCGAGGCTCGACACCTTGGCCACCTTGTACAGGCGGCGCTCCAGGTCGCGCAGGTCGGTGCGTTCGCCGGCCTCGTCCATCGACATCAGCCCGCCGGCGGTGCGCTCCGCCCAGCCTTCGTCGCTGGACTCCGAGCCGTAGGCCACGTCGGTGATGCGGAACAGGTAGCGGCGGCGCCGCTCCGGGTCGACCCCGACGAGCAGCTCGCCGAGGAACAGGTCCTCGCCGTAGTAGGCGCGGAAGCGCACGTCGAGCACCGAGCGGCCGAAGATGCGGCCCTTGTAGCCGGGGGTGCCGTTGGGGGGGCGCCTGGCGGCGCCGTCGGGCCGGGCGAGGAGCGGGAGGTCCTCGGGGGTGGTGGTGGTTCCTGCCCTTCCGGGTGACGGGAGTTCCGGTGGCATGGGCGGGTCCTTGGTGGTCAGGCGTTCAGGGTCAGGTGGAAGTCGCGCATGACCAGGTCGACGTCGTCCTCGGGCAGGCCCTCGCGGACGAACGCGGCGCGCAGCTCACGGCGGAGGTCGGCGAGCAGGTGCCCGGGGAGCGCGACCACCTGGTGGACGCGGGCGAGCGGGTAGGGGTAGCCGAGGAAGGCGGGGTCGTCGGAGAGGCCGGCGAGCACCGCGAACAGCTCGGCGGGAGAGCGCCGGCCCCGTACCGCGTCGACCCGGAAGGCGTAGGCGCCGCGGCGGGCCAGCCGCGCCACGTACACCTCCGAGCGCTGCTCCTGCGGGCCGTTCGTGGTGACGCACAGGTACCAGCGCGCGTCCGGGCCGACCTCGGCCTCGGCGAGGCGCCGCACGCGCAGCACCAGCGGCGCGTAGCGGCCCCAGCGCAGCTTCGACGACTTGGTCACGCCGACGAGGTCGACCTCGCGGTCGAGGGCGAGCCGGTGGATCGGCTCCACCCGCGAGGCGGGCAGGAACACGCCAGGGTGCAGGCTGCCGTCGACCAGCACCACGTCGCCGGGTTTGGCCTCGCCGACGGCCTGCTCGACGCGGCGCCACTCGGCCAGCTCGCGCAGCACGTCGACGACGCCGCCGAGCTCGCCGAGCTCGCGCTCGCGCACCGCGCCCGCCTCGGCCAGGCCGCGGGCGTACTCGGCGCGCGCGTCGGTCTGGGTGAGCGCCTTGAGGATCAGGGGGTCGCGCTCCTCGCGGACGGTGCAGCGGTCGCGGTGCCAGACGGTGCCCGCCCGGTAGGCCACCACCCAGAAGCTGCGCCCGTTGACCAGGCAGGCGGAGCCGCCGTCGATGGCGGCGAACGCCACGCCCGGGGCCGGGTCGCTGCCCATCTGCACGATGGCCGCGTCCGGGCGCAGCTCAACGAACCGGTCGTCGCCGAGCGTGACCGGCTCGTCGGCGGGGTTGTCGACCTGGGTGCCGGTGTCGGCCAGGAGCCTGGCGAGGTAGCCGGCGGCGTGCCGCACCCGGTCGCCGTAGTCCTCGACGAGCAGCGGGCGACCTCCCCTCTCGAACTGGTGTTCACGCGGGAGCGTAACGGATGCGCGTGACGAGGGGAAGCAGTGCCGCAGTGTAGCAGGGGGTGGCGACGCCGGTGGCGGGCCGGGGTCAGCCGCCGAAATCCAGGTGGGCGAACAGCTCGGCGTTGCGCTCGAGCAGGTCCGGGAGGGACGCCGCGGGCAGCAGGCGCACGGTCACGCCCGGCTCGCGCCGGTGCCGCTGCAGCTGGCTCGAGAGGGCCAGCACGGCCCCGACGAAGTCGGGCCCGTGGCCGGTGAGCGCGAGCACGCGCTCCTCGCCGGCGTCGTAGGTGAGCACGAAGTAGCTGGGCGGGCTGCCGCGGCCGTCCACCTACCAGGCATCGGACGCGCCAGGTGGGTGCTTGACCACGCCGCGCTGTCGGCCGGTAGGGACGTGGCTTCCTGCCGGGAGGCTCGACGCCGCCGCCGTGCAGGGCGAGGTCGGGGACCTGACCCACTGGCTCGAGCTGGACCTCGCGCTGCCCGGTCGACCTCGACGTCAGCCGAGCGCGTCGGCCAGGCGGTCGAGCTGGTCGGCGGCGGCGACCGCGGGGAACAGCAACAGCTCGTCGCAGCCGGCGTCGGCGTAGCCGCGCACCAGCTCGGTGACCGCGCGCGGGGTGGCGAGCACGCCCTCGGCGATGCGCTCGGCGAACGGGCCGGTGAAGGCGTAGTAGTCGCGCACGTAGTCGCGGCCGGCCTCGGCGGCGCCGCCAAGGGCGAAGTAGCC
>DASUZB010000326.1:0-10843 GCA_036377075.1 Actinomycetes bacterium | reverse complement strand
CGGGGGGCTACCGCTCGGCTCCAGGTGGTCGTCCGCCGCCTGGGTTCCGGCCTCGCTCTCGAGCCCCCCGGACCCCCCGGCGCGGCGGCGGCCCTCGCGCCCGCCGCGGCGGCGGGGGGCGGCGCCCCCGTCGGCCGGCGGCGACGCGCCCTCGCGGGTGCGGGCGATCCAGGTCATGCAGTCGCGGTCGTGGCCGAGCAGGACGTTGGCGGCGAGCACCGCCCGGCGGATCTCCTCGCTGAGCGGGTTGGTGATCGCCGAGGTCATCCCCGACGCCGCCGCCATGGTCAGGAACGCGGCCGAGAGCGCGTGGCGGCTCGGCAGGCCGAAGGCGACGTTGGAGGCGCCGCAGGTGGTGTTGACGCCGAGCTCCTCCTTGAGGCGCCGCACCAGGTGGAACACCTGCCGCCCGGCGCTGGCCATGGCGCCGACCGGCATCAGCAGCGGGTCGACCACCACGTCGGCGCGGGCGATGCCGTGGTCGGCGGCGCGCTCGACGATCCTGCGGGCGACCTCGAAGCGCACGTCGGGGTCCTCGGAGATGCCCGTCTCGTCGTTGGAGATCGCCACCACCGCGGCGCCGTGCCGCGCCACCAGCGGCAGCACCCGTTCGAGCTGCGCCTCCTCGCCGGTGACGGAGTTGACCAGCGGCTTGCCCTGGGCGACGGCGAGCGCCGCCTCGAGCGCGTCGGGGATCGAGGAGTCGATGCACAGCGGCACGTCGGTGACCGACTGCACCAGCTCGACCGCCCGCGCCAGGATCGCCGGCTCGTCCGCCAGGGGGATGCCCGCGTTCACGTCGAGCATCTGGGCGCCCGCCTCGACCTGGGCGAGCGCGTCGGCCATCACGGTGGAGAAGTCGCCGGCCGCCATCTCCGCCGCCAGCTTCTTGCGCCCGGTCGGGTTGATGCGCTCGCCGATCATCACGAACGGCCGCTCGAAGCCGATCACCACCTCCCTGGTGGCGGAGGCGAGCACGGTGTCGGTCATCGCTCCTCCACGACCCGTTCGAGCGCCGGCCGCAGGTCGCCGAGGCCGGTGCGGCGGACCTCCAGCGCCAGGCCGAGGTGGTCGGCAGCCGCGCGCGCCTTGCGCGCCAGCGCCGGGTCGTCGCGCTGGGCCAGGTAGACGACGCGGACGTAGTTGCCGAAGTAGTCGGGCAGCAGCTCCGGGTGGCGGTCGAGCCCGAGGCCCTCGACCACCAGCCGGTCGAAGTGCCGGCAGAGGAAGTCGGTCAGGTAGAAGGTGCGCGGCTCCGCCTCGTGCAGCGCCAGCCAGGTCTCCACCCCGGCGAGGAAGGCGTAGCAGTGGTCGCCGGGGAGCCGCCCGACCCCGTGCGCGGCCAGCACCCGGTCGAGCGCGCCGCCGGTGCCGCAGTCGCCGTAGGCGACGAACACCCGGTCCCAGCCGCCCTCCGCCGCGGCCTCGCGCAGCTTGGCGTCGACGCGCTCGGCGATCCGCGCCGGCGTGTTGTGGAGCTTTCCTGGGAGGCAGCGCAGGGTCACGTTCGTCCAGCCGTTGAGCCGGACGACGTCGAGCACCTCGCGCGCGATCGCCCCGCACGCCAGCACCAGCACCCGCGGCGCGCGGGCAGCGGTGGCCGCCGGCCGGTAGGCGACCTCACCGTCGACCAGCCGCGCGGTCATCCCGAACCCCCGGCGGCGCCGCGGCGGGACAGCATCAGCGCCTGCGCCATCTCGGCGGCGACGGCGGCGTCGCGGCAGTAGCCGTCGGCGCCGATCGCCTTGCCGAACTCCTCGTTCAGGGGCGCGCCGCCGACCAGCACGATGTAGTCGTCGCGGATGCCCTTGGCGACCAGCTCGTCGATCACGACCTTCATGTAGGGCATCGTGGTCGTCAGCAGCGCCGACATCCCGAGGATGTCGGGCTTGTGCTCGTCGAGGGCGGCCAGGTAGTTCTCGACCGGGTTGTTGATGCCCAGGTCGACCACCTCGAAGCCGGCACCCTCCAGCATCATCGCCACCAGGTTCTTGCCGATGTCGTGGATGTCGCCCTTGACCGTGCCGATGACCACCTTGCCGACGCGATCGGCGCCGGTCTCGGCCAGCAGCGGGCGCAGCACCGCCATGCCCGCCTTCATCGCGTTCGCGGCAAGCAGCACCTCGGGGACGAACAGGATGCCGTCGCGGAAGTCGATGCCGACGATCCGCATGCCCTCGACCAGCGCCTTGTTCAGCACCTCGCCGGCGGTCCAGCCGCGTTCGAGCAGGATCTCGGTCCCCTCCACGATCTCGTCGGCCAGGCCGTCGTAGAGGTCGTCGTGCATCTGCCTGACGAGGTCGTCGTCGTCGAGCTCCGACAGGACGACCTCTTCCTGCTGCTCCTGGTCTTCCGGCATCCGCGCTACCCCTTCAGCCGCTCGCCCTTGGGATCGACCAGCGGCTCGGTGGCGACCGTGGCCGGCTGGCGCTCGTCGAAGTACTCGATCTCCACCTTGCTGCCCTCGCCCGCGAGCTCGACCGGCAGGTAGCCGTAGGCGATGCAGCGGCCGATCGAGTAGCCGTACCCCGCCGAGGTGACGTACCCGACCACCGCGCCGTCCACGCGGACCGGCTCGAGCCCGAGCACCACCGCGGACGGGTCGTCCAGCAGCATCGGCACCAGCCGGCGGGTCACGCCGTGCTCGCGGATCGCCTCCAGGGCCGCCCTGCCCTGGAACTCCTTGGGCCAGCGCACCGCGAAGCCGAGCCCGGCCGAGAGCGGGTCGAACTCGGCGTGGATGTCCTGGCCCCAGAGCCGGTAGCCCTTCTCCAGCCGGAGGGTGTCGAACGCGCCCAGGCCGGCAGCGATCAGGCCGTGCTCGCGCCCGGCCTGCCACAGCAGCTCCCAGGCGCGCCCGCCCATGGCGAAGTCCCCGTACAGCTCCCAGCCGAGCTCGCCGACGTAGCTGATCCGCTGCGCCCAGACGGGCACCTCGCCGAGGTCGAGGTGCCTGGCGGTGAGGTACGGGAACGCCTGGTTGGAGACGTCGGCGTCGGTGACGGCCTGCAGGATCTCGCGCGCCCTCGGCCCCCACAGCCCCAGCACGAACGTCTCCCCGGTGCGCTCGGCGATCGTGACGCGCTCGCCCTCGCGCCGCTGCGCGCGCAGCCAGGCGAGGTCGTGGCGGCCGCTGACCCCGGCGGTGACGATCCGGAAGGTCTCCCCGTCCTCGCGGGTCACGGTGAGGTCGCAGCGGATCCCGCCGCGCGGCGTGAGCATCGCGGTGTAGACCACCGCGCCGACCGCCCGCGCCACCCGGTTGGCGCAGACCCGCTCCAGGAACGCCTCGGCGTCGGGGCCGCCGACCTCGAACTTGGCGAACGGGGTGAGGTCGTACAGGGCGGCGCCCGCGCGCGTGGCGAGGTGCTCGGCGCCCTCGACGGGCGACCACAGCCGCGCCGCCCAGCCGTCGCGCTTCTCCCACGACGCGCCGGTGAGCAGGGGGCGGTTGGCCTCGAACCACTGCGGCCGCTCCCAGCCGGCGCCGACCACGAAGCTGGCGCCGAGCTCCCGGTGCTCGGCGTGGAACGGGGTGAGGCGCAGCTGGCGCGGGCGCGCCATCTGCTGGCGCGGGTGCAGGATGTCGTAGACCTCGCGGTACTGCTGCTTGCCGCGTTCCAGTACGTAGGGCGCGGTGGTCTGGTACGGGTAGAAGCGGTTCGCGTCGGCCTCGGCCAGGTCGTAGCTCGGCTCGCCCAGCGCCATCCACTCGGCGACCTGCCGGCCCATGCCGCCGGCGTGGGTGATCCAGATGGCCTCGCAGACCCAGAAGCCGCGGACGCTCGCGCTCTCGCCGACGATCGAGCCGCCGTCGGGGGTGAACGAGAACATGCCGTTGAGCGAGCGCGCCGGGTCGGCCGGCCGGGTGCGGCCGGCGAGGGCGGGAAGGATGCGGACGGCCTCGGCCTCGGCGACGGCGAAGTCCCCGGGGGTGAACGGCATCACCGCCGGCGGCATGGCGCCGCCCGGCCGGCCCAGCTCGCGCTGCGGCGTGGCGATCGGCTCGTGCCGGTAGCTGCCGACGGCGTAGTGGTCGGCGCGGTGGCGGAAGTACATCGCCATGTCCTGGTGGCGCAGGATCGGGTCGATCACCTCGCGGGTCTCGCCGTCGAGCTGCGGCAGCGGGTCGGTCCAGACGAGCTGGTGCTGCACCGCGACCAGCGGCACCGGCACCCCGGCGAGCGCGCCCAGCGAGGGGCCCCAGATGCCGGCGCACAGCAGCACCCGCTCGCACTCGACCGCGCCCCGGTCGGTGAGCACGCGCCGCACGCGGCCGCCGCCGGTGTCGAAGCCGGTCACGGTGACGCCGCCCTCGAACGCCACCCCCCGCGCCGCGGCCCGCTCCGCCAGCAGCCCGGCGATGCGCACCGCCTTGGCGATGCCGTCGCTGGGCACGTGGTAGGCGCCGAGGATCGTGCCCGGGTCGAGCAGCGGTACCCGCTCCGCCGCCTCGGCCGGGGTGAGCAGCTCGCCGCCGTCGATCCCGTAGGCGCGCGCCCAGCCGAGCCGGCGCCGCAGCTCCCACATCCGTTCGGAGCTGGTGGCGATCTCCAGCGACCCGACGCCGTACCAGCACGGCTCGCCGAGCGACGCGTACAGCGCCACGGTGTCCTGGGCGACGCGGCAGGTGGTGCGCGAGCGGTTGGTCTGGAACACCAGACCCGGCGCGTGCGAGCTGGAGCCACCGGTCTCGAACAGCGGCCCCTGGTCGAGCACCAGCACGTCGGGCTGGCCCAGCTCGGCGAGGTGGTAGGCGGCGCTCGCGCCGACGATGCCGCAGCCGACGACCACCGTGTGGGCACGGTCGAGCACTCCCGCCTCCTTCCCAGACCCCTGCATCCTCCCAGCCCCGGTTGCGCGATCAAGCGGTGGTTGCGGTCACCGCAACACCTCAGCCGAGGCCGATCACGACCGTCTTCAGCTCGGTGAGGCGTTCCATCGAGAAGCGGCCGTTGACCCGGCCGACGCCGCTGCGCGACCCCGCCCGCCCGCCGAAGGGCAGGTGCGACTCCCAGTAGTTGGTGCCCTCGTTGACGTTCACCCAGCCGGTCCGCACCGCCTCGGCGAACGCCAGGCCGCGGCCGAGGTCCCGGGTGAATACCGCCGCCAGCAGCCCGTACTCGGACGCGTTCACCAGCTCGACCGCCTCCCGCTCGTCGCGGATGGTGGCGACCGGCGCCACCGGGCCGAAGGTCTCCTCGCGGGCGATCTCCATGCCGTCGGTGACCCCATCGAGCACGGTCGGCTCGAAGAACAGGTCGCTGCCGTGCTGCGGGGCACGCTTGCCGCCGGTGACCAGGGTGGCGCCGTGCTCCAGCGCGTCGCCGACGTGGCGCTCGGTCTTGGCCGCGGTGGGCTCGTTGTTGAGCGGGCCCATGGTGGTGGCGTCGTCGAACGGGTCGCCGAGGCGGACCTGCCCGGCGACCGCCGCGGTGAGGCGGGCGAGGTACTCGTCCTTGACGCCCGCCTGCACCAGGATCCGCTCGCCGGCGGTGCAGCTCTGCCCGGCGTTGAGGAAGCAGGCCTCCAAGGTGGCCGCGACCGCCTTGTCGAGGTCGGCGTCGTCGAGGACCACCAGCGGGCCGTTGCCGCCCATCTCGAGCAGCAGCTCCTTGCCGGCCGCGCGCCGTGCCACCTGGTGGCCGGTGGCGATCGAGCCGATGAACCCGACCGTCTGCGTGCCCGGGTTGGCGGCGAGCTCGTCGCCGACCACCGGCCCCTCGCCGGTGACCAGGTTGACCACCCCCGGCGGCAGGTCGGCGGCGGCGAGGCACTCCGCCAGCCGCACCGCGCAGACCGAGGTGGTCGGCGCCGCCGCCCAGACGACCGCGTTGCCGTAGGCGAGCGCCGGGGCGAGCACCTCGCCCGGCATGGTGTAGGGCCAGTTCCACGGGCTGATGACGGCGACCACGCCGCGCGGCACGCGCTGCACCAGCACGCGCTTGCGCGGGTCGACCGAGGGCGGCAGCAGCCCCTCCATCCGGGTCGCCTCGGCGGCGGCCATCTCGAAGTAGGCGACCAGCTCGTCGACCTCGTCGCCGGCCTCGGCGCGCAGCGGCTTGCCCTGGTCGAGGGTGAGCGTCTCGGCCAGCTCCGCCCGGCGCGCGTCCACCGCCTCGGCGACCCGGCGCAGCGCGGCGGCGCGGTCGAACGCCGACGCCGCCGCCCAGCCCGGCCAGGCGGCGCCGGCGGCGCCGATCGCGCGCCTGGCGTCGGCCCTGGTGCCGGCGGGCACCGTCCCGATCGGCGCGCCGCTCGACGGGCTGGTCGCCTCGAGCACGCCGCCGCCCTCCGACGCCACCCACTCGCCGCCGACGAACATGCGGTGGTGCGGCCCCATGGGCTACTCGACCGGGATCTCGGTGTGGATCGCCTTCAGGTCGATCCCCTGCCGCCGGCGGACCAGCTTCGCCACCACGTAGATCGCCAGCGCCAGCACGTACATGCTGCCCATGAACACCAGCGAGGTCTTGTTGTTGACCGCGTAGAGCGCGTCGTCGAGCCACTTCCACAGGTTGAAGGCGAGGAACAGCGCGGTGATCGTCCCGGCGATGGAGATCAGCGGGATGCCGGCGACCTTGTACCTGGCCAGCGGCGAGTTCTCGTAGAGGGCCTTCTTGCGCCACGGCAGCACGATCGCCGCGATCGCGGTGCCGAGGAACGTCACCGCGATCACCAGCACCGCGTCGAGGATGTAGGTGCGGAAGTCGCCGACGTAGGCGTACATGCCGCTGACCACCACGGCCGGCGCCAGCATCAGGACCAGCGCCCAGACCGGCACGTGGCGGCGCTCGGAGACGTCGGCGACGCGGTCGGGCAGGATGCGGTCGAAGGCGGCGGCGAAGATCACCCTCGTCGACGACAGGAACAGCGTCCCCGCCCAGCCCAGGAACCAGGCGCCGAAGGCGAGCAGCACCAGCGCCGACAGCAGCGCGTTGTGGAAGTAGAAGCTGACCAGCAGCGGTGGGTACGGCCAGATCGGGATCGCCGACTTGCCGGTGCCGTAGACCACGTTCCAGTAGGTGAGGTTGGCCGCGTTGAAGAACTGCCAGCCGAAGAACTTCGCCGCCAGCAGGATGAACACCACCGCGATCGCGATGGTGACCCACAGGCCCCACATCATCCCGTTGACCACGCGGCGGAAGTCGGCCGCCCCGCGGACCTCGCCGTACAGCGTCGCGCCCCAGTTCGGGTACAGGATCCAGAAGGCGAGGAACGGGATCAGCAGCAGGCTGCCGCCGAGCAGCGGCGAGAAGCCGAGGTCGGGCACGACCTTGGCGGCGCCGGCGAGCTGCTGCGTCTGGCCGTAGGCGTCGCCGGAGACGCCGAACAGGTTGGACGCCTCCCGGTTGAAGGCGGCGGCGAAGCCGCTGCGCGAGCCGAACAGCATCACCAGCAGCATCAGCGCCAGCGCCACCATGCCGACGTAGAAGCAGTACTTCTGGATCTTGGCGTAGGTCTCCATCCCCAGCGACACCAACAGGCCGGCGAGCGCGACGGTGACCAGGCAGACGATGAACAGGCCGTTGTTGCTGCCGAGGAAGCTGGTGACCCCGTCGAGCTTGAAGACCGCCGCCAGCGGCTGGAACAGCTCGACGTTGAGGATGTTGGCGTAGACCGGCGCCCAGTACCACAGGATGAACCACCAGCCGGTGACCGCCAGGACGAACGCCACGCCGCCGCCGAGCAGGCGGCTCTGCCAGACGTAGTCGCCACCGGCGCGGGGCATCACCGAGATCAGCCCCGCGTACGTGATCACCAGGAAGGTCATGAAGATCCCGGTGATCAGCAGGGCGGACAGCACCTGGCCGTCGGGCACGAAGCCGAGCACCGAGAGGCTGAAGAACAGCCCCAGCGTCACGAAGTTGACCGACATGAAGGAATAGAGGAAGGCGTCGAACCTCGACCATCCCTTCACCAGTCCGGTGGCCTTGCGCAGGAACAGCGTTGGGGCCTCACCGGTCGCTGCCATCTCCCACCCCTTCCGTCGGAACGGCGCCTAGCCGTTCACCAGCTGGTAGTTCCTGACCTTCCGCTTGCGTGCGTCGAGGTTGACGATCGCCGTCTGCAGGATCCCCTCCTCGTAGGAGCTCCCCGGGTTGAGCGCGAGCGTCCGGCCGATGCGGGTGGCGCCCCGGCTCTCGTGGATGTGCCCGTGCATCGAGAGCAGCGGCTGGAAGCTCTGCACCGCGTCGCGCACCGAGGTCGAGCCGACCGGCCGCAGGGCCTGCCCGCCGGAGACGTAGGTGAGGTCGGGCTTGAGCGCCGGCGCGTTGTCGAGCTTGGAGCCGTACGGCGGCGCGTGGAAGTTGAGGATCGTGGCCGACGGGTCGCCCGCGAAGGAGAGCGCCCGCTCGATGCGCCGCGCCAGCTCCGGCTCCTCCGCCTCGCGGAAGGTGTGCCACGGCGTGGGGTTGGTCCACCCCATCGAGATCATGGTGAACTCGCCGAGCTGGATCGGGTGGTCCTCGTCGCCGGTCTCGATCAGCTCCGCGTTCGCCAGCACGTGGTCGATCTCGAACATGTCGTCGTTGGCGGGGCAGGCGATCACCCGCAGCCCGGTGCCGGCGAGCTTCTCCTCGGCCATCGCGATCCAGCGCGTGGTCCCCTCGACCATCACCTGCTTGAAGCGCTTGTCCACCAGGTCGGGGTCGGCCTGCAGCGCGCGGTACTCCTCCTCCGACACCCGGATGGGGTAGTAGCCGCGGTTCATCACGCGCTTGGCGAACTCGTCGACCTCGGCGGCGGTCTGGAGGGTGTCGACGTGGTCCTGCAACGACGCGATCCAGCTGCCGTCGGCGCGCTGGACGATCGGGACCATCGCCTTGCCGGTGATGTCGCCGCCGAGGATCACGACGTCGGCCTGGTAGAACCTGCCGGCGTTGAGGAACTTCTTCCAGCAGATCTCCGACCCGTGCAGGTCGCTGACGAACAACAGCCTCATGCGCCCTCCGAAGCTAGTGGCCGACCTCTTCGGGGACCTCGTACCACTGCACGCGCTCGCCGAGGCGGGCGCGGAGCTTCCAGCGCAGGCTCTTCGGCGCCATCTCGGCGTAGCGCCGCAGCGCCGCGGCCTGCGCGACCGGGTCGTAGGGCGCGCCGCGCGGCAGCAGCCGGGCCAGCTCGCCGCGGACCAGCTCGACCACCCGGTCGAGGTTGCCGGTCGCCGTGCGCCACCAGCCCCAGTCGTCGGCCAGGACCTTGCCGAAGCGCGCCAGCCCGATGGTCCCTTCGTCGTCGCCCTCGCGCACCTCGTGCGCGGCCAGCAGGTAGACGATGTCGTGCACGTCCTTCTCGTTCTGCTCGACCACCTGCAGCTTCGACAGCAACAGGTCGGTGACGTCGAGGGTCCAGGGCATGCGCCCGATGCGGTCGGTGAACACCAGCTCGTGGCACATCCGCAGCCGGTCCATGATCACGTCGACGGTGGTCCCGTTCGCCGAGGTGAAGTACATCTGCCGGTGCCCGTGCATGGTGTTGAAGCGCCGGTCGCCCGCGAAGCCGAGCCCGGTGAGCAGCTCCATCACCGGCCCCTTGGCGGTCGACACCGAGGCGAAGTCGATGTCCTGGTCGCCACGCCGGCGCGGCGGGAAGTCCGGGGTGAGGTAGCGGACCGCCTGCCCGCCGAGCAGCTTGAGGGGGATGCCCTCGCGGTTGGCGGCCGCGACCGTCGCCACCGCCGCCTCGTACGCGTCCGCCGGCAGGCTCACCTCGACGTCACCTGCCCACTCCCGTGCGGAATCCCGCGATGCCCACCAGCCCACTCCCTCCATCCGCCGGAACGCTCTCACGCCGGTCCCGCCCGCGCGAGTGGGGTTGCGGCATACGCAACCATGCTGGCGGCGGCTTGACAACCGGGGAGCCGCCTCTGAAGAGTCCGCCCGATCGACGCCTTTCCAAGGGGCGCGAGGCGTGGCGACGGCAGCGCGGTACGACTTCGTGATCGTCGGGGGCGGCTCGGCCGGGTGCGTGCTGGCCAACCGGCTCAGCGCCGAGCGCTCCAACCGGGTCCTGGTGCTCGAGGCGGGACGCCCCGACTACCGCTGGGACCCGTTCATCCACATGCCGGCGGCGCTCTCGTTCCCGATCGGCAGCCGCTTCTACGACTGGCGCTACCAGTCCGAGCCCGAGCCGCACCTCCACGGGCGGCGGGTCTACCACGCCCGCGGCAAGCTGCTCGGCGGTTCGAGCAGCATCAACGGGATGATCTTCCAGCGCGGCAACCCGCTGGACTACCAGCGCTGGGCCGCCGCCCCCGGCATGGGGGCGTGGGACTACGCCCACTGCCTGCCGTACTTCAAGCGCATGGAGGACTGCCTCGCCGCCGACCCCGACGACCGCTACCGGGGCCGCGACGGGCCGCTGGTGCTGGAGCGCGGCCCCGCCGACAGCCCCCTGTTCCAGGCCTTCTTCGAGGCGGTGCAGCAGGCGGGCCACAAGCTCAGCGACGACCTCAACGGCTACCGGCAGGAGGGCTTCGCGCCCTTCGACCGCAACCTCCACAACGGCAGGCGCCTGTCGGCCGCCCGCGCCTACCTCCATCCCGTACGCGGCCGGCCCAACCTCGAGGTGGCCACGCGGGCGCTGGTCACCCGGGTCCTGTTCGACGGGACGCGCGCGGTCGGGGTGGAGTACGCCCGGGGCCGCGGCGCGCCCCGGCGGGCCGCCGCCGGCGAGGTGATCCTCTGCGGCGGGGCCTTCAACACGCCGCAGACGCTGCAGCTCGCCGGCGTCGGCAACGCCGACGAGCTGAAGGCGCTCGGCATCGACGTGGTCGCCGACCTGCCCGGGGTCGGCGAGAACCTGCAGGACCACCAGGAGGTGTACGTGCAGCACGCCT
>DASUZB010000325.1:0-19465 GCA_036377075.1 Actinomycetes bacterium | reverse complement strand
GCGCGCCGTGGCGGCGGCGACACCGCCCGCCGCCACGGAGTGGGTGTGAGCGGGCGGACGGCCGGCTGGGGCCGGCCGTCCGCCCGTGGTGCCGGTCGCGGTGTCCGCCGCGCCACGGGAGGTGGGTAGGCCCGTGGTGCGGTCCTGCGACGCGGCAGGTCCGGGCCGGACGACGGGTCCGGGACCTTCCCTGGGTGCCCCGGACCCGTCCCGGTCGCCTGGCGTCAGTGCTGCGACACCAGGACGGGGTTGGCGCGCTGCGCCAGACCGAGGGCGTAGTCCGCCCACCACTGGCCGGCCGGCGGGTCGACCGACCCGTACTCCGGGTCCTCCGGCCCGGCGGTGCCGCGGGTGCACTGGCCGTCCGACTCGCCCGGCCGCTTCACCCACAGGAACGCGTCCACCAGCTGGTTGCCGGTGCGGGTGCTCGGGCGGGCGCCGAGCCCGCGCCCGGGCGGGTTGCACCAGTCCTGCGGGTCCGAGTACACCCCGGCGGGCGGGGTCCACGGGCCCTGGCCGTTGCGGCTGGTGTCGAGCACGAAGTGGGTCAGGTGGCGCGGGTTGGCCGGCACCGAGGCGACGTCGGCGTCGGAGCAGGCGCTCGCGCCGGTCGCCTGCCGGAAGGCGATGCACTTCGACAGGCGCGTGCCGTAGTCGACCAGGTCGGCGTCGCTGCGGTAGTTGGAGACGTTGAGGAAGAAGCCGTCCGCCTTGGCGATGCCGCCGCGCAGCAGCCGGCTCACCATGCCCAGCTGCGCGCTCGGCACGCCGTAGCCGGCGTCGTAGTCGTTGACCGGCTGCCAGGCGGAGTGGCCGGCGTCGACGTAGACGCCGGTGCGCGGGTTGCTTCCGAGCCGGTCGACGGCGTGGTTGATCTCGCGGAAGCGCTCGTCGACCAGGCCGAAGTCCTCGGGCGTGCCGGTGGAGCCGCCGCCGCCCTCGCCGCACCAGGGCTCGCTGGACAGCAGCGCCAGCCCGTCCGGCTCCACGATGACCACCGCCGGGCGCGCGCCGATGCCGCGGGAGAAGGCGTCGATCCACGCCCGGTAGGCCTGCTCGCTCGGTGCGCCGCCCGCGGAGTACTGGGAGCAGTCGCGGCCGGGGATGTAGTAGGCGACCAGCACCGGCACCTGGTGCCGCTGCCGCGCCGCCGTGACGGTGGCGTCGACCGCGTCGCGGACCTCGGCGGGCGTGCCGCTGGTGAACCAGATCGCCTGCGAGACCTTGGACAGGGCGCGCATGTAGGCCGCGTCCTGGGCGCGCCCCTCCGCCGCCCAGACCTCGGCCTGCCTGCCCGCGTTCGTCTCCGGCTCGACGTAGAAGCTCACCCTGCCGTCGAGGGGGTTGTGGCGGTGACCCTGGCCACCCGCTGGCGATCCCGCCGCGGAGCTCGCGGCGCCGAGGGTGGCGGCCAGGGCCGCGACGACGACCGCGGCCACGCCGCGCCGCCGGCGGGCTGTCGTGTGCTGCATAGGCACCTCGCTGCCCTCATGAGAGAGCGCTCTCAACTGGAGCGTTGGGAAACCGGAGCGTGGGAACCGATGGAGGACGCGGACGACGACGGCACGGCGGCAGCCTCGGGGCCGGCCTTGGCGGCGACCCCGATGGCCGTTGGGAGCGGGACGTGAGAGCGCTCCCAAGTCAAGTGTTTCGCGCGCCCATGCCGCCGTCAAGCGCCCAGCGAGCTTCGCGTAGAAATGCTCATGCGTACGGTTCGCCGCTTCTTGGTCAGCCGCGGTCGTCCGGGTCGCCCAGCGAGCGGTAGCGGCCGTGCAGCCAGGCGAGCGGGTCGTCGAGGTCGTGCACCTCGAGTTGCTCGACCACGCCCTCGACCAGTTCGGCGTAGCCGACCGTGGTGGACCCGGCCAGGCGGCAGGAGGCCCGCGGCCGGGTGCCGTCGAGCACCGGCCCCCACGGCGAGGGGGCCAGCGCGAGGCCCTCGAAGGCGCCGCGGACCGGCGGTCGCCTCTCGGCGAAGCGCTCGGCCAGCGGCCGGTCGCCGGCCGCGAGCACGTGCACCACGAACGTGCCCGCCTCCTGCATGGCCTCCCAGAACGCCGAGGTCGGGTCGATCAGGCCGAGCAGCCGCGCCGGCTCGCCCTCGGCGACCAGCAGCGACGACACGGTCAGCCCGGCCCCGCCGGGCAGCCGCCCGGCGGTCCACACGGTGACGGGGGCCACCAGCCGCCCGCGCAGCCGCCGCGCCGGGTCGCGCCGCTCGGGCGGGGTGGCGAAGGGGTGCGCCGTGCCGATGCGGATGGGGTCGTCAGCGCTGACCATGGCGCCATTGTGCGCCACAGGCGTCGTGCGGTACCCATCGGCGGCAGGTGCTCAGGCGCTGACCGGGAGGAGCCGTCGCGGCTCGCCGCCGTTGCACACCAACACCCGGCCGGCGAGCTCGTCGTTCTCGACCAGCTCGGCCACGGCGGCGGCGACCTCCTCCGGCGCCAGGACCGGCGGCAGGGCGGCGCGCTCCGCCGGCGTCATCCCCGCCCGGTCGCGCCGCGACGACGGGGTGTCGACCATGCCCGGGCAGATGCAGTTGACCCGGATGCCGCGCCGCTCGGCGAGCGGGGCGAGCGTCGCGGTCAGGCGCACGACGCCCGCCTTGGCGGCCGCGTACTCCGGCGCGCGGTGCGCGCCGAGCCCCAGCCCGGCGGACGACGCGACGTTGACCACCACGCCACCTCCCTCGCCCATCAGCCCGATCGCCAGCTGGGTCGCCAGCATCACCGCGCGCAGGTTGAGGTCGAGCGCGCGCGACCAGCGCTCGACCGGCGCCTCCGGGTAGTACGGCGGCGAGATGCCGCCGGCGTTGTTCACCAGCACGTCGAGCCCGCCGAACCGGGCGCCCGCCGCGGCCATCGTCGCCCGCACGCCGGCGTCGGTGGCGACGTCGGCGTGCACGAAGGCGGCGCCGAGGTCCGCCGCGGCCGCCTCGCCGGCCGGCTGGTCGTGGTCGGCGACCAGTACGGACGCTCCCTCCAGGCGCAACCGCTCGGCGACCGCCCTGCCGATCCCGGCGGCGCCCCCGGTGACCACCGCTGCGCGGCCGGCCATGCGCATGGGCTCCTCCCTCCGCCAGGAGCCTCCTGGCTCCCGGCGGGCTGCTCGGCTGCCCCGAGGGTAGGGCACGCCCCCGACAGCGCGGCGCGGAAACGCCGGGCCGGCGCCGGCCTGTCGGCGGCATCGGCTAGCTTGACCACGGAGGATGACGAACGGCGGCTCGGCGCCGGCGGGCCCGAGGTGAGGTGAGCACGACGCGGACGGCACCGCTGCAGAACCGCGTCACGCCGACCGGTGAGGTGGTGGCCGACCCGGCGCGCGGGCTGCTGATGGGGAACCGGGGGTGCCTGCACGGGCCCGACCGCCGGCTGGGCACCACGCGCTGGCGGTCGAAGGCCTGGATCTGCTGCGTGCTCGAGTGGAAGGGGGTGCGGCGCGACCCGATGCCCCCGGGGCGCTGGACGGCGCTGTTCTTCCTCGACGAGGCGACCGCGCTGGCGGCCGGCCACCGCCCCTGCGCGTACTGCCGCCGCGCGGACTTCGACGCCTTCGCCGAGGCGTGGCGCGCCGCCCACGGGATGGCGGAGCGGCCGCGCGCCCCCCAGATCGACGCCCACCTGCACGCCGAGCGGGTCGACCCACGCTCGCGCCGGCAGCTGACCCGCCGGGCGCGCGCCGGCGAGCTGCCCGACGGCGTCATGGTCCGCCACGGCGGCGGTCCCGGGCTGCTGCTCGGCGACCGCGTGCTGCCCTGGTCGTTCGGCGGCTACGGCAACGCCGTGACGCTGTCCCCCACCACGGTGGTCGAGCTGCTCACCCCGCCGGCGACCGCGGCGACGATCGCCGCCGGCTACCGGCCGCTGCTGCACCCGGGCGCCACGCCCGGCCACGCCCTGCGGGTGCTCCCGGCCAGCGGCCGCTGAGCGGCCCGGTCAGGGCTTGCGGCCGACGCCGGCCCAGACCCAGGGGTGGCCCCCGGGGATCTCCGGGACCGGCCCGTCGGGGCGCCAGCGCGAGACCTGGACCAGCCCGGGGGCGACCAGCTCGAGCCCGTCGAAGAAGCGCAGCACCTGCTCGCGGCTGCGAGGCGTCAGGGTCGCGGTCGCCCGGTCGTAGGCGCGGGCACCGCGGGCCGCCGCCTCGGGGTTGAAGTCCTGGGTGACGTGCGAGATGACCAGGTAGCTCCCGGCCGGCAAGGCCGCCTTGAGCCGCTCGACGATCCGGTGCGGCCCCTCGGAGTCCTTCAGGAACATCAGGATCGCCACCAGCAGCAGCGCCAGCGGCTGGTCGAAGTCGATCGCCATGGCAACCTCGGGGTGGGTCAGCAGCGCGTCGGGCTCGCGCAGGTCCGCGTCGGCGACGGTGACCAGTCCCCGCCCCTGGCCCGACAGCAGGGCGCGGGCGTGCACGATCACGATCGGGTCGTTGTCGACGTAGGCGACGCGGGCGCCGGGGTTGACCGCCTGGGCGACCTCGTGGGTGTTGCCCTGGGTGGGGATGCCGGTGCCGATGTCGAGGAACTGCGTGATGCCGGCCTCGGCGGCCAGCCAGCGCACCGACCGTCCCAGGAAGGCGCGGTTCTGGCGGGCGCCGTCGCGCATCCCCGGCGAGGAGGCGATCATCTTCTCGGCCGCCTCGCGGTCGGCGGGGAAGTTGTTCTTCCCGCCGAGGTAGTAGTCGTACATCCGCGCCGGGTGCGCCACCCCGGTGTTGATCCCCGGCGGCACCGCCGCCTGGTCGCCGCGACGAGGCCTCGGCGTCGACGAGCTCGCGGTCATGCCCTGCCACCCCTCAGAGGTCCGCGTCCTGGTCGTCCAGACCGGGACGTACCGGCGCAATGCTATGCGCCGGCCGGCGGTCCGGCGAACGTGGCCCGCTGGGGCGCGAGCGGGCACAATCTCGTGGCTGCCCGGGAGCCACCGGGCCGTGGGGGTGCGACGGCGAGGCGGTGAGACGGTGAGCGACCGGGTGCGGATCAGCCATCCGGACAAGGTGCTGTTCCCGGACGACGGCATCACCAAGGCCGAGCTGGCCGCCTACTACGAGACCGTCGCCGCGCTGATGCTGCCGCTGATCAGCGGACGGCCGGTCACCATGCAGCGGTTCCCCAACGGGATCGGCCGTGGCGGCTTCCTGCAGAAGCAGGCCGCCGACTACTTTCCGGACTGGATGGAGCGGGTCACCGCGCCCAACCGCCGGACCCGCAGCGCCACCACCCGCGAGCAGGTCACCTACGTGGTCTGCAACCACCCAGACGACCTGGTCTACCTGGCCAACCACGCCTGCGTCACGCCGCACGTCTGGCTCAGCCGCGCGCCCGACATCTACCACCCCGACCAGATGGTCTTCGACCTCGACCCGGCCTCGGCCGACCTGGGGGTGATGCGGCTGGCGGCGGCGGGGCTGCACGGGCTGCTCGACGAGCTCGGCCTGCCCTCGTTCCTCAAGTCCAGCGGGTCGAAGGGCCTGCACGTGGTGGTGCCCCTGGTCCCCGAGGAGGAGACCGACGCGGTGAAGGTGTTCAGCATCGCCGTCGCCGAGACCCTGGCCGCGCGCCACCCCGAGGAGCTCACCACCGAGTCCCGCATCGCCGAGCGGCACGGCCGCCTCTACCTCGACATCGGGCGCAACGGCTACGCGCAGACGATGGCGGCGCCCTACGCGGTCAGGGCGCTTCCCGGCGCGCCCGTCTCGGCGCCGCTCGACTGGTCGGAGCTGGACGAGTTCGAACCGGCGCGCTACACGCTGCGCGGCATCGGCGAACGGCTCGCCCGGCCCGACCCCTGGGCCGGCATCGGCGAGGCCGCCGCCACACTTGGCCGCGCCCGCGCGCGGCTGGTCGAGGTCGGCGGCCCCCAGGCCTGAGGCATCCCGGTCGGCGCCGAGGCCGAGCCCAGAGACGTGCGGGGGGAAGGCGCCGGTGGGGCAGTTCAACCCCTGTATCCGGTAGCCTCACACTCCCCTGCATGTCCCACGCGGCGCGGAGGAGCCGATGATCTCGAACCTCAGAAGGGCAGGCCGGCCGTGAAGGGCGTGGTCCTGGCGGGGGGCAGCGGGACCCGCCTGCACCCGTTGACCCGCATCACCAACAAGCACCTGTTGCCCATCTACGACCGGCCGATGGTCACCTACGCGATCGAGGCGCTCGTCCAGGCGGACGTCAACGAGATGATGCTCGTGACCGGCGGCACGCATGCCGGGGAATTCCTGCGTCTGCTCGGCAACGGCCACGACTGGGGCATCGACCGGCTGCTCTACGCCTACCAGGAACGCCCCAGCGGCATCGCCGACGCGCTCGGGCTGGCCGAGCGGTTCGCCGATGGCGACCCGATCATCGTCATGCTGGCCGACAACGTCCTCGAGCGCGGCATCCGGCCGCTCGCGGACAACTTCCGCCGCCAGCCGCATGGCGCCCGCATCCTGCTAGCTCGGATCGACGACCCGGCCCACCTTCGTCACCTCGGCGTTCCCGAGCTCGACGACGACCAGCGCGTGACCAGGATCGTCGAGAAGCCCACCGACCCCCCCAGCGGCCTGGCGGTCACCGGCATCTATTGCTACGACCCCAGCGTCTTCGAGGTCATCCCCACCCTCACGCCCTCGGGACGGGGGGAGCTGGAGATCACCGACGTCAACAACCATTACGTCGCCCAGGGAGCCATGCGGTACGACGTCCTCGACGGCTTCTGGGGCGACGCGGGCGAATCCATCGACGCCTACTACGCCGTCAACGACTTCGTCCGTGCCCACGGCGCCAACAAGGACTGAGTACGTCCGCCACCTGCGGGCGGTGGTCAGCACTACCTCCGGGCACCGCGCAGGTAGGTGGCGAGCGCGCTGAGGTCGTGGTCGCCGAGGCCGGCGGCGACGGCGGCGCCGACCACGCGGCGGTTGGTGGCCGCCTGCTCCATCGTCGGGCCGGCCTCGGCGGCGAGGTCGAGGGCCAGGTCGAGGTCCTTGGCGACCAGGTCGAGGCTGAAGGCCACCGGGGTCTCGTCGGGGTGCTCGTAGGCCGCCCGCTTGTAGAGCACGAACGGGGCGGCGACGGCGCTGTTGGCGAACACCTCGTAGGCGGCGCCGCGCTCCACCCCCGCCCTCTCGGCCAGCACCAGCGCCTCGGAGAGCGCCAGGTTGAGCCCGTGGACGATGGTGTTGACCGCCAGCTTCATGGTCGCGCCGGTGCCCAGGTCGCCGGTGTGGAAGATCCTGCTGGCGAGCAACTCCAGCACGGGCCGCGCCCGCTCCAGGGCGGCGGCGTCGCCGCCGGCCATCACCGTCAGCTCGCCCCGTTCGAGGAGCTGGACGCTGCCGGAGACCGGCGTGTCGAGCAGGGACGCCCCGCGCTCGGCGACCAGCGGGCCGACCACCTCGAGGGTGCGCGGGTGGATCGTGCTGGTCTCGCAGACCACGGTCCCGCCCGCGAGCCCGGCGGCGAGGCCGTCCGGTCCCGCGTAGGCGGCCTCGACGGCCGCGTCGTCGGCGAGCGAGCTGAGCACCACATGGGCGCCCATGGCCGCATCGCGGGCGCTGCCGGCGACGGTGGCGCCGCTGCGCCGCGCCACCTCCTCGGCCTTGGCGCGGGTGCGGTTGAAGACCACCACCTCGGTGCCCGCCCGCCGCAGCGTGCCCACCATGGTCCCGCCCATGCGCCCGGTCCCGACCACCGCGACCTTCGGCTCGTCCCGCATGACCAGCGTCCTCCCGTGGTCGCGCGCTCGCGCGTCCCTGACGTGGTTCGCTACTTCAGCAGCCAGCCACCGTCGACCGACAGGTCGACGCCGTTCACCGCGCGGTTGGTGAGCAGGAAGTCGACCGCCTCGACGACGTCCCGCATGGTCGCCAGCCGCCCCGTCGGGGTGCGGTCCCTGGGCGGCTTGAGCGCCGCCTCGCCCCGCGCGCTCCAGAGCGGGCTGTCGCCGACGAACCCCGGGTGCACGGCGTTGACGCGGATCGGCCCGAGCTCGACGGCGAGCGCCCGGGCCATACCGCTGACGCCGCCGTTCACCGTGGTCACCGTCGTCGAGCCCGGGTAGGGGCGCAGCATCGCCAGCCCGCCGAACAGCACGATCGAGCTCTCGTCGTGCATCCGCGGCAGCAGCGTGTGCACCACCTCGGTGTAGCCGAGCAGCTTCAGCGTGACCAGGTAGGTCGCTCGCTTCAGGTCGTAGTCGCGCACCGAGTTCTCGTCGCGGTCGATGGCGGCGAGCACCAGGTGGTCGACCCGCCCGACGCCGGCGAGCGCCGCGGCGATCTCCTCCGGCCGGGCCAGTTCCACGGCGATCCCGGTGGTGCGCCCGCCGACCTCGGCGGCGACCGCCTCGGCGCGGGCGGCGTCCCTGCCGGAGAGCACCACCTCGTCGCCCCTGTCGGCGTAGAAGCGCGCGACCTCGCGGCCGATCCCCGAGGTCCCTCCGACCACCACCACGCTCACGGGGTCCGGCATCTATGTCACTCCCTTCCTAGGACAGCGCGTCGCGCAGGTAGTCCCAGTCGCGGGTGAAGCGGTAGGAGTGCCGCGGCGGCGGCTGCGGCGCCTGCGTCTCCAGCCAGCGCACGGGGACCTCGGCCGGGTTGGAGAAGCCGTGCACGCAGCCGGCGCCGGCCCAGGCGAGGTCGCCGGCGCCGAGGCGGCAGCGCTCGCCGTCGAAGCTCGCGTCGACCTCCCCCTCGAGGATCAGGTAGGTCTCCTCGAACGGGTGGTCGTGGGTGCCGGCGAGCCCGCGCGGTTCGTACTGGACCATGAACATGGTCGACAGCACCGCCCCGAGGTCGGAGTCGACCATCATCTTCACCGTGATCCCGCTGTAGACCAGCAGCGCCGTGCGCATGCTCGCCGAGACGGCGAGCTGCTCCTGGGTCTGCCTGCCCGGGTCCATGTTGGCCGGCTCGATGTGGCCGAACGAGCGGGTCCGGGGGTCGCGCACGTCGACGGCGAGCGCCGGGTCCGGCGATGCCCCCAGCTTCGGCACCAGGAAGGTGTCGTGGCCGAGGCGGGCGCGCGGCTGCGGCGCCAGCATGTCGGCCCAGCGGAAGACGCCGTTGCCGGCGTTGCTCCAGGTGTGCGGCACGCCGACCGGCAGCAGCCCGTAGTCGCCGGGGCGCACCAGGAACGCCCCCTCGGGGCTCTCCACCAGCGCCTCGCCCTCGAGTACGTAGAAGCTCTCCTCGTAGGAGTGGACGTGGGCGGGCACCCGGCCGTCGGGCTCGAGCTCGCAGGTGCCGAAGCCGGTGTGCACCGCGCCCGCCGCCTCGTCCACCAGGGAGGCGCGGCGCAACCCGGTCGCGGCGGCCACCTCGGGGCTCTCGGCCGGGCCGGCAGGGACCTCGCCGGCCCGGCGTACGAGGTGCCGCGAGGTCATGCCTGCTGCAGCTTCTTCTGCTCGACCTGCCTGACGAGGTGCTCGCTCGACTCCTCGACCAGCCGCTGCGCCCGGCCGACGTCGGCGACCAGCTTGCCGTCGCGCTTGTGGACCTTGCCGCCGATGATCACGGTGTCGACGTTGGAGACGTCGGCGCACAGGGTGACGGCGGCGGCCGCGTCGATCACCGGGGCGACGTTGATCGCGGTCGCGTCGATCAGCACCACGTCGGCCTGCTTGCCCGGGGTCAGCGAGCCGGTGCGGTCCTCGAGGCCGGCGACGTGGGCGCCGTTGATCGTGGCCAGCTCCAGCATCTGGCGCGCCTTGAGCATGTTCTCGGGCGCGTCGACGTTGGCCTCCCAGGTCACCGCGTTGATCCTGGCCCGCTCGGCGGCGAAGGCGGCGCGCATCTGGGTGAACATGTCGCCGGGCACGGTGGTGACGACGTCGATCGAGAGGCTGGGGCGCAGCCCGTACTCCAGCGCCTTCATCACCGGCGGCCAGCCGTGCCCCATCTGCAGCTCGACCTGCGGCGCGATCGAGATGGTGCCGCCCGAGTCCGCCACCAGCCGCCACTCCTCCTCGGAGAAGTAGCAGCAGTGGATGTAGGTGGTGTCGGGGCCGAGCAGGCCGAGCTCGTTCAGCTTGGAGATCATGGCGAAGCGGCCGGCCACGCGGCCCATGCCGACGTGGACGGTGATGGGCAGGCCGAGCTCGCGGGCCATCCCCCACTCGGCCCGCACCACGTCGTCGACGCAGAAGCCGGTGCCGCGGGTGGCCAGCGCCATGGTCAGCAGGCTGTCGTCGGAGGAGAAGTAGGCGCCGCGTACCCGGCGCACGTCGTCGGCGGGGATCACCAGCTTGGACTCGAACCAGTAGTCGGCCAGCGAGGTGTTGGCGCTGCCGTAGGCGTACTGGGCGCGGATGCCGGTCTCCTTGAGCGCGTTGACGGCGGCGTCGGGGTGCTCAGGGGTGTTGTTGATGTGCGACCAGTCGACCAGGGTGGTGATGCCGGCGTTGATGCACTCCAGCGAGCCGGCGAGGTTGGAGGCGTAGACGTCCTCGGGCCGGTACAGCGGCGCGAAGGTGTCGAGCACGTCGACGAAGTAGTCGTCGAGGGTGGCGTTGGGGGCGCAGTTGCGGATCGCCGCCTCCCAGGTGTGCCGGTGGGTGTCGACGAAGCCGGGGATGACGATCTTGCCGGTGGCGTCGATCACCTCGGCGTCGGCGTCGACCGAGGGCGCCACGGTCGCGATCTTGTCGCCGTCGATCAGCACGTCGCCCTGTGGCAGGTCGCCGAGTTGCGGGTCGACGGTCAGCACGTGCCCACCACGGAGCAGCAGTCGGTCACCCATGGCCATCCTCCGCTGGAAAGGAGCCAATGTCGACCAGGAGAATACGCTTGTCCACCAGAAGTGAACAGTAGGCCCGTTCCGGCATCATTCTCCCTGTACACTGCTGCTCATGAAGGCGAGCGAGCAGGGTCAGGCAACGATCGCGGCGGGCAGCGATCCCGCCCTCGACCTCGGCGGCCGGCTGCGCGCCGAGCGGCTGCGTCAGGGCATGTCGCTGCGCGAGATGGCGCGGCGCCTCGGGATCAGCGCGAGCGCGCTGTCGCAGATCGAGACCGGCAAGGCGCAGCCGTCGGTGAGCAAGCTGTTCGACATCGTCAACCTGCTGAACACCTCGCTGGACGGGCTGCTCGCCGGCACGCCGACGCCGGCGCAGCGCGCCGCCGACCACGGCGCGGCGCCGGGCGACGGCGACGGCTCGGTGGTGGTCACCCGCGGGCACGACACCGAGGGGTTCTTCTCCTTCCAGCGCGCCGGCGAGCACGAGGCCCTGGAGCT
The DNA here is from genome assembly GCA_036377075.1 of Actinomycetes bacterium. Lineage (GTDB taxonomy): Bacteria > Actinomycetota > CALGFH01 > CALGFH01 > CALGFH01 > DASUZB01. The sequence goes on along the minus strand of DASUZB010000325.1, from coordinate 8,250 downwards.
CGAGTCCGGCGTGCACTGGCGCCGCCTCACCGCAGGCTCCTTCCCCGGCGTCGAGTTCCTGCACGTCACCTACGCCCCTGGCGGCTGCTCCTCGCGCGAGGGCACGTTCATGCGCCACGCCGGCCAGGAGTTCGGCGTGGTGCTCTCCGGCCGGCTGGTGGTCGACGTCGGCTTCGACTCCTACGAGCTGGTCGCGGACGACTCCATCAGCTTCCCGGCGACCACCCCGCACCGGCTCGGCAACCCCGGCTCCGAGCCGGCCACCGCGATCTGGTGCGTGATCGGCCGCCATTCCCATTAGGTGGCGCCGAGCCCGACAAGGCTTGCCGCACCATGTTGTTTTGCATTGCTTGACGCTCTTCGGCGGCCGTTCATAAGCTTGACTGAACAGCTCTGTCGGGCGTACTCCTGGCCGCACCGGGGAACGACAGTCGCGGGGATGGTGGCCATGGGCATCCGCACGTACGGACCAAACGCCGTCGACTGGGAGCAGCGGATCGACGTCGACCGGTTGCGGCGCGACCGGCTGGCACGGTTGAAGGAGACGCTGGGCCGCTCCGAGCTCGGCTCGCTGCTGACCTTCGACTTCCACAACATGCGCTACATGACGTCCACGCACATCGGCACGTGGGCGATGGACAAGCTGATCCGCTTCGCGCTGCTGCCACGCGGCGGCGAGCCGGTCGCCTGGGACTTCGGCTCCGCCGCCCGGCACCACCAGATCTACAACCCCTGGCTCGACGGCCGTACCGACCAGCCGGAGCTGGGGCGCGCCCGCGCCGGGATCTCCACCCTGCGCGGCGCCTTCAACCCCGACGCCGGCATCGCCGAGGAGGTCGCCCGCAAGATCAAGCGGGTGCTCGACGAGCACGGCCTCGCCGGCGAGCCGCTCGGCGTCGACCTGGTCGAGATGCCGATCCTGGCGGCACTGCAGGCCGCCGGCCTCACCGTGGTGGACGGCCAGCAGGTCTTCCTCGAGGCGCGCCGCATCAAGACCGACGACGAGATCGGCCTGCTCACCCAGGCCGCCTCGATGGTGGACGCGGCCTACGACCAGCTCTACAGCTTCCTGCGTCCGGGGGTGCGCGAGAACGAGTGCGTCGGCCTGGTCGCCAAGGTCCTCTACGACCTCGGCTCCGAGCACGTCGAGGGCGTCAACGCCATCTCCGGCGAGCGCTGCGCGCCGCACCCGCACGTCTACTCCGACCGCATCCTGCGCCCCGGCGACCCCGCCTTCTTCGACATCCTGCACAGCTACAACGGCTACCGCACCTGCTACTACCGCTGCTTCGCGGTGGGCAGCGCCTCGCCGGCGATGCGCGACGCCTACCGCCGCTGCCGCGACTACATGGACGAGGCGATCGCGCTGGTCAAGCCGGGCGCGACCACGGCCGACATCGTCTCGGTCTGGCCGCGGGCCGAGGAGTTCGGCTTCCCCAACGAGGAGGCCGCCTTCGCGCTGCAGTACGGCCACGGCGTGGGCCTGTCCATCTGGGAGAAGCCGATCTTCAGCCGGCTGGTCTCGCTCGACCACCCGGAGGTGCTCGAGGAGGGCATGCTGTTCGCGCTCGAGACCTACTGGCCGGCCGCGGACGGCTGGTCGGCCGCGCGGATCGAGGAAGAGGTGGTGGTGACCGCCGACGGCTGCGAGATCGTCACCAAGTTCCCCGCCGAGGAGCTGCTGATCGCCGGCCAGCGCTACTGGACCGTCGGCGGCCCGCTGCCCGCCGTGCGCGAGGCCGAGTCGCACCGCAACCGGCCGGCGGACGCCACCGCGGCCGCGGACGGCCATGGGAGCCGGTGAGGCCATGAGCGTCGCACCCGAGGCGGCCGCCGCCCAGGGCGAGGCGGCGGCCGAAGAGCTGCCGGTCGAGCAGCTGCTGGACATGTTCGAGCAGATGGCGGTGATCCGCGCCACCGAGAAGGCCGCCTACGACCTGTTCATGAGCGGCCTGGTCAAGGGCACCACCCACCTCGCCTCCGGGCAGGAGGCGGTGGCCGTCGGCGCCAGCGCCGCGCTGCGCCCCGACGACTACGTGTTCGCCACCTACCGCGGCCACCACCACGCCATGGCGCGGGGCGCGTCGCCCGAGGCCTGCCTCGCCGAGCTGATGAGCCGCGCCACCGGCCTGAACGGCGCCAAGGGCGGCTCGATGCACCTCACCTCGGCCGAGCACAACATGCTCGGCTCCTACGCGATCGTCGGCTCGCACCTGCCGATCGCCTGCGGCGCCGCCTGGTCGGCCAAGCTGCGCGGCACCGACCAGGTCGCGGTCGCCTTCTTCGGCGACGGCGCCACCAACATCGGCGCCTTCCACGAGGCCCTCAACCTGGCCGCCGTGTGGAAGCTGCCGGTCCTGTTCGTCTGCGAGAACAACCTCTACATGGAGTACACGCCGATCAAGTCGGTCACCGCCGTCCCCCAGCCGGCCGCCGGCAGGGCGCCCGCCTACGACCTGCCGGCCCTGGTGGTCGACGGCAACGACGTGGTGGCGGTGATGCAGGCGGTGGCGAGCGCGGCGGCGCGCGCCCGCGCCGGCGACGGCCCCACCGTCATCGAGGCGCTCACCTACCGGCAGTACGGGCACTCCCGCGCCGACCCCGCCAAGTACCGGCCCCAGGAGGAGGTCGACGCCTGGCTGCGGCGCGACCCGCTGACGCTGCTGGCCGAGCAGTTGCACGCCCGCGGGGTCGGCGAGCAGGACATCGAGCAGCGGCGCTCCCGCGCGCAGGAGCTGGTCGCCGCGGCGGTGGAGGCGGCCAAGGCGGCGCCACCCGCCGACGAGTCGACCGCGCTCACCGACGTCTGGGCGGATGGGAGTGCGGCATGGCGGACGTGATCACCTACCGGGAGGCGGTCGCCACCGGGATCGCGCGCGAGATGCGCCGCGACCCCACCGTGGTCTGCCTGGGCGAGGACATCGGCGCCGCCGAGGGCGTCTTCAAGACCACCGTCGGGCTGTTCGCGGAGTTCGGGCCGGAGCGTGTCTGGGACACGCCGATCAGCGAGCAGGCGATCGTCGGCGCCGCCATGGGCGCGGCCATGACCGGCCTGCGGCCGGTCGCCGAGATCATGTTCTCGGACTTCCTGGCCTGCTGCTGGGACTACGTCGCCAACGAGATCCCCAAGATGCGCTACATGACCGGCGGGCAGGTCACCGTGCCGCTGGTGATCCGCACCGCCAACGGCGGCGGGCTCGGCTTCGGCGCGCAGCACTCGCAGGCGGTGGAGAACTGGGCGCTGGCGGTGCCGGGCCTGAAGATCGCCGCGCCGTCGACCCCGGCGGACATGATCGGGCTGATGGCCAGCGCCATCCGCAGCGACGACCCGGTGCTGGTCTTCGAGCACAAGGGCCTGCTGGCGAGCAAGGGCGAGGCCCCGCCGGAGGACCACGTGGTGCCGCTCGGCAGCGCGGAGGTCCGCCGCCAGGGCGGCGACGTCACCCTGGTCGCGCTCGCCTCCACCGTGCCGACCGCGCTGGAGGCGGCCGAGCTGCTCGCCGGCGACGGGATCTCCGCCGAGGTCGTCGACCTGCGCTGCCTGGTCCCGATGGACGCGCGCGCGGTGCTCGACAGCGTGGCGCGCACCAGCCGCCTGGTGATCGTCGAGGAGAACCCCTACCAGGGCGGCTGGGGCGCCACCCTGGCCTCGATCGTGGCCGAGGAGGGCTTCTTCGACCTCGACGCCCCGGTCAAGCGCGTCGCCGGCGAGTGCGTCCCGCTCCCCTTCGCCGCCAACCTCGAGGACGCCGTGGTCCCGTCGGCGGACCGCCTCGCCGAGGCGGTCAAGCGCACCGTCGGCACCTGAGCGGCGACGCCGCCTGGGCACGGCCGCCTGCACCCGGCCGCGTGATAGCGTTGGCCGGCAACGTCCAGGATGGTGCGATCTGACCGATTGAGCACGCCGGGCGGGTCGCGCGAGGGCGCCGGGGGGAGACATGCCTACAGCTGTCGAGCACGTGATCGTGGTCGCGCTCGAGAACCGCTCGTTCGACCACCTGCTCGGGTACGTGGACCATCCCGACCCGCAGTTCGACGGGCTGCTCGAGGGCGGGCCGTACAGCAACCCGGCCTGGCACGGCCAGGGGCCGCCCGTCGAGGTCAGCTCCGACGCCAAGCCGGTCCTGCCGGTGGACCCGGACCACTCGCACGACGCGGTGATGCAGCAGCTCGCCGTCCGCGGGATCGGGCCCGGCCGGCACGCGACCAACCAGGGCTTCGTGGAGAGCTACGAGAACAAGGGCCGCGGGCTGGCGGCGCCCCAGTTCGGGGGCCTGTTCGGGCCGATCGCGAACCGGGTGGCCGGGCAGAAGGCCGGGAGCGGGAAGGTCGAGGGGCGCGGGCCGCTGGTGATGCGCTGCCAGGCGCCGGGGCACGTGCCGGTGCTCGCCACGCTGGCCCTCCAGTTCGGCGTCTGCTCCAAGTGGTTCTGCTCGGTGCCGGGCGAGACCTGGCCCAACCGCAACTTCCTGCACGCCGCCACCTCGGACGGGACCACCGACATCGAGCTGCGCTTCTACGACGACCGCACCATCTTCGAGCTGCTCGAGGAGCACGGCAGGAGCTGGCACATCTACTACGACGACACGCCGCAGGTGTGGGCGTTCAACAACCTCTGGGTGCCGCCCAAGCGGCGGGCCAACTGGTTCGTGTTCGGCGAGTTCGCCCGCCACGTGCGCGAGGGCACGCTGCCGCATTACTCCTTCATCGAGCCCAACCACCACCCGCCGATCCACGCCTCGCCGGGCGGCGGCGGGCACGGCGACCACTCCGACAGCCAGCACCCGGGCAACAACCGGGTGGCCAACGCCGACTACGACGGCTACCCCCAGGACGGCCACGGCGACGAGGATTTCTACCGGGCCGAGCAGCTCCTCGCCTCGATCTACGAGGCCCTGCGGTCGAACCCCGCGGTGTTCGAGCGCTCGGTGCTGCTGGTCACCTACGACGAGCACGGCGGCCTCTACGACCACGTGGGGCCGCCGACGGACGCCCAGCCCCCCGGCGACCGGCCCGGCCTGCTCGGCCGCATCGTGTCGTTCTTCTTCCACCGCAAGACCGAGGCGTTCGACTTCACCATGTACGGCCCCCGCGTTCCCGCCGTGGTGGTGTCGCCCTACGTCCGCGCGGGCATCGTCAGCGCCGAGGTGCGCGACCACGCCAGCGTCCCCGCCACCCTGCGGGCGCTGTTCGCGCCCGACGCGAAGCCGCTGACCAGGCGGGACGAGCACGCCGTGCGGTTCGACACGCTGCTCGACCTGGACCAGCCGCGCCGCGGCGCCGAGCTGCCCGACCTCTCCGCGCACCTGCCGGCCGCGCCGACGGCCACCAGGGAGGCGATGCTGGCGCCGCCGGCGCCGGTCGAGACGGCGGCCGAGCCCGAGGTCCCGGAGTACTACCTGGACTTCGTCGAGCTTGCCGACCAGGTCACCGCGGAGCTGGCCAGGGTGGCGCCCGCCGAGGCCGCGCCGCGCCTCGCCGCCCCGGCGCCCCCCGCCGAACTCGGCCCGCTCGCGCGGGCCAGGCAGACCACCGCGGCGTTCACCGCCGCCGCTGAGGCGGCCAGGCGGGAAGGGTAGGGGCGGGGCCGCCAGCTCAAGCGGGGCCGCGTCCAGGTCGATGGGAAGCGCACCACCTGGCGTCGCTCTGGAGCTGGAATGGGGCTCGATTACCGCAGCGTGCTCTACGGGTTCGCCGACGCGGTGGTGGCGGCGGACGAGCGCGGCCAGATCGTCTTCGCCAACCCCGCCGCCGAGCGGCTGCTCGGCTGGGACGACGGCGGCCTGGTGGGGCAGCCCCTCGTCGCGATCCAGCCGGAGCGGCTCCGCGCCGCCCACCGCGCCGGCTTCCAGCGCTACCTGGACACCCACGTGCCCCAGCTGCTCGGCCGCCCGGTGCGCGTCCCCGCGCTGCGCCGCGACGGCAGTGAGGTCGACGTGGAGCTGGCCATCTCGGCGCACCCGCTCGACGGGCAGGGAGAGCTGTTCGTCGCCGCGCTGCGCGACCTCGGCGACCGGGTCGAGCTGGAGCGGCAGCTCACCGTCAGCCGCTACCTGAAGGCGGCCAACCGCGCAGCGGCGCGGCTGACCGCCAACCTCGACGTGCGCCACGTCGTCGCCACCGCCGTCGAGGTACTGGTCGACGACTTCGACGCCGCCCTCGCCCGGATCTGGCTGCACCGGCCGGACGAGCACGTCCTCGAGCTGGTCGCCAGCGCCGGGCTGTCGACCGCCACCACCTCCAGCCGCCGCGCCCGCATCGACCTCGACGCCTACCCCTACAAGGTCGGGAGGGTCGCGCGCGACCGCCGCCCGTTCGTGCGCAACGGCCTCGAGGGGGACCCGGAGTTCGAGCAGGACTGGGTGGCGCGGGAGGGGATCGCCGCGGCGGCGCTGCACCCCCTGGTGGTCACCGACGAGCTGCTCGGCGTCGTCGCCACCTTCACGCGGCAGCCACTGGACGACGAGGTCACCGAGGCGCTGGCGACCTTCGCGACGGTGCTCGGCACCGTCCTGGACGACGCCCGCCAGCTCGCCGCGGCCCGCGCGGCCCAGGCGGCGACCGACACGGCGGTGGAGCAGCTGCGGCGGGCCAACCGGGCGCTCGAGCGCTCCAACGCCGACCTCGAGCAGTTCGCCTACACCGCCTCCCACGACCTGCGTGAGCCGCTGCGGGCGGTCGCCGGCTACGCGCAGCTCCTCAAGGCCCGGTACGGCGACCGGCTCGACCAGGACGCCAACGAGTACATGAGCTTCATGGTCGACGGCGCCAAGCGCCTGCAGGCGCTCACCGACGACCTGCTCACCTACTCCCGGGTCGGCAACGAGCCGCTCACGCGCGCGACGGTCGACCTGGCCAAGCTCGCCGAGCAGGTGCTCGAGCTGCTCGCCGCGCCGGTCGCGGAGCGCGGCGCCCGCATCGAGGTCGGCCAGCTGCCGAGCGTCCAGGGCGGGGAGGCGCAGCTCCAGCGGGTGCTGCAGAACCTGGTCGCCAACGCGCTGAAGTTCACCGACCCGGACACGCCCCCGCAGGTCGAGCTGTCCGCGCGCCACGACCCGGGCGCCTGGCGCATCTCCGTGGCCGACCGCGGCATCGGCATCGACCCTTCGGATGCCGATCAGGTCTTCCAGATGTTCCAGCGGCTCCACACCCGCCACGACTACCCCGGCAGCGGCATCGGCCTGTCGCTGTGCCGCCGCATCGTGGAACGCCACGGCGGCCGCATCTGGTTCGAGCCCCGCCAAGGCGGCGGCACGGTCTTCCACTTCACCATCCCCGATTCATCCGGGGGGGAGCCCGAGGCAGCTCCCCCCCGGACCCCCCCATCGTGTACCGCGGCGGGATCCCTGCTTGGGCCCCGGGTTGGTTCCCCGTGATCCTCAGGCGGCTTGGTCGCCTCGGCGAGATCCGCAGCCCTTCATGCCGGAGATCAGCTTCATGAAGAACGGCTCGGCGATGTCGGCGATCGTCGCGCGCTTGCTCACCCGTGCTCCCCTGGCGGCGCGGTGACCCGCTCCCGATTGCGGTCGAGCTGCGGCACCGAGTCCAGCAGCACCTTGGTGTAGGGGTCCTGCGGTTGCCGAACACCTGCTCGGTCGCGCCGACCTGCCCGTTGCGGAGCAGTCAGTTGCATCTACAATAGTTTCTCCCTCACACATGGAGGGAGCCCAGGTGCTGGTCCAGGAGCTGCCTGGCGGCCGGGTGCTGTTCGGGCCCGGCGCGCTGGCGATGGTGCCCGCGGAGTCGGACCGTCTCGGCTGCGCCACGGTCCTGCTGATCGCGGGGACCAGCGCGAAGCCGTACGCCGACGAGCTGGCCGCGGCGCTCGGCGGGCGGCTCGCCGGGCGCATCGACGGGGTCGTCCCCCACGTCCCCGAGCAGGTGGCCGCGGAGGCGCTGCGGCTGGCCACCGAGGCCGGCGCCGACGGGCTCGTCTGTGTCGGCGGCGGCTCGGCGACCGGCCTCGCCAAGGCGGTCGCCCGGAGCACCGGGATGCCGATCCTCGCCGTGCCCACCACCTACGCGGGCAGCGAGATGACCACCGTGTGGGGGATCACCGCCGGCGGGCGCAAGACCACCGGCAGCGACCCGGCGGTGCGGCCCCGGACGGTCGTGTACGACCCGCGGCTCACCGTCTCGATGCCGCCGGGGGTCACCGCCGCGAGCGGGATGAACGCCGCCGCCCACTGCGTCGCGGCGCTGGCGGCCGGGGGATCCGGGGGGCTCGAGGAGCGAAGCGGCAGCCCCCCG
>DASUZB010000324.1:0-5157 GCA_036377075.1 Actinomycetes bacterium | reverse complement strand
CGCCAGCGACCACCTCGCCACCGAGCCGTTCGAGGCGGACCTGGCGGCGCGGGTGCTGCGCCACGCCGTCGCCGAGGCCGGCCTCGCCGCCCGCGTGCGCCGGCTCGCCCTGGTCGACGAGCCGACGGGGCTGGCCAGCGCGAGGGCGCTGGCCACCGTCGGGCCGCACCTGCTCGCCCTGGCGGGCCGGACCGGGCAGAAGGTCACCGTGGTGCGGGCGGCGCTGGAGGCGCCGCCAGACGCGCAGGAGGCGCCCAGTCGCCCGGAGCGCGAGCGCGCCCTGGTCGCCCTCGCCAGGGTCCTGCGCCGCACCTTCCGCTCCGCCGACCTGATCGCCAGGGTCGGCGACGGCGACCTGGCCGTGCTGCTGGTGCACGAGGGCGACGACCGGGCCGCCGTCGCCAGGCTCGAGGAGGCCCTCGCGACGCTCGACAGCCCCGGCCGTCCCTGGCAGCTGGCCCTGCGCCTCGGCGTGGTCCGCGCCGCCCCCGGCGAGGCCTCGCTGGCGGCGCTGCTGGAGCGATCCATCGCGGCGGCGCGCGCCCGGCCGCCCCGGCTGGCGCCCAGGTTCGGCGCCGGCGGGGCCACGTGAGCGGCCGGGTCGTTCGGCTATCCCGGAACTGTCAGATCGTCACTGGACAGACGGTCCCCGGCATGGTCCAAGATTCCCCCAGCGGCACGAAGCGCCCAGGCACGCGAGGAGACGCGATCCCCTTGGCCAGCAGCATGATCGGCAAGGTCGGACGGGTCACCGGGACGATCGCACCCGGGCGCATCGGCGAGGTCATGGTCGCCATCCGCGGCGGCACCGAGGCGTTCCACGCCTATGCGACCGATCCGGGCGACACCATCGCCACCGGCACCAGGGTGGTCGTCGTCGAGTACTTCCCGCCGCGCACCGTCGTCGTCAGCCCGGTCTAGCAAGGGCTGCTGGAGGCTCCAGATGGATCCCGTCCTCACAGGTCCCCTTTCCCTCGCGGTCGGCGTCGCCGCCGTCCTCGTGCTGCTGTTCGTGCTCTTCAGGCTGATGTGGAGGGTGGCGGAGCCGAACGAGGCGCTGGTCATCTCCGGATTTCGCGAGCGCCCGACGCCCGGCGAGGTGGGCGAGAGCCTCGGCTTCAAGATCGTCACCGGCAAGGGCACCCTGGTCATCCCGGGCGTCCAGACCGTGCGCCGCCTCTCGCTCGACCTGCGCGAGGCCGAGCTGGCGATCGACTGCGTCACCCACCAGGGCATCCCCGTCGGGGTGCAGGGCGTGGTGATCTTCAAGGTGGGCGACGACTACGCCTCCATCGCCAACGCCGCCCGCCGCTTCCTCGACCAGCAGCAGCACATGGACGCCAGGGTCCACAACGTGTTCGCCGGCCACCTGCGGGCGATCGTCGGCAACATGACGGTCGAGGAGATGATCCGCGACCGCGAGAAGCTGACCAGCCTCACCCGCGCCTCGTCCGGCACCGAGATGGAGAAGCTCGGCCTGATCGTCGACTCCCTGCAGATCCAGGAGATCCAGGACCCCACCGGGTACATCCGCAACCTGGCCCTGCCGCACGCGGCGGCCGTCTCCCGCGAGGCGCGCATCGCCCAGGCGCGCGCGGACCGCGAGGCCACCGAGGCCGAGCAGGAGGCCGAGGCGCTCAAGGCGGCCGCCCGCCGCGCGAGCCAGATCAAGCAGGCCGGCTACCAGGCCGAGGTCGACCAGGCGGCGGCGCGGGCGCAGCAGGCCGGCCCGCTGTCCGAGGCGACCGCGCGCCAGGAGGTGGTGGTCGAGGAGACCAAGGTCGCCGAGCTGGAGGCCTCCCGCGAGGAGCAGCGCCTGCAGGCCTCGGTGCGCAAGCCCGCCGACGCCAAGGCCTACCAGGAGGTCACCCTCGCCAAGGCCAGCCGCGACGCCCGCATCGCCGGCGCCGAGGCGCAGCGCCGCGAGGTCGAGCTGGACGCCGAGGGCAACGCCCAGCGGGTCAAGCTGGAAGCCGACGCGGAGGCGGAGCGGGTGCGGGTCGAGGCGTCGGCCAACGCGGAGTCGACCCGGATGCTCGGCGAGGCCCAGGCCGCCGCGACCCAGGCCAAGGGCCAGGCCGAGGGCGAGGCGGTGCGCGCCCGCGGGATGGCCGAGGCCCAGGCGATCAAGGCGCGGGCGGACGCCCTGGCCGAGAACCAGGAGGCGGTCATCGGCCAGCAGCTCGCCGAGCAGTGGCCGGCGATCGTCGAGGCCGCCGCCAAGCCGTTCGGCGCGGTCGACCAGATGATCGTGCTCAACGGCGCCCAGGGGGTGTCCGAGGCGCTCGCCCAGGCCCTCAGCCAGGGCGTCGCCGGGCTGCAGCTGGCCCGCAACATGCTCGCGGGCGGCAACGGCACGCCTGGGGCGAAGGCGGCCAAGGCGGCGGCAGCGCCCACGGCCGGGGGCGAGGTGGTCGTCGGCGACGGCACCGCCGGAGAGAAGCGCACGGCGCGGCCTCGTCGCGCCCCGGCGCCGCCCCCGCCACCGCAGGGCTGACGGGGCGCGCGCCCCATGCACGTCGTGGTCACCGGCGCGACCGGGCTGGTCGGGTCCGCACTCGTGCCCCTGCTGCGCCGTGACGGCCACGCCGTCACGCGCTTCAGCCGCACGGCCTCGGGAGAGGACGTGGCCCACTGGGACCCGGCCGCCGGCGTCCTCGACACCGACGCCCTCGCCGCCGCCGACGCGGTCGTCCACCTGGCTGGCCGCAGCATCGGGGCGCTGCGCTGGACCGGCGGGGTCAAGCGGGACATCCGCCAGAGCCGCACCAGCGGCACCCGCCTGCTGGCCGAGACCATGGCCGGCCTGGCCAAGGGGCCGCGGGTGCTGGTCAGCTCGTCGGGCATCCACTACTACGGCGACCGCGGCGACGAGGCGCTGACCGAGGCGAGCGCGCCGGGCGAGGGCTTCCTCGCCGGCGTCTGCCGGGACTGGGAGGCGGCCGCCGACCCGGCGAGGGAGGCCGGGTTGCGGGTGGTGCACGTGCGCACCGGGCTGGTGCAGGCCTCGGGCGGCGGCGCGCTGCGCACGCTGGCCCGCCTGTTCCGGCTGGGCCTCGGCGGCCGCCTGGGGCCGGGGCGGCAGTGGTGGAGCTGGGTCGCCCTCGACGACCTGGTCGGCATCATGCGCCACGCGGTGGTCGACGAGGGCGTCGAGGGGCCGCTCAACGCGACCGCGCCCAACCCGGTCAGCAACGCCGAGTACACCGCCACCCTCGCCCGGCTCCTCGGCCGTCCGGCGCTGGCCCACGTGCCCCGCTTCGCCCCCAGGCTCGCCATGGGCCAGATGGCCGAGGAGCTGCTGTTCTGCAGCATCCGGGCGCTCCCCGAGGCGACCAGCGCCAGCGGCTACACCTTCCGCTGGCCGGAGCTCGGCCCGGCCCTGCGCCACCTCCTGCTGCGTCCCTCCTGACGCGCCGTCACCTGAAGTCGCGCGGGCGGGTGGGGACGGCCAGGTCGAGCGGCCGCAGCTCGGCGGCGATCACGTTGGTGACGCCCTCGGCGCGCTCCAGGCGGCCGCGGACCAGCAGGGCGGAGGCCGTCAGGGCGACGCGGCGGTGGCGTGCCCACACCCCGGGGGAGCAGATCACGTTGACCAGGCCGGTCTCGTCCTCGAGGTTGACGAAGGTGACGCCCTTGGCGGTCGACGGTCGCTGCCGGTGGGTCACCAGGCCGCCGACCAGCACGCCGCTGCCGTGCGGGAGGGCGGCGAGGCCGGCGGCGGTCACCACCCCGGCGGCGTCGAGCCGCTCGCGCACGAACTGGGTGGGGAAGCTGTCGCCGGACAGGCCGGTGGCCCACAGGTCGGCCACGCCCAGCTCGAACGGGCTCATGCCGGGCAGCGCCGGCGCCTGGCCGCCGACCACCGTCCCGGGCAGCCGGTCGTCGGTGCCCTCGGCCGCCGGACCGGCGGCCCAGAGCGCCTCACGGCGCTCCAGCCCGAGGCAGCCGAAGGCCCCCGCCGTGGCCAGCGCCTCGACCTGCGCCCGGCCGGTTCGTGAGCGCCGCACCAGGTCCTCCATGGAGTCGTAGGGCCGCCCGGCGGCGATCCGCTCGGCCAGGTCGTCGCCGACGCCGCGCACGTAGGCGAGTCCGAGCCGGACCACGGGATTCCCGGCCTCCCCCGGCTCGAGGGTGGCCGTCGCCGCCGAGGCGTTGACGTCGGGGCCGCGCACCGCCACCCCGTGCCTGCGGGCGTCGGCGACCAGGGTGCTCGGCGCGTAGAAGCCCATCGGCTGCGCGTTCAGCAGGGCGGCGAGGAACGCGGCCGGGTAGTGCAGCTTGAGCCAGGCGCTCGCGTAGACCAGGTAGGCGAACGAGACCGAGTGGCTCTCGGGGAAGCCGAAGTCGGCGAAGGCGGCCAGCTTGGCGTAGATCTCGTCGGCGGTGCGGCCACTGATGCCGCGCTCGGCCATGCCGGTGTAGAGGCGCGCCCGCAGCCGCTCCATGCGCTCGGCCGAGCGCTTGGCGCTCATCGCCTGGCGCAGCTGGTCGGCCTCGGCGGCGCTGAACCCGGCCACGTCGACCGCCATCTGCATGAGCTGCTCTTGGAACAGCGGCACCCCGAGCGTCTTGGCGAGCGAGCGCTCGAGCAGCGGGTGCAGGTAGGTGACCGGCTCGGTGCCGTTGCGGCGGCGGATGTAGGGGTGGACCGAGCCGCCCTGGATGGGGCCGGGGCGGATCAGGGCCACCTCCACCACCAGGTCGTAGAAGCGCCGCGGCCGCAGCCGCGGCAGGGTGGCCATCTGGGCGCGGCTCTCCACCTGGAACACGCCGACCGAGTCGGCGCGGCAGAGCATCTCGTAGACGGCCGGCTCCTGCGGCAGCCCGGCGAGGTCGACCTCGACCCCGTGGTAGGAGCGGACCAGGTCGACGGCCTCGTGCAGGGCGCTCAGCATGCCGAGCCCGAGCAGGTCGAACTTGACCAGCCCGACCGCGGCGCAGTCGTCCTTGTCCCACTGCAGCACGCTGCGCCCCGGCATGGTCGCCCACTCCACCGGGCAGACCTCGACGACCGGCCGGTCGCAGACCACCATCCCGCCCGAGTGGATGCCGAGGTGGCGGGGGAAGTCCTGGGCCGCCGCGGCGAGCTCGGCCAAGGCCGCGGGAAGCCCGGAGGACCTGGGGGGGTCCGGGGGGGCGCTTCCCGCCCCCCCG